>CAYIIH010000004.1:0-25430 GCA_964363225.1 uncultured Verrucomicrobiota bacterium | reverse complement strand
GCAGGGCGCCTGCGACATGGGCGCGATGCCGCACAAGCTGCCCGGCTACCAGAACTGGAGCGACGCCACCGTCCGCGCCAAGTTCGAGCAGGCCTGGGGCGTTGCTTTCCCGCAAACGACGGGGAAGAAAATTCCGATGCTCATCGATGCGGCCGCCAGCGGCGAACTGAAAGCGCTCTTCATCATGGGCCAGGACATCGTGTCCACCGAGCCGAACCAGACGCAAGTCATCGCCCATTTGCGGCAGCTCGATCTGTTGGTCTGTCAGGACATTTTCCTGACCGAAACCGCCAAGCTGGCGCACGTCGTTCTGCCCGGCGCCGCTTGGGCCGAGAAGGACGGCACCTTCGCCGCGTCGGAACGGCGCGTGCAGTTGGTTCGCAAAGCGGTCAACCCGCCCGGCGAGGCCAAAGCCGATTGGGAAATCCTTTGCGAACTGTCCGCGGCGCTTGGTTATCCGATGACCTATGCCAGCCCGGCGGAAATCTACGACGAGATCGCCAGACTGTCGCCGATGTTCGGCGGCATCAGCCACGAGCGCATCACGGGGCGCGACGGCTTGCAATGGCCCTGCCCGACGAAGGACCACGCGGGGACGCAATTTCTCCATGCGGGCAAATTCACGCGGGGCAAGGGCAAGTTCCACGCGATCGTCTTTCAACCGCAGAAGGAAGAGCCGGACGATGAGTTCCCGCTGATTCTTTCCACGGGGCGCACGCTCTACAATTACAACTGCGGCAGCATGACGCGCAAAGCCGCCGTCATTCACCAGAAAGAGCCGGAAAACTTCGTGGAAATCCACCCGGCCACAGCCGCGCGCCACGGCATTACGGCCAACGAACGTGTGACTGTGCGCACCCGCCGCGGTGCGGTCACCTGCCGCGCCGTCGTCGGCGAGCGGGTCCGTCCCGACACGATCTGGATGCCCTTCCACTTCATCGAAAGCCCGACCAACGCCATCACCAACGACGTCTTCGATCCGGTGACCGCCACCGCCGAGTACAAGTGCTGCGCGGCAGTGATCGAGAAACTGTAAACAAGAACAAGGGAACGCCCGTTTGGCATGAATCACCTCGGAACTGTGGTGAACTGACTCCATTATGCCGCTGCAAAACAATGCGCTGCTGGGCGCCATGGCCGTGGCCGGGGTGCTGCTGCTGGAAACCCAGCCTCCGTCTTTGGCACAAGGCCCGGACGTATCTACTCTTGGCAAGAATGCTCCGTCCCGCCGTGTTTACGGCCATCTCCTTGATCCGCGCGAACACCCGGATTACGGCCGGCGCGCCGTGAAGCCGCCGACCTGGTAGACCTTCAAGAACCGCACCCAGTTCACCGCGCTGCGCGGATTCAACGTGCAGGATGACAAAATCGTCGGCTACACCGAAGAGATCGAGAAGTTTACCCGCACCCACGAACTCGGCGACGTGATCTGGCCGTCCTATCCGATCCTGTTTGCGAAGAATCTCGGCGACCTGGCTGATGAGATCCAACGCCGCGATCTCTACCTCTTCGACATTTGGGGCTACGTGCCCGGCTCTGGACCGGGCGGTTACTGGCAACAGTTCCAGCCGCCTGCCGAAGCCTTCGCGACGCTGGAATCGAAACTCGGCGAACGCTGGCTCGGCACGGACATTGGCGAACAAGACGGCCGTTACATCGGCGGTTACGCGAGCCAAATGACCCCCGCCTCGGCCAGCCGGTTTGAGCAATATCTGAACTTTCAGCGGCACTTCGAGCGCATGGGCGGCGACCTGGGCCACAAGCACGCCACGCTGGTCTCGCTGAACTTCGGCCATTACTTCCTCAAGGAAGGCACGTACACGCTCATCGGCGCGGAAACGGCGCAGGCGCTGCCGAACAACCAGGTCTATTACGCTTTCATTCGCGGGGCGGGCAAACAATATGGCGTGCCGTGGTTTGGCAACGCTTCCATCTACAATCGCTGGGGCTTCAAAACCTACGGCTCCAGCGGCCGCAGCGACGGTTATGACTTTGGTCCGACGAAAGGCAGCAGCCTGAGCCTGATGAAGCGGCTGATCTACAGCCACATTCTTTACAACTGTGTCGCCGTCGGCTTCGAGAACGGCTGGCTCGAAGGCGATAACCTCTCGCCCATCGGCCAAATCCAACAGGCCGCGCAGCGCTGGGTGAGGGAACACGGCCAACCCGGCGTCCTGCACACGCCCGTAGCCGTGCTGCTCGACTTCCACTCCGGGTGGACGTTTCCGCGTCACCTTTACTCGGACAAAATCTATCGCGTCTGGGGCAACCTGCCTTATGAACCGGGCGACTACCTGACCGACGCCATTCTCGACCTGCTTTACCCCGGTTACCAAGACTCCTCCTATTTTCATGACGAACGCGGCTTTATCGCCCCGACGCCTTACGGTGACATCGCCGATTGCCTGCTCAGCGACGCGCCGGGCTGGCTGCTGGCGCGCTATCCGGTCGTGGTGGCGGCGGGGGAATTGTCGGGTGGACATGAAATCCGCGAAAAGCTTCAGGCCTACGTCGAAAGCGGCGGCCATCTGGTCATCACCGCCGGCAACCTCGCCAAACTGCCGGGAGGCATCGCCGGGCAGACGGCCGCGGCGGCGACCGTCGTAATCAACGGTGGCAAGGGCAGGCTGACCGCCTTGGCAAGCGGTTTTGGTATCGAGGCCAAAGCGCAGCCCGGCGGCCCATTGCGCAGCGAAATCGATAAACCGTTGCCCAAGCCGTATGAGCTTCGGGCGGAAGTGCGCCAAGCGTTGGACGAAATCTTCCGGCAGCAGCAACTGTTCGAAGCCGGCAGCCGCGAACTGAGCCTGATCACCTGCCGCAAGGGGCCAGGCGAATACACGCTGGGCATGGCCAACAACTCGTGGCGCGAACTGCCGCTGAAAATCGTGTCGCATTGCGGCCTCATCGAATCCATCCGTGAACTGCCTTTGGCCCGGTCCGAGCAGGGCGCGGTCGGCTGCGTGCCCGAAGGCGTTGACGGTTCGCGACTTGGCATGAGCGCTGCCGATACCATCGCGGGCGGCGACATCCGCATCTTCGCCGTGAAGGTGCAGGAGGCCGGCGTCGAGGAAATCCCGCACGTGGCACCGCCGCCGCGACCGCGCGGGCGTGTCCTGCCATTGCGCCACGCCCGCTCGATCAAAGAGGAGATTCTGGCGCGGCCTGCTTTCTTTGAACACTTCGATGGCGTGGTGGTGGATTGGCGCTATTTGCATGAGCGCGAGAAAGCCGCATTGCAGCGGGAGTCAGGCTGGCTTCGCCGCCAGGGACTTCACGTGTCTGTCGATCTGAGTTCAGGCCTCAACCTTTACCCCAGGTTGCGATTGATCGACAACCTGGCTGCGGACTATTCCGCGAGCATGGCCGCCATGGCGGATGTGCTGAGCAAGATGGAGATCATCGGGGCGCGGGACTTGATTCTTTCACTGCACCGCCACCCGGAGAACAACTTTGGCGGCGAGCAAACCGAGGCGGCCTTTGAGAAGACGTTGCGGACGCTGGCCGGCCAGGCTGCCGAGCGCCACGTGACTCTCCATTTGCGAATGGCGTATGGCAAACCGCCGTGGAGCCTCGGCGAAGCGAACAGATGGTTGGACAAGGTCGGCGCAAAGAACCTGCGCCTCGCCGCCAGAACGGCGTTGCCGGCCGCTGCGGGGCTATCAGGCGATGTCGCCAGGATGCCGAAAGACAAGCTCGGCCTTTGGCTGGTGGCCGCGCCGCGCTCCGACCTGGCCGGGAAACTCTGGGATGCCCATGCGCCAATCCACCGCGCATCGGATCCTGCTCCCATCACCCAGTGGCTCGCACTCGCGCCCGATGCGCCCATGATCCTGGACGCAGTTTATGCCAATCAGGATGAAGAGTATATGGATGCCGTGGCCCTGGAGCGGCTAAGCAGAAAAACGAAGCACGAACCTTAGCCACCGGCAGGTAGTGAAACCGAACTCTCACCCCGCCAGCATCTCCAAACCGCGCGATGCCCGCGCCTCCACGAAAACCGCCACCGAACAAATGAGCGCGGAATTTGATGCCGCCGATGCCGCCTTGACCGACCAGATGGACAACCTCATGCCGCAATTCCAATCCGCCAACGCCGCGTTTGTGACCGGCTACCAATCCGCCCGCATCACCGTGCGTTCCGGCGGTGGTGGCAAGAGCAAGCCGACTCCCCCGCCCACGCCGCCGAATCCGCAAATCAAACGGCGAGCACTTGACGCAAACTCGCGGCGGCCTTCGGAAACGGAGGCCGCTTTTTTGTGTCGAGACGCAGAGACGCGCGGCTTGGCGCGTCCCGCAAATTGGAAATGAGTCTTGGCAATCATTAGGGCCGTGAAACACCTCGCATTGTCTGCCCGGGAAAGAACGGCGTGACGTCTCCGACGAGATTACCAATGTCGCCACAGTTCTTGTTCATGTCCCCTTCAGCTATGCGAGAGGCTCTTGACGAGATCGACCCGAATGAGGATGGCTTGTGGATTATTCCAGCGTTCACGCCGGAATCAGCGACGCCCGCGACTGGCACGCCGCCAGCAGCAACGACATTCGCTACTGGACCATCAACCACCGCACCCACGGGCAGCAGTTTGCCCACCGGGACAACACCGACGCCTGGCATCTCCGTGACGGGCGGGACCAAGCTGGTGCAGGGCATAACGATCAACGGTTCGGTGCCTTTGGAGAACTGGGCGGAACTGTTCCGGTGCTTCATCAATCCCGCCGCCCGCATGAACCCCAAGAAGCTCCAGCTCGGCGTGGACTTTGAACTGGTGTTTGGCGACGACCAGAAGGTCAAGGCCGACGACCGGCGGTGAAAGCGATGAAGGAAGCAGCGCGGCAGCTTGGGCTGGGAATCGACGTTGAAGAGTGAGGGAGGATGGCAGGCAAGTTCCGGCGTACATGGGGGGACAACGTTCAATTTCAAATCCAGGTTAGCGAAAGACCGAGCCCGCACTTGGCCCGGATCAAGAAGCCCCGCGCCTTCCTTGACCGAAATCAATCGTTTCCGCCCTGGCTTGATCCATTATGACAGGCGATCACTATTGATGGCCAATGATATGAAAACTTTAAGTCTCATCCGTCTCGGTTTTAAGTTCACCTCCCGCCTGCTGCTGATTGGGATCACCGCCGCCTTGTCAGGGCAGGCCCAAAACCCGCCGTCCGGCGATGCAGGGAAAACCAATTTCTTGAGCGACCGCCGTCCAGGTTACTGGTTGCTGGGAACGGAGAATCTGGGTCTCTGGTGGTGTGAAAGCGGCTGGAAAATCGGGCGCGAACGCGGTCTGCCGGAGAAACCGGACCCCGGCCAGCTCAAGCCGGTTGCCGTGTCCGCGGCGCAGGGAGAGTACGAAGCGGCTCAGGTGATTTTGCGGCCGGAAAAAGACGGCGAACTCCTGTCCGCGCAAGCGGGTCCGCTGCGCGACAGTCGGGGCCAGGAGGCGCCTATTGCGGTGCGCGTGGAGGAAGTGGCTTATGTGCAAGTCACACAGCCCACCGACGCCTCGTGCCTGCGCGGGTGGTATCCGGATCCTCTGCCGCCGTTGCGCACGCCGCTCGCGTTGCGCGCCGGCCAAAACCAGCCGTTATGGCTGACGTTTCACGTGGCACGCGGCACAAAGGCCGGCCAGTACCGCGGCGAACTCGAACTCAAAACCAGCTTCGGCATCGTGCGCGCGCCACTGGAGGTCCAGGTGTTCGATTTTGCGCTGCCGGAAGAGACGCATCTGAAGAGCGCGCTCGGCCTGGGCAGAGGCGAAATCAACCGCTACCATCGTTTGGCCAGCCGGGAGGATCAGGAAGCGGTTTATGAAAAGTACCTGCGCAACTTTGCCGAGCATCGGATCAGCCCCTATTCGTTCTATGATCACGCGCCGATGGACATTCGGTTTGTCGGCGAGGGCACGAACAAGCAGGCGCGCGTCGATTTTGCGCGGTTTGACCGCGCGGCCACTAAATGGCTCGACCAGCATCATTTCAACACGTTCCAACTGCCGTTGCGCGGGATGGGCGGCGGCACGTTCCACAGCCGGCATCTGGGCGAGTTGGAGGGTTTCAAGGAAGGGACGCCGGAGCACGCGCGGCTCTTCCATGATTACCTCAGTCAGGTGGAAAAGCATTTGCGGGACCGCGGCTGGCTGAACAAAGCCTTCACCTATTGGTTCGATGAACCGGACCCGAAAGATTATGAGTTTGTCGTCGCCGGCATGAAACGCATCAAGGAAGCCGCGCCCGGCGTCCGACGCATGCTCACCGAGCAACCGGAGCCGGCGCTCATGAGCCACGTTGAGATTTGGTGTGGCCTCACGCCCGAATGGACGCCGGAACGTGTCCGCGCCCGCCGGGATGCGGGCGAGGAAGTCTGGTGGTACATCTGCACCGGGCCCAAGGCGCCTTATGTGACGGAGTTCATTGACCATCCCGGCACCGAACTCCGCCTCTGGCCCTGGCAAACCTGGCAATACGGCGTCAGCGGCCTCCTGATCTGGGCGACCATTTATTGGACCAGCCCGTGCGCCTACCCGGCGCCGCAACTGCAAGACCCGTGGCAGGACCCCATGAGTTGGGTGTCAGGCTACGATACGCCGGTCGGGAAGAAGAGTCCGTGGGGTAACGGCGATGGCCGCTTCCTCTATCCCCCGCGCCGCGATCCCAACGCCTCCACGACGCCCTCTCTTGACGAGCCGGTCAATTCGCTCCGTTGGGAAAACCTCCGTGATGGCATGGAGGATTACGAGTATTTCTGGCTGTTGCAGCAAGCCCTCGAGCGCGTCCGGTCTGCCCAGGGCGATACCGACCTGGTCAAGCAAGCGCGCCAACTCCTGAGCGTGCCCGCGGAGGTTTCCCGAGACCTGACCCACTTCACCACCGACCCGCGTCCGCTCCTGGAACATCGCGAGCGCGTGGCGAGGATGATCGAGAAGTTGGGGAAAGCACTTTGAAAAGAAACCGCAGGCATCCCCCTTGGTTGCCACGTCTATTCTTCGCCCGTATTCTTTGCCCTGTGCGAACGGGGATTCGACCGCCCCTGCAAATACTCTGGCTTGGCGGTGGAGAATCCTTTAAATCAAGGCGCATGAAAATCTCAAAGCAAATCCTCCTCGGTTGCTTCCTGCTGGCCTTGGCTTGCGTCTCCGCCGCTGCTGCCGAGTCTTCCCGCGCGGGCATGGACATGCGCAAGCTGCAAGAGATTCCCAAGCGCATGCAGGAGTTCGTGGCGGACGGGACGATTTCGGGAGCGGTGACGCTGGTGGCGCGCCACAGTCAAGTCGTCAGCCTCGAAGCGGTGGGTTTGGCGGACATTGCTCACCAGAAGCCAATGCGGACGGACGACCTTTTCTGGATAGCGTCCATGACCAAGCCCATCACCTCCCTCGCCGTGCTCATGCTGCAGGACGAAGGCAGACTTTCGGTGGAAGATGCCGTGGAAAAACACCTGCCCGAATTCAAGAGCCAGTGGATGATCGAGGAGAAATCGGACCAAGCGCTCAAGCTGAAGCGCCCGCCGCGCCCGGTCACGTTGCGGGATTTGCTGACCCACACTTCCGGCCTGGGCGACGTGTCGGCCCCGCGGCCGGACTGTTCGCTGGCCGAGTTGGTCATGGCTTACTCGCAGCAGCCGCTCCGATTCCCGCCCGGCAGCAAATGGGAATACAGCAACGCCGGCATCAACACCCTGGGCCGCATCGTTGAAGTTGCCTCCGGGCAGAAGTACGAGGATTTCCTGCGGCGGCGCATTTTTAGCCCGCTCGGCATGAGAGACACGACCTTCTGGCCGGGGGCGGGCCAGCTCAAACGCCTGGCCAAATCCTACAAGCCGGCCCAGAACGGGCGCGGTCTCGAGGAAACCGAAATCTCTTTCATCAAAGGCGGCTTAAGTGATCACCGGCGCACGCCCTTTCCTGCCGGCGGGCTTTTCTCCACGGCTCGTGACCTGTCCTGCTTCTACCAGATGATGCTCGATGGCGGAACTTTCAAAGGCCAACGGCTGCTCTCTCCCGCCGCCGTGGAGCAAATGACCCGCCCGCAGACCGGCGACATAAGAACCGGTTTCGTGGACGGCATGAGCTTTGGCTTTGGCTTTGCCGTGGTCAAAACCCCCGCCGGCGTGACCGCGATGCTCTCGCCGGGCACTTTTGGGCACGGCGGCGCCTACGCGACCCAAAGCTGGGCCGACCCGCAGAAAGACCTGGTTCTCGTGCTGATGATCCAGCGGGCCGGTTTCCCGAATGGCGACAATTCACCGGTCCGCCGCGCCTTTCAAGAAGCCGCTGTGGCCGCGATCTTGGAGTAAAGCCTGTGGGACGAACCTCGCAGTGGCGACTTTCCAGTCACTGAGATTGGGCGGCTGGAAAGCCGCCCTTCCGCAGCGATCACGGGTAGCCTTCTGGGCCATCGGGCCACGCGTTGCTCCCTTGAATTGTAGCAGCCGACGTAAGGAGGCTCCTTTCAATTGCGGATTGCGGATTGCGGACTTTTCAATCAGAGCCTCCTGATGTCGGCAGCTACGAGGTTCAAGGGGAGTAAGCTACGGCTCCCGGCAGGAGCGGGGCCACGCCCCGTTCTTTCGCAACGGGTGGTTACAACCTCAACTCGCGGCGCGCGTAAGCAAAGGATTTTCGGACATGCTCATCTTCCAGGGCCAGTTGGTCGGCAGTGTTCAAACCTGTGGTGCGCGGGAGCGGCTTCTGCGAGGGGTGACGGCGGACCAGCGTCAGTATGGCGGCCAGTTCGCGGGCGGGCAGAGTGGGCATCGTGGCCCAGTATTTTTCGGTCAGGCAGGGGATTTTGAGCGGGTCGCGCGTGATCATTTCCAGGTTGAATTGGAGCTTGCGATTGGCCTGGCGCAGGAGCGCGACGATGCGCTCCAGGTCGAGGAAGCCTTCGCCCAAAGCGACTTCCGACAACAAAAAGCCCTCTTCATATTCCTGCACCGCCATGTCCTTCAGATGGGACGAAAAGGCAAAGGGAGCGAGGCTTTCGACGACCGCCATCGGATCTTCGACCAAAGCGAGGTTGTTGCCGGTGTCAACGCAGACGCCCACGAACTCGCTGCTGATCCGCCGCAGCAGGTCCAGCAACTCCGGCACGCGCCAATCCTTGTGATTCTCGAGGGCGAGCCGGACGCGGTGTTTCTTGAGGACCGGCTCGGCCAGCGTGAGCGATCGCCATGATTTTTCGGCGAACTGGCGAAACGCTTCCGCCGAGGCAAAGGTCTCGTAGCGCCGCCCGCTTAACATGGCGGCGCGGACGACCGTGGCGCCGGCTTCCCGGCACGCGCGGAGGTCGGCCTCGAAACGGTCCACGTCGGAATGTTCATTCGGCAAACTGACCTGGCCCTCAAAATACATCTGCCAGGCCTCGGCTTTGGCGCGGAGCTTGGCCGGATAGTCCGGCTCCTTGGAACCAATTGCAGCCTGCACGCCTCCAGCTCCGAATTGATGGCAATACTCAAGGAATTCGAGCGCGTCCTTGAACCGGGCATTCGGATGCCCGTCGCGAGCGGCTTTCCAGTGGATATTGTAGGAGTAGGTACCGACGCCAAGGCGTTTCTGGCCGGTGCTGTTGGCCGCGAAGAGTGACGGCGCGGCGGCCAGAAGCGGCGTGGCCCCGGCCAGTGTGGCCAGCATTTCTCTGCGGGTTAAGGTACTTTTCATTTTGGTCCAATGTGCAACGGCTGTCTTCGCTCCGGTTCTGCTGCCTTCAAGCTAAGAAGAGCAATTCAACCGCAGATAAACGCAGATACGAACGAGTTGCATACCGGCAACGATTCACCTCCCGGGTGAGATATGCTTTCCCTGTTTTATCTGCGTCTATCTGCGTCCATCTGCGGTTTTCTCGTTCCCCAACTGCCGGATTTAGGTTCAAGCTAAGAGTGTGTCCCGGTTTCATTCTCGTCGTCCTTGTCCTCGAATGTCGGCGAGCTTTTCAAGAACGAGGGCGACGACGAGGACAAGAACGATGGCCGATTTTGCTTAATTCAACGGCCATCCTCTTTGGAGGAAAGGGCCGAGGCAAGGGCGGGCGTTGCTCACCTCAAGATGCCGATCTCGTTACACGACGCCCAGCGCACGCAACTCCGCATCCCACGGCTTGCGGTAAGGCCGCACGAGCATCTTGGCCGCCTCGCTGTCGCCGATGATTTGTTCCTTCTCCGCGTCCCAGCGGATTTTCCGGCCGGTGTGCAACGAGATGTTGGACAGATGACACACCGTGGCCACGCGATGGCTGCTTTCCAGGTCGGAGTTCGGTTCCTGCCGCGACTTGATGCACTCGAGAAAGTTCCGCGTGTGCCGGACGTATTGGTCCTTCCAATCGCCCGAGGTGTCCTCGGCCGGCTCGGTCCAATATTGCTCGCCCGTCTCCGGCACCGGTTGCGGTCCGCCGACCGGATGGCCGCCGATAATGCGCGCGAGGATATTGACCGGATTCTCCTTCTTGTCGGCGGTGATCTCAAAGCCGTCACGGCCGAGGGACATGCTGCCTTTGGTCCCATGGAAATCCACTCCGCCCATGCCGGTCTTCGAGAAGCCGGCGGCGCATTCGCGGAACTGGCACACCGTGTGGAAGCCGGGGTATTCGATGAGCGCATCCTGCAGGTCGGGCACTTCGCAGTTGTCTTTGAGAAAGTGGCGGCCACCGGCGCTGGTGACGGCGGTCGGCCCTTTGACGCCGGCGATCCAATGGACGGTGTCGAGCGAATGCGCGCCGAGATTGGTCATCTGGCCGCCGGAGTAATCCCAGAACCAACGGAAATGATAAATGGCGCGATTGGGATTGTAAGGGCGCTGCGGGGCGGGTCCGAGCCAGAGGTCGTAATCGAGTTCGGGCGGAGGATTTCCGTCAGGCGGGTTGCCAAAGCCCGGCGCGACATTGCGGAAGAAGTTACACTGGACCGACACGAGCTGGCCGAGCCGTCCGCCGCGCACCAACTCGCGCGCCTGCTGGTAGTGCGGCCCGGACCGTTGCTGGGTGCCCACCTGCACGACCCGCTTGTGACGCCGCGCCAGGTCCACCATCCAGCGGCCTTCACGCACGAAGAGCGTCAACGGTTTCTCCACGTAAACATCTTTGCCGGCGGCGCAGGCCATCATCGTCATCAGCGCGTGCCAATGGTCGGGCGTGGCGACCACGACTGCATCGACGGCCTTGTTCTCCAACAGCCGCCGGAAATCGGTGTGCTTGGCGACATTCCCGCCCACCAACTCCGCGGCTGCCTCCAGGCGCGGGTGGTACGTTTCGGCCACGCCGACGATCTGCACGTCGGGCTGCGCTTTGAAATTCCGCGTGTGAATCCGGCCAATCAACCCAAAGCCGATCACTCCGACGCCGACCCGTTCGTTGGCGCCAAAGACCCGGCTCCACGAGGCGGCGGTAAACGCCGCGGCGGCGGCGCCGGCTTTGATAAAGCGGCGCCGGGTTAATCTCTGCTGTTGGTTCACTCCTGGTTCGTGTTGGTTTGTCTTCATGTTGATGGTCATTGATTCATGGTGCCGCGAGGTCTCCGCCCGCGTGCCCACGTCAAAGCCGCCCTATTCCAAACGGCCCAGACAGTGGCGCGCCGCAGTTGCAGTGCTCGGGCTGAACGCGGTCAGTTAGGCTCAAATCTATTCCGCCAGCAATCAAAAAAGAGTGCTTACTCGATATCCGCCACGCAACGAAAGCCAATGGTCGCGCACCGGTCCAGGCCAGGCCAGGTGAGAAGGAACTTGGTTGCGAACTGGCACGGCTGCGGGCCGCCATCGGCATACCAGTCCGAGCCGCGCGCTCTGTAAAAGGAGCCGCCTTTGAGGATGCAGAAGCGCGTGCGCCCGTCGCGGCGTTCGCTCTCGGTCCAGTGCCAGACGTTGCCGCAGAGATCGAAACAGCCAAACGGCGACCGGCCTTCCGGGAAAGCCGTCACGGGCGTGGTGCCGCCGCGACTGCCGTCGTTGCAGACACCCACGCGGACGTCATCGCCCCACGGGTAGCGGCGCTGTTCCGGTCCGGCGGCGGCGAACTGCCATTCCTCCTCGGACGGCAGGCGTTTGCCCGCCCAGGCGGCATAGGCGCGCGCGTCTTCGAGGCTCACATAGACGACGGGGTGGTCTTCCTGGCCCGGTGGCGGCGCGCCGTTTTGCCAATGCTTGAGAAAGTTCTCCGGGTGCTGTGGCTGGTAGCCGCTGGCTTTCAGGAATTGAGCGAACTGCGCGTTGCTTACCGGTGTCAGGTCAATGGCGTAGGGCGCAAGAGTCACTTTCCGCGCCATTGTCAACGGCTGGTGAAGGCGCGGAAAAGAGCCGCCGGCCTCCGGCTGCGACTCGTAGAAGCCGCACTCGCGGACGCGAAAAATAGTTTTCAGGTCAAGCGTTGCCGCCGGGATCGCCGCCATGCCGAGGGGCAGATCGCGGCGGCGAGTTTCGCGTGCCGGCGGCAGGGGCGCAAGCCGTGCAGTGCGGGCGGGGAAATTCGTGCTAAAATCCGCGCGCGCTTCGAGTTTCGCCTGTGCCGCCAGGAATTCTGAGAAGTCTTTTCCCAGCGTTGTGCCACCGCCCGCGACGAACGCCGCGATGCCGTGTGGCGGAATGGTGCCGAAGAATGTGATCGTCCCATCTGGCGGTCTTTTTTGAACAGACTGTTGACGACTGCCCTCACTCTGATTCGCGCTCGTCAATTCCCGCCCCTGGATCAAATCAAAATAGCGCGCGCCTGCCACCTCTTTAACGGTCAGCAACCGGCCTTCAACGGCTTTCTCCGAGCGATTGACCAGTGTCCAAAATTGCACGCCCTCACCCTCCCACAAGCTGGCATTTACCTGCGGCGTTTCGGTGGGCACCAGCGGCGTCCAGCGCTCGCCGCAAAAAAGGCCGGCGTAGCGGCGCTGAATCGGGACCATGGCGCGGAGGATAGAGCGGTCGCGAGCGCTCCAGCCAACCCACGAGCCGAAGACATTTTCCCAAACCATCATCCCGCTGCCATTCATCCAGGCGGTGTGCAGCTCGCCGGTGTGGTCGCGGTCCCAGCGGCGGATGCTGTGCTGCACGTGGCGGCGCTCGAACCATTTGTTCCGCAGCACGCCGGGCGCCGGGCTGTCCTTGAACCATTGCGCCCAGGAGAGGTGATGATCGTGAAGGTTTTCCAGCGGGAGCGCGCCTTCGCCTTCGAGCACCACACCCGGGCGCACGGCATCGAGCTTGGCCCGGAACTCCGCCGCGCCCCGGTCCATCGTATCGAGGAAAATGCCGTCGGCATCGATGGCCTGCACGAGCGCGGCCAGCGCGTCGAGGTCCGGCAGGCCCTCGCGGCGCGTGCCGGTGTCCCACGGGTTGTAATCGACAAACACCTTGACGCCGCGCGCGTGACAAACGCGGCTGACCTCGCGCAATCCCGGCAAACCGCCAGGCAAATTGCGGTAAAAGTCGAATTGGTTGCGGTCGTCGAAACCGATGCGCGGGTAGGCGTGCCAGAGCACGATGGCGTCGTAGCCGCCGAACTCACGGAGGCCGTGGTTGAGGAACGACTCGACAGTGAACCGCCCTTGCTGCCAATCGAAGAAGGTTTCGTCGCACACCATGACGAAGCAGCAAGAAAAGCAGGATTGCGCCCAAGCAAATTCCGACCGGCGATAGAGGCGGTCGTCGTAGTTGATTTTGGCTTTTGTTTCCTGCCGCCAGGCGGCCAGCCGTTCCCGCCAGGCGGGCCATTCGCTCGGGCTTTCCGGCGCGGCCATGATGTTGTCGATTTTGAGATCGGCGGCAGCCGGATCAGGCGCTGCCGGCAAGCGGAGGGAGCAGGCCAAGGCAAGCCAGACGGTCAGGGCCAAGCTGAGTGGTTTCGGGCCAAACATGAAACCACCCTACTGGCGGACCGAGGATCAATCTTTGACCGTGATCATTTTGTCCTTCATAAGGACAGATGCGCCAAGCAAGGGCGATATTTGTTGTTTTCTGAGAGCAAAACGGTCTGATTCTTCAGTCTTGTTGACGAAAGTAAACCCCGGTTTTCAAGAATTCAAGAATTCCAGTCTTGAAAGCCCTGCCGCAGAATGCCAGCCTGCAGGCAGATACCCTGGATATGATGAACTGTCGCCCAAACATCCGGCGCAGATGCCTCGCGACTTCGGCCGCTTAGTCATCCCATGCCCTTCTCGTTACCCACCAAAGGCAAGTTCACCGGACTGAGGATGCAGTTGGTTGGTCTCGGCGAAGTGCAGCTCACTCTGCTCCTGAGCAAGAATGCCGAAACGCAGCTTTACCGCACGGATCATCCCGGGGTGGTTGTCAAAATGTTCGATCTGGCTTGCGGAAAGGCCGACGAGGTCAGCTATGGCCCCTACATGGACTTCAGCCATGAATTGGCCAACTTCGAAGACATCCACCGGATCGAGGGCCTCAGTCCCTTTATTCCCGTCTATTATGGCGCCCATATCGATTATGCCGCCAAGTTCGCCTTCATTGCCATGGAATACCTGGAAGGCCAGGACCTCAAATCCTGGTGCGAGGAGGCCGCCGCGGCCGCGTATGAGAGCGGGTGGATCGATGATTTCAGAGAAGCCGTCTTTGAAGCGCTTTCGATCATGAGGTTGTTCCACCAGCACGGGATTATTCTCATCGATTTCAAGCCGGAGAATATCATCCGGCTTTCCGATCGACGCATCCGGTTCGTGGACCTGGGCGCTTTGTTCACCTTCCGGCATGCCCACGAGACGCAGAAATACATTTACTCTGCCACGCCGGATCATGCGGAGGTGTTGATCGATGCCTCGAACGTGGAAGCCGGAGTGCCGCCCACGGCGGCCTCCGATATTTTTTCCGCCGGGGTGGCCCTTTTTGAGATGGCGACCGGGGTTTCCCGTCTGGTGATTGAAGAGCAGACGGCCGATGACATTCTGCTTAATCCGGCCATCCTTCGCTTCCGCGATTCACAGATCCGGGATGTCTGCCACTCCTACCCGCATTTAAAGGATTCATTGCCTCTCCTGGAAACACAATTGAGGGAACGGCGGATATTGTTCGCCGACCTCTGGCCCCTCCTCAAAGGCTGGGTGGCAAACAAAGTGGCCGATTGGGAGTCGTTGCTGCCGGAACAACAGGACCAGATCATCCTGGCTACGGGTACGACTTTTGTTCAGGAACAACTGCCGCCGGAGCTGCAATGGCTGGCGGGTCCCATCGCCCAAGCCACCGCCCTGCGCAGCATGCGGCTCAAAACCGTGGCCGAGCTGATGGACCTGATGGGAAAGCCCGTGCCGGAACAGGTTTTGGATGACCTCAAACGCCACAATTGCTTTCTGCAGTTCTTGGGCGATCTCGAGCATTCGATTGAATTTGTCGATCATTTGAATGCGTGGGAAGTGAGGTTGCATCCCCAAACAGAACATTGGGCCATCGCCGTTGCGGTGGCCTGCGCGCAATCGTCGGACAGCGCCCAATTCACGTATCTCAAACAAGCCGGCAGCGACGAGCAGGGGCACCGGCACTTTCATATCGTTGCCGACCTGGAAGCGGATGATTTTGAAGGCGGGAAACTGACGCTTTGGCATCTCAAGAACGACCGGTTCGCCTGGCTCGGCTGCTCGAAAGCGGACGCGTAGCCTGCGCGATCGGCTGCCTTCATTGCGCCACGAATCCAACGGCCGCCACCATCCTTCATGCTCGAAAGCGCGGCTTTTTTGTTGGTCAAAGTCCTGTTCAGTCTCTTTACTTCCGGCATGGCCGATTCGGACATCCGCATCTACGAAGTGACGTTTTGCAGCCGCGTGGCCGGCTGGTTGAACGCTCTTTTCGCGCTGCATCCCGAATGGCCCTTCCGGCGCGCGGAGATCGAGGAGTCGAAAGCCCTCCATCGTAAACGCTCCGACCTGCGCATTTACGGGGACGCGGGAAGGCTCATTCTCGCCGGGGAAGTGAAGATGCCGGGCACGGTCGAAGGTCGCACCCCGTACAACTCAGATTTGGTCGAGAATTCCGCCCGTAAGGCTGACAATGCAGCCGCGGAGTTTTTCTTCACTTGGAACGTCAACCTGCTCGTACTGTTCGACCGCAAAAAGTGGCACCTGCCGCTCATGGAGCGCCGCGTTCAAGACTATGAACTCGGCCTTGACCTCGAAAGCCGCGAGGATGTTGACCGCAAGGAGGTCGAAATCCGCATCAAGGAATTCCTTGCGGACTTCTTCGCACAGTTCGCCGAGATTGCGCTGGGCAAAAAGCCTGAATGGGGCATGCGGCTCGACCAGTGGTTCGTCCGCTCCTTTGAGCATCACATTCTCTGGCCGGTCAAGCGCACGCGCGATCATCTTTGGGCGAAGGCCGGCGCCGACAAAACCTTCGATCACCACCTGCAGGAGTGGATCGCGAAAGAACAGGGCTGGCTTTTCACGCGCAACGACCCCATCCAGTGGCGCGAGGTTTTGGACCGCACCGCCCGCACGCTCTGCTACGTCTTCGCCAACCGCCTGATTTTCTACGAGTCTGTCCGCGCCAAGTTCGCCGAACTCGACGCGCTCGAAATTCCCAAGAGCGTCAAGTCTCCTGAGCACCTCTACGAGCATTTCCAGAAGACGTTCCAGCAAGCCGTCGAGGCTACGGGCGACTACGAGACGCTTTTCTATCCCTACGAAAAGGATTGGGCCGGCCCGTTGATCTTCGCCGACGCTGATTCAGTGGAAGTGTGGCGTTCGGTCATTCGCAACCTGGAGCCGTTCAACTTCAAGCTCATCCCCACCGACATTCTGGGCGGCATCTTTCGCCGCCTGATTGACCCCGCCGAGCGCCGCCGTTTCGGTCAGGTTTACACCAGCGAAGACTTGGTGGACGTGGTGAACGCCTTTTGCATCCGCAGTGCCGAAGCCAACATGCTCGACCCAGCCGGCGGGTCAGGGAGCTTCGTGGTGCGCGGCTATCACCGCAAAGCGTGGTTGAAGCAACGTGAAACGCTCACGCACCCCAGCGTTTCGCATCAAGACTGGCTGCGGCAAATCCACGCCGTGGACATTTCTCTTTTCGCTGCTCATCTTTGCACGCTGAACCTCGCCGCGCGTGATATTCAAGACGAAGAAAACTACCCTCGCGTTCGGCGCGGCAACTTCTTCGAGGTCGCCCGCGACGTGGCGAAGAAGAAGCCGTTTTGTATGTTGCCGCAAGGGTTGCAAGGCGAGCGCACGCCGGGTCCGGTCAATCTGCCGCCACTGGATGCCATCGTCGGCAATCCGCCTTACGTTCGTCAGGAACTGATTCCGAAGCGCGGAGAAAAGGGCCTCAAGCCGATGCGGGCCAAGGAGGATTTGCACGAGCTTTGCGCGGACTTCTGGCCCGGCTTGAAACTAAGCGGGCGTAGCGACCTGCATTGCTATTTCTGGCCGGCGGCCACGCGCTTCCTCAAGGAAGGCGGCTGGTTCGGTTTCTTGGTCTCCTCCAGTTGGCTCGACGTGGAGTATGGGTTCGCCTTGCAGGAGTGGGTTTTGAGCAACTTCCGAATCCATGCGATTCTGGAGAGCAACGCCGAGCCGTGGTTTGAAGACGCCCGCGTCAAGACGTGCGCCGTCATCCTGCAACGGTGCGCGAACCCGCAAGCCCGCACTGCGCAATTGGTGAGGTTCGTCCGGCTCGATGCACCGCTCGAAGCCATCCTTGGCGAGCGTCCCGATGAAAACGCCCGGCAAACCGCCGCCGAGAATTTCCGCGATGAAATCGCGGCCTGCAAGAAGAACGCGACCCGCAACGGCTGGCGCGTGGTCGTGAAAAAGCAGGACGATCTTTGGAAAGACGGTCTGCGCGCGGGCCGGCTGTTTGAAATGCAGCGGCAACGGGACTTGGCCGAAAGCATCAAGCCGCAAATTGGTGGAGACGATGACAGCGACGAAGCCGAGAACGGCATCTATGACGAGAACGGCAACGGCATTTTGCATGACAGCACGACCGACTACGGCCAGCGCTACGGCGGCGGCAAGTGGGGCAAATATCTCCGCGCACCGAATCTCTACTTCCGAATCATGGAGCGTTACGGCAACCGCTTCGTGCCGCTGGGCGAAATCGCGGCGATTCGTTTCGGTGTGAAGAGTGGTTGCGACGCTTTCTTCATGCCGCGCGATGTGAGCCCCGGGTTTCTGGAAAAGTATTCAAAGCTGGATTGGAACAACGCGCCGCTGATGACACACTGTAAACGAGCTGAAGTCGAATCTGGCGAGGTCAAGCTGGTCGAAGCGGGCGATGGCACAGTGCATCCGGTCGAAGCCAAGTATCTTGCGCCTGAAATCCACAGTTTGATGAACGTCAGCCGTCCGGCGATGTCGGTTGCCGACCTTGACCGGTTGGTTTTGATGGTGGCCGAGCCGATGGCGGACTTGCAAGCGAGCTACGTCCAAAAGTATCTCCGCTACGGGGAAAAGACGGCTTTTGCGTCAAAGAAAAGCAAGGCAGTTCCAGTGCCGCTGCGACCCACCTGTGCTGGTCGCGACCCGTGGTACGATTTGACCTACACGAAGCGCGGCCATCTCGTTTGGCCAAAGTCACAGCAGTATCGCCATGTTGTAATTCACAATCAAAACGGACTCATCGTGAACTGCAATCTTTACGACGTGACGGTCGTAGATCAAAAAGCCTGCCCCCCAGGAATCCTCGCGGCGGTTTTGAATTCGACTCTGATAGCTTTGACGAAGGTTTATTTTGGCCGCTATGCGGGGACGGAAGGAAATCTCAAAACCGAAGTCGTGGACGTGAACCTGCTGGAAGTTCCCAACCCGCGCCACGTCACCAAAGCCGTCGCCAAGAAATTGCAGGATGCTTTCACGAGCCTCTGCCAGCGCGACACAAGCCCGATGGTGGAAGAAGAATTCATGGAGTGTCACGCAGCGGAGCGCGCTAGGAAGCTGGCCGAAAAGCCGATCAGCCTGCCGTGGGAACTTCAGCAACGTGACCGCCGCGCGCTCGACTTGGCAGTGTTCGAACTGCTGGGCGTCACGGACGCGAAGGAGCGCGAGGCGCTTTGCGACGAACTCTACCGCGAGACCGCCGCGCACTTCCGGCAAATCCGCGTTGTGGAAATCCAGAAGCAGAAACAGCGTGCTGGCATGGGAAGCCGTGAGTTCCGCAACGACGAGCTGGCCGCAGATTTGTGGGACGCTTTGGCTGAGGACGAGAGGCAACCGCTCGCCGACTGGTTCGCCGCGCTAACCAGCGGCAGCAAACCCCATGTCATCCCCGAAGGCCACGCCAGCCTGCCCGACGCCAGCGACATGCTGGACGCCGCCACGGTCTTTTTCCGCCAGTCCAGCGGCGGCAAGGCCGTGGCGAAATCACTGTCGCTGCCGTCACGCAGCCATGCGGAGACGGTTTTCACGCTGTCGAAACTAGGCTTGCATGGCAACGTCCGGTTGCCGGAAGCGGAGAGGGCCGCGAAGGAGTTGAACGAGCAGCTTGATATCCGGCTGGCCGCGATCGCCGACAAGGCAAACCATTTGGCCCGCAGCCGTACCGGCGACGAACGCAAAGCCGCCGACCTGGCGGGCCTGCTGCAACACTGGATGATTCATGGCAAACCGCGCAAACAACCGAAGCAGGAGGAGTTGGCCTGCAAAACCGAAGAGTAATGGAGGATGAATTATGGGCCTGACGATTCATTATGAACTGTCTGTCGAAAAGAGACTGGCTGGCGCCGCCGTTCGTGAACTGGTCAAGCGCACGGCGCTGTACGCCAAGAAGATTGGCTGCGCGGAAGTCAGCGAAGTCATGCCTGTGCAAGCCGACACGCCGGGAACTTTTTGGTATGTCCAACTGGAGCGCCACGGAGAACGATACGTCCGTTCCATTCCCGCCCAGCGCGGCTGGGTGGCGGACGTTTGGCCGGGTGAAGGCTGCGAAAGCGCCTTGTTTGGACTGTGCCAGTATCCGCACTCGACACCGCATGTCCCTTTTGACGTGTCCACCGGCGCTGGGAGCGGCTGGGTTCTCAAAGGCTATTGCAAGACCCAATACGCCCACGAACATGGCTGGGAGCATTTTCTGCGCTGCCACAAAACGATTATCAGCATCCTGGATTTCTGGCGGCAGCTTGGCGTGACGGTGAAAGTCAGCGACGAAGGTGAATACTGGCCAACCCGCTCGGAAACAAAGTTGCGCGAGATATTAAACCGCTACGATGGTCTTATGGCCGTTGTCGCTGGCGCGTTCAAAGACGCCGCGGACAAGACTGGGAAAGGTCATTCTGTCGAAGCCCCGATTCTCGCGCGAATGGATTTTGAGCGGCTGGAAGCGGAAGGCTGCCGGGAATTCGGCAGCCGGATCAAAGAGTCACGGAAGTAAAAGCAAGCCTCACGGGGATCGAATGGGTATGGCGGCGGCGTTTTCAGGTGGTGTTTTCAAGTTTGCATCCTCGGCGGAAATCCGGGATAGTTTGAGTCAGATGTGTGCTCCCGTAGCTCAAATGGATAGAGCAGCGGTTTCCTAAACCGCGGATCCCCGTTCAATTCGGGGCGGGGGTACCAGTTTCCTCCGCCGGGAAAAACCTCAAGAACGTTTGCTGCGACGCCGGATTTTCCACCCTTGACGGGATGCTTGTCCATTTTGAAATCGTCATTCGGCATGGGTTCCCTATACTCCGCGCATGATTTCCAACCTGGTCAAGTTCTTTGAGCCTCTGGCTTACCCGATTGGCTTCCTCTGGCTGCTGCTGCTGGCCGGCGGCCTTCGGTTCGCCTGGAAACGGCAATGGGGACCGGCGCTGTTCAGCGCTGTGTTGGCTGTAGGCCTTTTGCTCATCGGGAGCACTGCCGTTCCTGAACGGCTGCTGGCTTCGCTGGAGCGGCCCTACGCGCGCGAGGCGCAAACCGCTCTCCCTCAGGGCGACGCCGTGGTCATGCTGGGCGGCACCGTGACGCCCTCCAAACACGATCTGTTTGGCCTCGACATGACGGCGGCCTCGGACCGGGCCATTGCGGCGCAGGAATTGATGCGACAGAAAAAGGCGCGCTGGCTGGTCCTGGGCGGCGGCGGCAACGGTAGCAAAGGAGGGGAAAAAGCGACCGAAGCGCTCCACCTCCAGCAATGGCTGGGCGCATCAGGCATACCGGCGGCCTCGGTGATCACTCTGCAGAACTCGGCCAACACCCACGACGAGGCTGTCCAGGTGCAAAAGCTGGTCCAAGAGCGCGGCTGGAAGCGCGTCATTCTGGTCACGTCCGGCTTTCACATGAAACGCGCGGCGGCCACGTTTCAGCATCTCTCCATTCCCGTGGTGCCGCTGGCCTGCGATTTTATGGGATTGAATCATTTGGAGGGCGAACGGCGCTTCCAGCCTTTTCCCAAAATTGATGGCGTGGAACATCTCACCCTTTACCTGCACGAAGTGTTCGGCTGGCACTTTTATCGCTGGCGCGGCTGGATCGGAAGCGGCGCGGCCGCACCCGAAGGCCAGGCTCCTCCGCCAAAAGAAATCGCAACGCCCGCCCGATAATTCTTGCCCGATAATTCTTGCTGCTTGCCGGAACCGGGTGCTTTATACTCTGTCCGTTGTTGTCTCGGTGCCGGAGATTCCCAACAACCGGGAATGCAACCACACATGATGCTTTTATGAAATGCAGACCTAAGTTTATTTTCCTTCTGGCCGCAGTGGCGCCCTGGCTGGGAACGGCCTATAGCCAGAGCGTGGTCGAGGGGATCGTGAAATCGCCGGGGCCGGCCGCCAATCCGCCTCCCAATGCCCGCTATCAAATCAAAACCTCCGGACCCGTTGCGTCTCCTGAGACCGGCGCAGCCGTGGTTTATCTGGAAGGGACATTTCCGCCTGCGGCTGCCACCAATGCGCCGTCCACGGCTGAGCTGGGCCAGAAGAATTTTCAGTTTGCGCCCGGCCTGCTGCCCATCCGGAAAGGGACCGCCGTGCAGTTTCCCAATTACGACGGCGAATATCATAATGTCCTCTCCTATTCCAAGGCGAAGGAGTTTGACCTGGGACGCTACTTGAAAGGTGAAAAACCGCCCAGCCTGGTTTTTGACCAGCCCGGCTTGGTGGAATTGAATTGCGAAATCCACGAGCACATGCGCGGCTATATTCTGGTGCTGGACACGCCATATTTCACGAAGACGGATGCGGGCGGGAAGTATCGGCTGGAGAATCTGCCGGCCGGAAAGCACATCCTCAAAGCTTGGATCAACCCGAAAACCGTCTGGGCTCAGCCGGTCGAATTGAAGCCGGCTGCGACCTTGCAGGTGAATTTCCAGGCTCCCTAAAGCGGAACGTGAATCTGAGATTGGAGATTTCAGATTTGAAATTTGAAATCTCACATCCGAAAACCGAAATTCGATGCCTCAAATCTGAAATCTGAAATCCGCAATCCGAAATTGGCAATCCGCTTATGTCCGCTCTGAGCTTCCGATCTAAATTGCTCCTGGCGATGATGATCGTCGTCATGGGGGTGACGGGGGCGACACTGTTCGCGACCCAACAGCGCATGCAAGCAGCCTACGAGCGGCTGTTCGAACAGCAGTTCCGGGCTTATCTCGGTTTCTTCAACGCGCTGCAGCAGACTCGCCTCAGCAGCATTGAAGGACGCTGCCTCGATTTTGCCAAATCCGTCCGCTTGCGGGCATTGATGAGGCGATTGATCACCGCCAGCGAGAGCAATGATTCGTCCGATTACGACCAGGCGGCGGCCAAACTCTATCAGACGGCCGAGGACGAGTTGCGGGAGGTGCTGGGAGAGCCGGCGGGGCCGCGGCCCTGGCAAAGAGCGGCTTTCTTCCGCTTCCTCGATTTCAAGGGCCAGGTGTTGAACACACCCAAGGGCGTGGATGTGGGGATGAGCCACCCGGCCGGCCGGCAGCACTTGAAAGAACAACTGGCCGCCCTGGCCAAGCTGCTCCAGGAACCGGCCCCCCAAGAAGTCGGCTACCTGGCCCCGCCCGGATCGGATGGACGCGGCGTCTTGCTCGAAGTGGTCTTTACCAAAATCATGGATTCCCTGTCGGGGGAGCCCCTGGGGGCTTTGGTGGTCGGTTTCCCAATGTCGGAATCAATGCCGGTGCCGGATGCATCGTCCACGGCAAACATGAATCAAATCAAGAGCGGCTTCTGGCTTGAGAAACAACTGCATGCCCGAAGCATTCCCGAAGCCTTGCGCCCCGTTGTCGCGCAAGAGTTGACCGCGCAAATCGGTTCCGCCAAGCTGCGCCAGGGCGATTTGATTCTGTTGCTGGCCGGAGAACCGCACCGGGTTTTCTTTGAGGCTCTGAATCCCGGTTCCTGTTTTCCACCGGCTTACCAGGTTTGCTTTTTTTCGTTGCATGAAGCCCGGCAGCAACAGCGCGATCTGCGCTGGAAAATATTGGGATTGGGCGGGCTGGGCTTGGCCGGCGCTTTGGCCGTAAGCCTGGTCCTGTCGCACGGCCTGGCCGTGCCCATTCGGGAATTGGTGGCCGGCACCGGCGAGATTCAACGTGGCAACTTCGGGGTCAAGGTGGTGGTGCGCAACCGGGATGAGATCGGCCATTTGGCTGCCTCGTTTAATGAAATGGCGGAAGGCCTGGCCCTGAAGGAAAAGTACCGCAGCGTTCTGGACAAGGTCGCCGACAAGGAGGTCGCGCGCGAATTGATGAATGGAACGGTCGCGCTTGGGGGCGAAAGCCGGCCCATCAGCGTGCTCTTCTGCGATATCCGCGGCTTTACGGCGCTCACCCAAAACATGGATCCGGCCGAAGTCATTCGAATGCTCAATGAACATTTCACGCCCTTAACCCGGGTCGTGTACGAATATTACGGTGTGGTGGACAAATTCGTGGGCGATTTGATCATGGCCGTTTTTGGCGCGCCCAAAAGCTACGGCCAGGACGCCGATCACGCCGCCCGCTGCGCGTTGCGCATGATCGAGGAACGGCAGAAATTAAACGAAACCTCGCGCCACAAAATCCAGATCGGCATCGGCGTGGCCACCGGCAGCGCCGTGGCCGGCTGCATGGGCTCCAGCGACCGGCTCAATTACACCGTCCTGGGCGAAAGGGTCAACCTGGCTTCGCGTCTCTGCGGCCAGGCCGGCCGCATGGAGGCGGTCATCGATCAGGAAACCTATCAACAGCTCGCCGCCGTGATCACCGCCGAGCCGCTGCCGGAAATGAAGCTGAAAGGTTTCAGCCATCCCGTCCGCGCTTACAAACTCATCCAAGTTCGTCCAGCCTAAGCCAATATGAAAACACTCCTTGATCGATTCGCCCTTTGCGCCGTGGCCTCGCTCTCGTTCCAAGCCGGGGCCGCGCAAATTCAATGGCTGCAACAGCTTGATGATGCGCTTTTTCTCCAGTCTGCCCAGGGCTGGTTTCGCTCTGACCTGAGCGGCCTGCTTGACCTGGAAGGTTATTACATCGACCAAAACCCGCCCGGTTTGATCATTCGCGATAACGACTTTTTCTTCAATCCAAGGTTGTCGCTCTTTCTCGACACCAAGCTGGGTCCGCATTTCTACAGCCTGGTGCAGGCGCGGTTTGATCGCGGTTTTGATCCCGGTGCCAAGCGGGGGGGCGATGGCCGGCTGGACGAATATTTGCTCCGCTACACACCGTTTGAAGATGCGCGCTTGAATTTGCAGGTGGGGAAGTTCGCCACCGTGTTTGGCAACTGGATCCCGCGGCATGATTCCTGGAACAACCCTTTCATCAACGCGCCGTTGCCGTATGAAAACGTCGTCACCATCACCGACCATCTGGCGCCGGGCGGCCCCGCCGGCTTTCTGGCTCGCCGGAACTTGAGGGACACCAAATCAACCTGGCTGCCCGTGATCTGGGGGCCGTCCTACGCCAGCGGCGCCTCCGTTTTCGGGCGGATTGAGAAGTTCGATTATGCCCTGGAATTGAAGAACGCCTCGGTCTCGTCGCGCCCTTATTCCTGGGATGCGCCCACCCTCGGCTGGGAATACCCGACGGTCAGCGGGCGCCTGGACTACCGGCCCAACGCGGCCTGGAACGTCGGCGCCTCTTTCAGTCACGGCACCTATCTGTTGCCCGCCGCTGAATCCAGCCTCGGCGGCAAGAGCCTGGGTGATTTCAACCAAACCACCGTCGGCTCGGACCTCAGTTATGCCTGGCATCATTGGCAATTCTGGGCGGAAGCAATGGCCTCGCGCTTTGAAGTCCCGAACGTCGGCGACGCCGAAACCATCGCTTATTACCTGGAAACGAAGTACAAAATCACGCCCAGGGTCTTTGGCGCCCTGCGCTGGAACCAGCAATTCTTTGACAAGGTTCCCGATGCCGCCGACGTGCTGCAACGTTGGGATCGCGATCAATGGCGCATCGAGGCGGCTCTCGGCTACCGGTTTGACCGTCATCTCCAAGCCAAATTGCAGTACGGCTACAGCCATCAAAAAGGAACTCTCCAGCAAGGCGAGCAGCAGGTGGCCGCGCAAATCACGGTCAAGTTCTAGAAAAAGCAGTTGGAACCACGGATTTCACGGATTTCACGGATGAAGAAGC
>CAYIIH010000003.1:0-83418 GCA_964363225.1 uncultured Verrucomicrobiota bacterium | reverse complement strand
AAGCCGTCCAAGTCACTTTCGTGAGTAAAGATCACTTCAGGTTTTGGCAAAGAAAGCATAGCGCGCTGCAACTTACCGCAAGAGCCTCCGCTCGACCAGTAATGATTTCTCCGTCTGTGATTTCTCCATCCTTTTGATGAACGGTGATCCGTGGAGTATATTCATCGCGCCCTCAATCAGAACGGCCAACTTGGTCCACCACTCCAGTTCGTAGGCGCCGCAACGTGATGTGCTCTTCGGAATGTTCCTGGTAACGACTCAAGACTCTGAAGTCCGACAGGTAATTGGTATTGGGTCGATCCAAGTCAGCCAATCTGTCCTGGACCGCCAGCATCACGACCGTGGCGGTGACCAGCTTGGACATGCTCCCCAAAAGAAAGGGCGTGCCGGGCGTGACCGGTGTCTTGCCCTTGGCCGCGGTCACGCCCAATCCTTCGGCCCAGATAATCCCCCGGTCATCGACCAGAGCTAGCTCACCATCGGCTCGTCCATGAGCGGATTAGGTTCCTCGGCGACCGGGATTTCTTCCACCAGCGGTTTCAAAGCCACATTGCGGTGGTGATTGAAACCAGTGCCGGCCGGAATGATGTGACCCATGATCACGTTCTCCTTGAAGCCGCGCAGCGAATCGACTTTGCCCATGGTGGCCGCCTCGGTGAGAACACGGGTGGTGTCCTGGAAGGAAGCGGCGCTGAGGAAGCTTTCTGTTTCCAGTGAAGCTTTCGTGATCCCCAGCAGGACGGGTTGGGCCTCGGCCGGTTTGCCACCCATTTTTTCCACTCGCTGGTTCTCATTTTCGAAAGCGATTTTATCCACCTGTTCGCCCCAGAGGAAACTCGTGTCGCCAGGCTCAGTGATGCGGACTTTGCGCAACATTTGCCGGACAATGATCTCGATGTGCTTATCGTTAATGGTCACGCCTTGCAGCCGGTACACTTCCTGAACTTCGTTCACCAGATGTTCCTGCAACTCCTGAGGTCCGCAAACATCGAGGATTTCATGAGGCACAATCGGCCCTTCGGTCAATTGCTGGCCTTTCTTGACGAAATCGCCCTTGAAAACAATGACGTGTTTGCCAATCGGGATGAGGTGTTCTTCCTCCAGGCCGGTCTGCGGGTCCTTGATGAGAATGGTCCGCTTGCCGCGCACGCTGGGCCCGAAATCGACGATCCCGTCGATCTTGGAGATCTCGGCGGCATCTTTGGGACGGCGCGCCTCAAACAATTCGGCCACGCGCGGCAGACCGCCGGTAATGTCCTTGGTCTTGGAGGTCTTGCGCGGCGTCTTGGCCATGAGCGTGCCGGCGACGATTTTGTCGCCCTCGCCCACGACGATGTGCGCGCCCGAAGGAATCGGATAATTGGCCAGGGCTTCCCCTCGATCGTCGGCAATGATGATCTGCGGGTGGAGGTCTTCCTTGTGTTCGATGACGACCATGGCTTCCTGGGCCGTGGTTTCGTCCACTTCCTGTTTCATGGTCACTCCTTCAATGATATCCTGGAATTGGACGCGCCCGGCCTTCTCGGAGAGAATCGGCACGTTGTAAGGATCCCATTGCACAAAAGTGTCGCCGCGTTTGACCCGCCCGCCGTTGGCAACGGAAATGACGGAACCGATGACAATATTGTGCGTCTCCAATTCACGGCCGTCTTCCGCCACAATGGAGATGGAACCGTTCTTGTTCAGCACGATGTTGCTGCCATCCTCCAGGCCCACCAAACGCAGTTCGTTATAGCGGACCGCCCCGTCAAACTTGGCTTTGATCTGCGGCTGTTTGAAGACCTGTGAGGCGGTGCCCCCGATGTGGAAGGTGCGCATGGTCAATTGTGTGCCGGGCTCGCCGATGGACTGGGCGGCGATGATGCCCACGGCTTCGCCGAGCTTGACCAGGTTGCCCGTGGCCAGGTTTCGACCGTAGCACGCCATGCAGATGCCGTACTTGCTTTCGCAAGTCAGCACCGAACGAATTCTGACTTTCTCCACGCCGGCCTTCTCGATTTCCTTGGCTTTGACCTCATCGATTTCTTCGTTGGCCTTGGTGATCTTGGTCTTGGGATCGCTGGGATGGGCAATATCCTCGCAGCCGAAGCGGCCGACGAGGCGCTCGCTCAGTTTCACCACTTCATCTTCGCCTTCGTAAATGGCCTGCACCCAAATGCCGTTGGTTGTGCCACAGTCATGCTCCCGAATAATGACGTCCTGCGCCACATCCACCAGCTTGCGTGTCATGTAACCCGAATCGGCTGTCTTGAGGGCCGTATCCGCCAGGCCTTTACGCGCACCGTGCGTCGAAATAAAGTACTCCAGCACCGTCAATCCTTCCCGAAAGTTGGACAGAATCGGCTTCTCGATAATGTCGCCGGAAGGTTTCGCCATCAATCCGCGGACCCCGGCCAATTGGCGGACCTGCTGGCGATTGCCGCGCGCGCCGGAATCGACCATGAGCCACACCGGGTTGTATTCGCGCTTGCCCTGGTTATGCTCGAGGGTTCGGAGCATGACGTTGGCGATCTGGTCGGTGCAGTGCGTCCAGATGTCGATGACTTTGTTGTAGCGTTCGCCGGGAGTGATCACTCCTTTGCGATATTGCTTTTCCACGTCGCTGATTTGCTTTTGCGCCGCTTCGATCTCGTGGGTCTTTTCTTTGGGAATGATCATGTCGTCAATCCCGATGGAAACACCGGCGCGGGTCGCTTCGTAGAAGCCCAATTCCTTCAGCTTGTCGAGTGTGACCACGGTCTTCTCGTGCCCGCAGATCTTATAGCAATTCCAGATGAACTCACCGATTTGCGACTTGCCGACGACTTTGTTGGGGAAACCCAGTTCCAGCGGCCAGATTTCGCTGAAGATCACCCGCCCCACAGTGGTTTCGATCACTTTCTTGTCCGCATCGCCATAGACCGTCTTCCGGCCGTAATCAGGGTTGGCCATGCGGATCTTCTCATGAGTCCTCACCGCTCCATCATCGTGGGCAAAGATGACTTCGCCTTTGGACCCAAACAGTTTGACGTAGGCATTCGCCTGCGAGTGGACGGTCAAACGAGGATTGGCCGTCAAATAATAGCATCCCAGCGTGATGTCCTGCGTCGGTGTCATGATCGGCTTGCCGCTGGACGGGCTGAAAATGTTGTTCGGCGCCATCATCAGCAGGCGCGCTTCCATCTGCGCTTCGACCGACAGCGGGACGTGCACGGCCATCTGATCGCCGTCGAAGTCCGCGTTGTAAGCCGTGCAGACCAAGGGGTGGATGCGAATCGCTTCACCCTCGATGAGGACGGGTTCAAACGCCTGGATGGACAAGCGATGCAAGGTCGGAGCGCGGTTCAGCAGCACGGGATGTCCTTTGGTCACTTCCTCCAGGATGTCCCAGACTTCCGGCGATTGGCGCTCGATCATTTTCTTGGCCGACCGCACCGTATGCACGTAGCCCAGTTCTTTCAAACGCCGGATAATGAACGGCTCGAACAGCACCAGGGCCATTTTCTTGGGAAGGCCGCATTGATACAGTTTCAATTCCGGGCCGATGACAATGACCGAGCGGCCCGAATAATCGACCCGCTTGCCCAGCAGGTTTTGACGGAAGCGCCCGCTCTTGCCTTTGAGCATGTCGCTCAACGATTTCAACGGGCGATTGCCGGCGCCGGTCACCGCCCGCCCGTGGCGGCCGTTGTCAAACAAAGCATCCACCGCCTCCTGCAGCATGCGTTTCTCGTTGCGGATGATGACTTCGGGGGTCTTGAGCTGCAGCAGGTTTTTCAGACGATTATTGCGGTTGATGACGCGCCGGTACAAGTCGTTCAAATCCGACGTCGCAAACCGCCCCCCTTCCAAAGGAACCAGCGGGCGCAAATCCGGCGGAATGACCGGCAGTACGGTCAGAATCATCCATTCCGGGCGGCTCTTCGAACTGAAAAACCCTTGATACAACTTGATGCGTTTGGCGATTTTCTTGCGGATTTGCTTGCTCTTGGTCTCGGTCATTGCTGTCTGCAATTGCTCCACCTGTTTTGGCAGATCGACCTTGGTCAGCGCTTCGCGCACGGCCTCGGCGCCCATTTTCGCCACAAAGGCCTCCGAACCGTAGGTTTCCTTGGCTTCACGATATTCCATCTCGCTCAGCAATTGGTGGACCTTGAGCGGGGTCGAGCCAGGATCAATGACCAGGTAATCCTCGTAATAAATGATGCGCTCCAAGTTGCGCGCCGTCATGTCCAGCATCAGGCCGATGCGGGAAGGCATGCACTTGAAAAACCAGATGTGTGACACTGGGACGGCCAATTCGATATGCCCCATGCGTTCCCGCCGGACCCGGGAGAGGGTGACTTCGACGCCGCAGCGATCACAGACCACGCCCCGGTGTTTGATGCGCTTGTACTTGCCGCAGGAACATTCCCAATCTTTGACCGGGCCGAAAATACGCTCGCAGAACAAGCCGCCTTTTTCCGGCTTGAAGGTGCGGTAATTGATGGTCTCCGGATTCTTGACTTCGCCTTTCGACCAGGACCGGATCGCTTCCGGCGAGGCGACCGCAATGGCGACGTAATCGACCAAGTTGACCTTGTCCAGGCCAAGCAATTCGCGGGCAGATTCTTTGGTGTTCATCATACTTTTTAAAACAGGTGCAACTTTTGGCGAAAACGGTCTAACCCAAGGCAGCCAGCGCGCCGGGCTGGGCCGGCTGATCCAAAGGATTGGAATAGCCGACTTTTACATCAAGCCCCAGGGACTGCATTTCCTTGACCAACACATTGAAGGATTCGGGCACCCCCGCCTCGAGGGAGTTATCTCCTTTGACAATGCTTTCATAGATGCGCGTGCGGCCTTGCACGTCGTCCGATTTTACGGTCAGCAACTCCTGCAGCGTGTAAGCGGCGCCATACGCTTCCATGGCCCAGACTTCCATTTCGCCGAAGCGCTGGCCGCCATATTGCGCCTTGCCACCCAGCGGTTGCTGCGTAACCAGCGAATAGGGCCCCACGGCGCGGGCATGAATCTTGTCTGCAACTAGGTGGCCCAGTTTCATCATGTAAATGTAGCCGACGACGATTTCCTGATCGAACGGCTCGCCCGTGCGGCCGTCGTAGAGGAGCGTCTTCCCGTGTTCAGGCAGGTCAGCCTGCTTCAAGTAGCTGCGGATGTCTTTTTCCTTGATGCCATCAAAAACGGGCGTGGCAAAACGCAAGCCCAATAATCTGGCCGCCCAGCCCAGATGAGTTTCCAGGACTTGGCCCACATTCATGCGCGAAGGTACGCCCAGCGGGTTCAGCACGATGTCCACCGCCGTTCCGTCCGAGAGGAAGGGCATGTCTTCCTCAGGCACGATTTTGGCCACCACGCCCTTGTTCCCGTGCCGTCCTGCCATTTTGTCTCCGACGGACAGTTTGCGCTTGGAAGCGATATAAACTTTGACGGACTTGATGGTTCCTAGGTCCACATCGTCCCCCGCTTCCACGCGCTCCATCTCCTCGTCGTGCTGCATTTGCAGCTCATCGAACTTCTTCTTAAAGTTGCCGATGATTTCGTTGATTTTGTTGCGGATGGGCGAGGGATCGATTTCGATGCGGTCGTAAACGCCGGCCAGCTTGCGCAGGAGCGTCTTGGTGATCTTTCGGTTGGCCGGGATGATAATCTCCCCGGTTTCAGAATTCACCACGTCCAGCGGAATTTTTTCGCCCAGGAGGATATTGCTTAACGCCTCGGTCAGTTGCTCGCGCAGTTCGTCCATCTTGGCCTTGTATTCCTCTTCGACCTGTTTGGCGTGTTTCTTGGCTTCAGTGGGCGAGACCCGGGCGCCCCGGTCCACCTCTTTCTTGGAGGAAACCTTGACGTCCATGACAATGCCATAGGTCCCGGAGGGTATTTTAAGGGAAGTGTCCTTTACGTCGGCTGCTTTTTCTCCGAAAATGGCGCGCAGCAACCGCTCCTCCGGCGCCAATTCGGTTTCGCTCTTGGGCGTGATCTTGCCGACCAGAATATCGCCCGGTTTGACTTCCGCCCCGATGCGGATGACGCCGTCCGGGCCCAGGTTTTTGAGCGCATCCTCGCCGAGATTGGGAATATCGCGGGTAATTTCCTCCGGGCCAAGCTTGGTGTCGCGAGCGCCCACTTCAAATTCATCAATGTGAATCGAAGTGAAAACGTCGTCTTTGACGATCCGTTCGCTGATCAGGATGGCGTCTTCGAAATTGTAACCGTTCCAAGGCATGAAAGCGCAGAGCACATTGCGTCCCAGGGCCAGCTCGCCGCCGGACGTGCAAGGGCCATCGGCAATCACCTGGCCTTTTTTCACGACGTCCCCTTTCTCGACCACTATTTTTTGGTTGATGCAAGTGGCCGCATTTGACCGCATGAATTTGCGGACGTTGTAAACGCAAATCCCTTCGCCCGGGTCGTTTTTAATTCTCTTCTTGCCTTCGGGCAATTTGCCGTCGCGGGTGATAATGATTTGGTTGCCTGTGACGGAGGCCACTTTGCCGGAATCGTCGGCGACGATCACGGCGCGCGAATCGCGGGCCACGCGCTCCTCCAGTCCGGTAGCAACCAGCGGCGCTTCTGTGACCAGCAGCGGGACGGCCTGGCGCTGCATGTTGGACCCCATCAAGGCGCGGTTGGCATCATCATGCTCCAGGAAGGGAATCAAACCGGCGGCGACAGAAACCAATTGTTTCGGCGAGACGTCCATGTAATCGACGCGCAAAGGCTCGACATCAATGAAATCCCCTTTGCACCGGCACATCACCTTGTCGGTCACAAACCGGCCTTTATCGTCGATGAGAGCGTTGGCTTGCGCGACGATGAACGTCTCCTCGCGGTCGGCCGTGAGATAATCAATATGGCTGGTGACCCGGCCTTTCTCGACTTTCCGGTAGGGTGTTTCGATGAAACCGAAGTCATTGACGCGGGCGAAAGTCGCCAGCGAGGCGATCAAGCCGATGTTGGGACCTTCCGGGGTTTCGATGGGGCAAATGCGCCCGTAATGCGAGGGATGAACGTCCCGCACTTCAAAACCAGCCCGGTCACGCGACAGACCGCCAGGTCCAAGAGCGGACAGGCGGCGCTTGTGCGTTAACTCGGCCAGGGGATTGATCTGATCCATGAACTGGGACAGTTGGCTGCGCCCGAAGAAATCGCGCACCACGGCGGAAAGCGCCTTCGGATTGATCAGTTTTTGAGGCGTCATGGAATCCATGCCTTGGTCGAACAAGGTCATGCGTTCCTTAACCAAACGCTCCGTGCGGGCCAGTCCGACCCGGCATTGGTTGGCCAGCAACTCGCCGACGGTGCGGATGCGGCGGCTTCCCAAATGGTCGATGTCATCCAACGTGCCTTCGCCTTTTTTCAGCCGGAGCAAATATTTGGTGGCCCCGACCAGGTCTTCTTTGGTCAAAATGCGCGAGTCATCGCCGCTCTTGAGACCGAGTTTCTGCATGATTTTATAGCGGCCGACCCTGCCCAAATCGTATCGTTTTGGATCGAAGAAGAGCCTCTTAATCAAAGCACGGGCGTTGGCTGCCGTGGGCGGATCCCCCGGCCGCAAGCGCCGATAAATGTCCTTGAGCGCTTCCTCTTCGGTCTTGGTGGGATCCTTTTTCAGGCACTTGATGACGATTCCGTCGTCAGCGGTCGTGTCCACCACCCTGATCTTTGTAACACCCAGCTCCGCAATTTGTTTGACCACCGCCTTGGACAACGGCTCGAAAGCGCGAGCGACCACGATGCCCTTATCGGGATCGATGGCATCTTCGATAAGAACCTTGTTTTGGATGTTATCCAATCCTTCAGCCTCCTTCACGCTCAAGTCTTCAATATCGTAAAATAGTTTCAGGATGTCGGCGTCCGAGCCGTGGCCTAAAGCGCGGAAGAATGTGGTGGTCAAGAACTTCCGGCGGCGCTTCTTGCGGTCCAAGTACACATAAAGCAAATCGCTGGTGTCAAATTGAGCTTCGTACCAGGAACCACGATCCGGAATGATACGGAAGGAATGAAGCGTTTTCCCGTTGGGATGCTGCGTGGCTTCAAATGCCAAACCTGGGGAACGATGCAACTGGCTGACGATGACGCGCTCGGCACCGTTAATGACAAAGGTTCCCTGGGGAGTCATGAGCGGCAACTCACCCATGAATACCTTTTCCTCTTTGGTGCCCTTTTCTTCCTTGAGCAAGAAGGTCACATGCAAAGGCGCGCCGTAAGTGATGCCCTCGCGGAGACATTCCAGCCAATCCTGCTTCGGCTCGCCAATTTCGTAGCTGTGGTAATCAAGAACCGATTTGCTGTCATAGCTTTCAATGGGAAAGACTTCCGTAAAAACGGCTTGGAGTCCGAGCTTCTTCCGCTTCGAGGGCGCAATGTCCGCCTGCAAAAACTCACGATACGAATTGACCTGCACTTCGATCAGGTTTGGCGGCGCGATGACCTCTTTAATCTTCCCAAAGTTAATACGTTCAACGGCACGTGATGGCATTTTGACCTTTATTTCGTAAGGTGGCGGGTTGGCCCGACCATGGTTAACTCTAAACGACACGACACCAGTCTCCCTGGCTTTTCCTCAGAGATGAACCGGAAAATCACACTGAATTACCTCTGGACGAACGGGTTGCCTATGATAATCAATTGATGTTTGGCTGTTCGACCGAGCGAACAGGAGTGGCGAGACCGGCTCGCCACTCCTAAAATAAGCGCGCCTTTACTTTACTTCAACTTTGGCGCCTGCATCTTCGAGTTTCTTCTTGGCGGCGTCAGTATCCGCCTTGTTCGCTCCTTCCAAGATTGGCTTCGGCGCCTCTTCGACCAGCTTCTTCGCTTCGGCCAGGCCCAATCCTGCTTTCACTTCGCGCACGGCCTTGATGACGGCGATCTTCTTCTCTGCCGGGGCCGACACCAGAATCAGGTCAAAAGCCGTCTTGGCTTCGGCAGCGGGAGCGGCGGCGGCTCCGCCTGCTGCTGCAGGGCCGGCTACGGCTACGGGAGCCGCGGCGCTGACTCCCCACTTGGCCTCCAATTGTTTCACCAAGTCCGCAGTTTCAATGACCGTTAATTGGCTTAACTGTTCAACTATTGCTGTTATATCTGCCATGTTAGCTTGCCTTTCAGTCTCGTCGTCATCCAAAGCTTGGGATGGTTTAAGCTCACAGTTTGCAGGCCGACGATTTACTTTGTTGTTATGTTAGTTTCGCTCCCGGTGAGACACGGGCCGGGAGGAAAGTGTTAGAATGAGACTAACCTTTGTCCACTCTGGCCTGAAGCACGCGCGCCAATTGGGCGGCCGGTGTGCTCAGCAGACGGACCAGACTTGCTGCCGGCGCTTGGATCAGGCCAGCCAATCTGCCTCGCAGAACTTCAATGGAGGGCAAATCGGCCAAAGCCAAAATGGCCGCAGTTTCTAAACGCTCGTTATTCAGGTAGCCAAACTTGATTTTAGGTCTGTCAAATTCGGATTGGAAAGTCTTGACGACTTTCGCGGTCACCGAGATATCGCGGCGGCCGGTGACCACCGCGAGTTGGCCGGTCAAACTTCCGCTCAAATCAGCCAGTCTCGATTCCTGGGCCGCGATGCGGAAGATGGAATTCTTGACGACGTGAATCTCGGCGTTGGCTTTGGTCAGACGCTTGCGCAATTCGGTGAAGTGCCCAACGCTCAAGCCCTTATAATCGACCAGGATAAAAAAAGGCGAAGCGTTAAGCCGGGCAACGTACTCCTGGCTAATCAATTGTTTTTCAGCGCGCATGTATTGAGATCGTGAAAGTTGAGATTGAGATTAGGCCACCGATAGAAGCTCCCGCACATCCAGGCGGACGGGCGGACTCATGGTGGCCGACAAGGTGCAGCTTTGGATAAACGTCCCTTTGACGCTGGCGGGACGAGCTCGACTCACCGCGTCAATGACCGCTCGCGCATTCTCGACAATCTGATTTGAGGCAAATGAGACCTTGCCCACCGGCACGTGCAGGTTGCCGGCTTTATCGATCTTGAATTCCACCCGTCCGGCTTTGACTTCTCTGACCGCCTTGGCAGTATCTTCAGTCACCGTGCCCGTCTTTGGGTTGGGCATCAATCCGCGAGGGCCAAGGACTTTGCCCAGTTTGCGGACCTCGCCCATGGCTTCAGGAGTGGCGACAGCCACATCAAAATCCGACCAGCCTTCGCTGCATTTCTTGATCAAATCTTCAAAGCCGACGTATTCCGCGCCGGCGGCCTGGGCAGCGTCGGCCGCGGGGCCTGGCTTGGCAAACACCAGCACACGCACAATCGTGCCGCTCCCGTGCGGCAAAGGAACGGTGCCGCGAACCATTTGATCGGACTGCTTGGGATCAACACCCAGGCGAAATGCGACTTCAACCGTTTCGTTGAATTTGGCTTTGGGGAAGTGCGTGAGAAGATCGACGGCCGATTTGAGAGGATACGCTTTGCTGGTATCCACCATTTCGAGCGCTTTCTTGTAACGTTTGCTTGGCATCAGTTTTAGTGCGGTGCAAGCGAGCGGAATGCTCTCCCGCGATTGGAGTTAATCTTGGACATCAATGCCCATGCTGCGGGCCGTCCCGGCAATAATGCGGAAGGCGGCCTCCTCATTTGCGGCATTCAAATCCTTCATCTTCAGTTTTACGATCTCCAGAACCTGCTTGCGCGTCACTTGGCCAACCTTTTCCTTGTTGGGCACTTTGGAACCGGTCGCAATGCCGGCCGCCTTCTTGAGCAGGATCGCAGCCGGCGGTGACTTGGTGATAAACTTGAAAGACTTGTCCTGATAAACGGTGATCACAACCGGGATCACCATGCCACCCTGGTCCTTCGTCGCAGCGTTGAATTCCTTGCAGAAAGCCATGATATTGACCCCTTGTTGTCCCAAAGCCGGGCCCACCGGCGGAGCTGGATTGGCCTGTCCGGCCGGGATCTGCAATTTGATTTGTCCTACGATCTTTTTTGCCATATCAGTGTTTAAGCTTTCTCCACCTGCCAATACTCCAGCTCAACCGGCGTATTGCGGCCGAAAATGTTCACCGTCACTTTGAGCTTGCCCCGATCCGGCTCAATTTCCTCAATGACGCCGCTGAAGTTCAGGAACGGACCATCATTAATCTTGACGGTTTCGCCCACTTCAAAATTGACTTTCGGCTTTTCGTGATCTTCGGAGTCCGAAATCTGTTCTTTAATCGAGGCAATTTCCTCGGAGGAAGCCGGCGCCGGCCTTTCTCCGCCGACAAATCCGATGATCCCTTGAGTTTCGCGGATGAAATACCACGGCTTTTCAATCACGCGCTTGTTGTCATCCAGAAGAACTATATCAATGAAAACATAGCCTGGATAAAGCTTCCGCGCGGTAACGGTTTTCTTGCCGTTCCGCACTTCGGCAACTTTTTCCATTGGCACCAGGACTTCGTGGACATACTCCTCCATCTCCTCGGTCTTGAGACGTTTTTCGATGCTCTCTTTGACCTTTTGCTCTTGGCCCGAGAGGGTATGGATAACAAACCATTGACTCTGCATGAATTTTTTTATCGACCGAGTATCTTTCGTTAAGTGACCAGCCGCATCAAAAAGGACAAAACAAAATCCACCCCGACGGTGAATCCCCCCAGCAACGCCATAGCCACCATTACCACAGCGGTCGATCCCTTCAACTCATCGACTGTTGGCCAAGTGCATTTTCTCAATTCTTCACGAGTTTCAGCTACGTAATCGGCCAGACGAGTAAGATAGCCTTTGCGCCAAAGAAATGCAAAAGCCACTCCAACGGCTACGGCCCAAACTAAAAGTTTTATATATTCTTTGTTCACACTTTTTTTGGCGGAGGGGGAGGGATTCGAACCCCCGAAGGTGTTTAGCCTTAACGGTTTTCAAGACCGTCGCGATAGACCACTCTGCCACCCCTCCGGCTTTCTCATCGGCTTGGCAGGGCGGGAGGGACTCGAACCCACAACCGACGGTTTTGGAGACCGCTACTCTACCAATTGAGCTACCGCCCTAAATGATCCATATCATATTGCCAAATTGTCTCTGAAAAACGAAGACACGGAGGCGGGCCTTTCACGCGCGCTCCCAAGATGATCTCAGTGTCTGTGTTAAGCGATGATTTCGCTGATGCGGCCAGCGCCGATAGTGCGGCCACCTTCGCGGATGGCAAACCGCTGGCCTCTTTCCATGGCAACCGGTGAAATGACTTTCACCTCCACCGAAACATTGTCGCCGGGCATGACCATTTCAACGCCTTCAGGCAAAGTCACCGTCCCCGTCACGTCCGTCGTGCGAAAGTAAAACTGCGGACGGTAATTCGTAAAAAAGGGTGTATGACGTCCGCCCTCATCCTTCGATAGCACGTACACTTCTGCTTTGAAATTGGTGTGCGGCGTGATGGTCCCAGGCTTGGCCAAAACCATGCCGCGCTCGACTTCTTCTTTCTTGATCCCACGCAGCAGGACGCCGACGTTGTCTCCAGCGCTGGCTTTATCCAACAGCTTGCGGAACATTTCAATATCGGTGGCGACCGTTTTCCGCGTCTCGCTGATCCCAACGATTTCCACTTCGGACATCTTGTTCAACTCGCCGCGCTCCACCCGGCCCGTGACGACCGTGCCGCGACCTTCAATATTGAAGACGTCTTCGATGCACATCAGAAACGGCTTATCGACCTCGCGAACCGGCAAGGGAATAAACTTATCGATGGCATCCATCAATTCCTGGATCGGCTTTTCCCCTTCCGGCTTGCCTTCCATGGCCGCCTTGGAATTGCCACGAACGATGGGCGTCGTGTCGCCCGGGAAGCCATATTTGTTCAGCAAATCCCGGATCTCCATGTCCACCAAGTCGAGCAATTCAGGATCGTCAACCAAGTCAACCTTGTTCAGGAACACCACAATGGCCGGCACTCCGACTTGCCGCGCCAGCAGTATATGTTCACGGGTTTGCGGCATCGGACCATCTGCCGCGCTCACCACGAGGATAGCGCCGTCCATTTGGGCCGCGCCGGTAATCATGTTCTTGATGTAGTCAGCATGCCCGGGACAGTCCACGTGCGCGTAATGGCGGGCATTGGTTTCATACTCAACGTGGGAGACTGCAATGGTCACCGTCTTTGTTTCATCGCGTACCGTGCCGCCTTTGGTGATGTCCGCATAAGAAATCTTCTTGGCCATTCCTTTGCGCTCCTGCACTACCAGAATGCCGGCGGTCAAGGTCGATTTGCCATGATCAACGTGCCCGATCGTGCCGACGTTCACGTGCGGTTTAGTTCTTATAAACTGTTCTTTAGCCATTGCGATTTACCTAATGTTTAGTGTGTTATTTTTTCTTTCAAATAGCTCAAAACTGGAGCCCATGATCAGGGTTGAACTGATGACCTCGTCCTTACCAAGGACGCGCTCTGCCAACTGAGCTACATGGGCAATACCCACAAATCACTCATCCTGACAACCCCAAAAAACGACAAAAAATCCATAAATCCCATCTTCTTCCGTATCAAAAGATTCGGGGATTAATGGTTCTTTAACGTTTCACGGCCCGCTAACTTTCCGTGGAATATAAAAGCACAGGAGAGCCTGTCAATGGTTTTTATCGGTTTTTCTCAAACAAGAACCGAGACCGGCCCTTCACCTTGCCAGGCTATTGTCCATCAGGCGACATTGTCTTTGCCTATTCCGTCAATGCAACTCGTTGGGCTTCCCGTCGGTTACAACATCCCTAAACAGATTCACCAGGAACCAATCTTGTCCTGCTGAACCGGTCAGAACATCGGAAACACCATCGTCAAGAACCGTTAGTGTATTTCGTGATTTGAACTCCCGGTCTTAGGTTCACTCTTGCCGAACATTCATCCAGGCGGCGGGACTGAGAAAGGAATTCCCGACTCTTGACAAAGGGGGATTTAACGATGCACCTGGATGTTCCCGCCCTTATCCAGCAAGCCGCCCTTGGTAGCCAGACGACTGCTGTCGTAAGTGAAGCCGCTGGGACCAGTGATCTCGATGCGGAAACGGTCCCTTCCTGCCCCAGGCTCCCCGTTGTCCTCCACCCACACCGTGAAGTTGTAGCCCGCGCTGCCGTTGACTCTAGCCGTACCGGTGAACATGGCAGACTTGCCGTCCGGAGCCACGCGGAGAAGCGTGATAGTAGTGCTGTGGAGATTAATCCCCTTCTTCTTGTCCTGGAACTCCAGTTCGCCCGTGAAGACCATCTGCCCATGCTCGATCCTGCCCTGCACGACAAAGCCGAAGTTGCGAATGCGTTCGTCCACGCTACCACCGCCCGTGATCTTGCCGGGAGTCCCGTCATAGGGCTTGCTGTGAACTGTGTTGGTCAACTCGGATGCGTTGTTGCTGAGGTCAGACTCGGGCGTCGAGGTCGAGATGGTGCCCCGATTGATGATCGAACCGCTGGTGGCGGTGACTTTCACCGTCACGGTCCGCGTGCCCTCGTCGGCCCCTCCCGCGACCCCATCATCGGCCGCCAGCGTCCCGATGTGGAATTTCACCTGGCGGGTCACCGCATCATAGGAACTTCCACCACTGGCGCTCACAAAGGACACCCCGACGGGCAGCGTATCCACTACGACCACATCCTCGGCCGCGGCCGCGCCCAGATTGCGGAAGTCCAGCGTGTAAGTGATGGATGATCCCGTCGTCACCATCCCCACCGGGCCGCTCTTGCTGATTGCCACGTCGGCAGAGACCACCGTGTGCGTCAACTCGCTGCTGTTGTTGGCGGTGTTGGATTCTGTGGTCGTCGTGGAAATAACCGCGCGGTTGGTAATCGTGCCGGAGGTGGCGACAACCTTGACCGTGACCGTGACCGCCCCTTCATCTGCCCCACCCTCTCCGCCGTCATCCGCTGCGACCGTTCCGAGATGGAAAGTCACTGTGCCTGTGGCGGCATCGAACACTGCCGAATAGTCGGAACCATCGCCGCACTCGTCGTCATCATCGGAGCCATCGTCGTCATGATCGGAGCCATCGTCATGATCGGAGCCATCGTCATGATCGGAGCCATCGTCGTCATCATCGGAGCCATCGTCATCATCGGAGCCGTCTCCGTGCTGGCACCCATCGCACCAGCTTCCAGCACCCGCACTTACGAACGTCACTCCAGAAGGCAGGAAATCTACAAGCACTACGTTCTCAGCCGCGGCGGTCCCGAGGTTGCGGAACGTCAGCGTGTAGGTGATGACGGAACCTGCGGTCATGGGCCCCACCGGCCCGGATTTGAGAACCGTCAGGTCGGCGTTCCCGCCAACGCTGGTTACCGAGGTGGTAACCTGACTGCTATTGTTGGTAGTGCTCGCCTCGCTGGTGGTGGTCGAGATCGTGGCTGTGTTCACGATCGCCCCCCCGGTGGCGACCACCGTAACCGTGACCGTGTTCACTCCTTCGTCCGCACCCCCTGGCGCGCCATCACTAGCCGCCACCGTGCCGACGCTGAACGTCACCGTCCCCGTGACCGCATCGAACGTGCCGCCACCACTCGCGCTGACGAAACTCACTCCCGCAGGGAGCGTGTCCAGCACCACCACGTTCTCAGCCGTCGCTGCTCCCAGATTTCGGTAGCTCAAAGTGTAGGTGATCGTTGTGCCCGTCGTCACTGGACCCGCCGGCCCTGTCTTGGTCAGCATGACATCGGCGTCGTCGTTCACCGGCGTCACCGTGAGCGTCACTGTCGCGCTGTTCGACTGGGCCGCGCCGTCCGTGGCGATGTAGCTGAACGTGTCGCTCCCGTAGAAGTTCGCATTGGGCGCGTAGCTCACCGTGCCATCGACATTGATCGTCACCGATCCGTTGACGCCCGGCGTGACCGCGATGACCGTCAGGCTGTTGCTCTCGACGTCCGTGTCGTTGGCCAGGACCGCGATCGTGACCGGCGTGTCTTCAGCGGTCGTGGCGCTGTCGTCCACCGCCACCGGCGCGTCGTTCACGGGCGTGACGGTAACGTTGACCGTCGCCGTGTCGGTCCCGCCGTCGCCATCGCTGATCGTATAGGTGAATGAATCGGCGCCGTTGAAGTTGGCGTTCGGCGTGTAGGTCACCGTGCCGTTGGCGTTGATGGACACTGTGCCGTTGACGCCCTGGGTGACGGTGGTGACAGCCAGCGTGTCGTTTTGAACGTCGCTGTCGTTGGCCAGCACTCCTATCGTTACGGGTGAGTCTTCAGCGGTCGTCGCGCTGTCATTGGCGGCATTGGGCGCAACATTCTGCACGTTCACGCTCAGGCTGTTGCTGGCGAATGTCCCGTCTTCATCCGTCGCCGTCGCGCTGATGGTGTAATTGTTCAGCCCGTCGGCATAGACGTGGGTCAGGCTGCTCGCGCTGCCGGCCACGGTCTCGCTGCTGCCATCCCCCCAGGTGATCGTCCAACTGCTGATCGTGTCGGTCCCCGGATCGGTGGAGGCCAGGCCCAGCGTGTAGGCCGCGCCCTCGTTCACGCTCGCCGCCCCGCTCAACGCCAGCGTCGGCGCCACGTTCAGCACTTCGACGCCCAGGCTGTTGCTGGCGAATGTCCCGTCTTCATCCGTCGCCGTCGCGCTGATGGTGTAATTGTTGGGCCCGTCGGCATACACGTGCGTCACGCTGGCCGGGTTGCCGCTCACCAATTCCGCCGGGCCGTCGCCCCAGTCGATCAGCCAGGAACCGATCGTGTCCGCACCAGGATCACTCGACGCCAGGTTCAGCGTGTAAGCCGAGCCTTCATCCGCGCTGGCCGCCCCGCTGATCACCAGCGCCGGCGCCACGTTGTTCACCGTCACCGCCACGCTGTTCGAGGCGAACGTCCCGTCTTCATCGGTCGCTGTCGCGCTGATGGTGTAATTGTTCGGCCCGTCGGCATACACGTGCGTCACGCTGGCCGGATTGTCCGCCACCGTCTCGGCCGGGCCGTCGCCCCAGTTGATCAACCATGACGTGATCGTGTCCGCCCCCGGATCGCTCGACGCCAGATTCATCGTGTAGGCCGAGCCTTCGTTCACGCTGGCCGCCCCGCTGATCACCAGCGTCGGCGCCACATTGTTCACCGTCACCGCCACGCTGTTCGAGGCGAACGTCCCGTCTTCATCGGTCGCTGTCGCGCTGATCGTGTAATTGTTCGGCCCGTCGGCATACACGTGCGTCACGCTGGCCGGGTTGCCCGTCACCAACTCCGCCGGGCCGTCGCCCCAGTCGATCAGCCAGGATGTGATCGTGTCCGCCCCCGGATCGCTCGACGCCAGGTTCAACGTGTAAGCCGAGCCTTCGTTCACGCTGGCCGCCCCGCTGATCACCAGCGCCGGCGCCACGTTGTTCACCGTCACCGCCACGCTGTTCGAGGCGAACGTCCCGTCTTCATCGGTCGCTGTCGCGCTGATGGTGTAATTGTTCGGCCCGTCGGCATACACGTGCGTCACGCTGGCCGGGTTGCCGCTCACCAACTCCGCCGGGCCGTCGCCCCAATTGATCAGCCAGGACGTAATCGTGTCCGCGCCCGGATCAGTGGACGCCAGGTTCAGAGTATAGGCCGAACCTTCGTTCACGCTGGCCGCCCCGCTGATCACCAGCGTGGGGGCGACATTGTTCACGGTGACAATTGTTACGTCGGTGTCGATCCCCCCGTCATCATCCGTGACGGTGAAGGTCAACGTGTAGGTTCCCTGATCATTCGGAACGAAACTGAAGTCTTCATTGGTCCCGTTGGCGAGCACCTGCCCATTGTCGGCCGCCACCGTCCACAGGAACGAATGCGTGTCGTTGCTGCCGGGATCCGTGAAGCTGCCGTCCAACGTGACCACGGCACCTTCGTTGACAGTCTGGTCTGCGCCCGCGTTCGCCGTTGGGGCAACGTTGTTGACGGTGTTCGTGACGCTCCCGATGGCGGCGCCGGTGTCGTCGTCGGACAAAGTTACGTTGATCGTGTAAACATCGGAAGCCGTGGCGGTCGGATTGTCATCGAGATACTGGTGGGTCACGTCAAAGCTGGTGGTGCCGGCCGGGAAGCTGAAGGTTTCAGGTGCGCCTTCGCCCCAATCAACAACCAGCGTGAACGTGTCTTGAGTGCCAATGTCGCCGATGTTGCCGGTGAGATGAACCGTTCCATTTTCGTCGATCACCGGAGTCACGGCGAGGTTGGTCAAGGTTGGGGCGATGTTATTGACCGTGGTGGAAGTTGCGGCTAAATCCGTCCCACCATCGTCATCCGTTAAGGTGAGGCTGACCGGATAAACGTCCGTCGCGGTGCCGGTGGGATTGTCATCCAGATACTGGTGGGTCACGTCGAAGGAAGTGGTCCCGGCGGGCAGGAAGAAAGTTTGCGGACCGCCTTCGCCCCAATTGACAACCAGCGTGAAGGTATCGACCAAGCTCGGATCGGAGATCGTGCCGGTGAGATGGACGGTGTCATTCTCAGAGACGGGGGAAGTCACGACCACCTCGCCGAGGGTCGGGGCAACGTTATTCACGTTGATGACAAAGTTGTCCACGTCGAAAGAACCTTCGTTGTCGGTGACGGTGAAGACGGCGGAATAAGGCTGGCCATCGTCGTCGATAGGAATGAACGACAGCGTTTGACTGGTGGTGCTGGCCACCAAGACCGAGGCGCTGTCGAAGACCTGCCAGAGGAACGTATGGGTATCGCCCACGTCGGGATCCGTGAAGGCGCCCGTGCGGGTGACCAGATCGCTTTCGTTGACCGTCACGTCCGCGCCGGCTTCGGCGACGGGCGGTTGATTGATTTTAACGGACAAGTCGTATTCAACCTGGCCCGAGACATTGAAGAGGCGCAGGAGGAAGATCTCGCCGGCCAGGACATTTTGAATGACCCGCAGCAAAAGCTGGCCGGAATCGGCATTGACCGTTGGCACCGGGTCGGGTGTGCCGTCGTCGTTGAGATCATCAGGCAAGCCGTCCTGATCGGCATCGCGATAAATCAGGACCGACGCCGAGCCATCCGAGGCAAAACCGATTCGCGCCACGGCATCGCCGTCGGAGAGGGCCTGGAAGCGGAACCAATCTTCATCGGTGTTGGGAAGAGTGAGGTCAACTTCGGTGCTTTGGCCCACAACGTCCAAGTCCGTGAAGAGCGGCGCCAGACCGACCTGGCCCGACATGAAAATGACGGCGAGGAAGATGGAGTCGTCATCGGACGGGTTGGCGGTATCGAGGACAATCTGGGTGTCGCCGTTGCTCAACAACGGTCCCAGATCATAGAGCTCGTCATCGGTGGTGTCGGTGGTGTTGAACGGATTGGCGGGATTGGCCGGGCTGTTGCCCACGCCGCCGACGGTGATGAGCGCGCCGTCGGTGGGCAGGCCGTCGTCGTAATTACCGGCCGAACTGGTGAGCCGACTGGTGTTCACACTCACGGTGCTGAATTGGCCGTCGGGTTGAAAACCGAAGGAAATGCCGAGACTGAGTTGGGCGACGAAAGCAGGATCAAACTTGTTGACGGGATTGCCTAAGAGCAGGCGAGTGCGCTGCACGACGGGACCGCTCAGGCCGCCTTCCAGCACCGCGACGGAGCGCAGCGGCAAAGCCGGGTTGGTGTAGATGACGACCAGAGCCGTGCCTTCAATGCCTTGGTCGAGGTCCTCATCGCTGCCGGTGAGGCTCAGGCCGGCGTTGGCAACGGTTTCATCGACGGCGAAGTTGAAGAGGCCGCCGCCGGCTCCGACTTTCGCCGCGACGATGCCGGTGACATTGGCGCGCGCGGTTTCAAAATCGATGCCCGAAGCGTTGTCAACGTTCGGCAAATAACCCAAGGCAACCGGGCCGCCTTCAAACCCAATGAACGGAGGCCGGTAGCGGGCGATCTTCGAACGCGTGGCGACGTAAAGGAACGCATATTCAATCGTCGATCCAGCGGGAATATCGGCCTGCAAATTCCCGGTGGTGAACGTGCCCAAACCATCCACCGAAACTCCGACCCGGCCTTGGAACGTGGCGGGGATCGCCGGGTTCGGCTGGACCAAACGCAGCGTCCCTTCAATGTTCACGCCGCCGGAACGCGGGCCGTTATTAGGCCCGTCGCCGTCGCTACCGGTCGGATTGAGGACGACGCCTCCGACGCTGTCGCCGGAGGGATCGTCAAAGCGGTCATGGTTGATGAGTTCCAAGCGGACCAGGGAACCCGGGGCGAACAGGTTCGCAGGATTCGCGAGTTCCAGTTGCACCCAAAAGGCCTGGCCAGCCTGGGCTGGGATCAAGTTGAAGCGCAAATTTGTTCCCGTGCCGGAGGTGACCACGGTGTCCGGCACCCCATCATTGTCGGAGTCGCGATGAATGGTGACGGCCACGGAATCGCCCTGGCCGGTGAGGACGACATCCAAAGTCCCGTCTTGAGCGCGCGTGGCGGCCATAAACCAATCCGCGTCGGCGGGCGGCAAGGTGAGGTCGGCTTCAACAGCGTTCACGATGGCACCCAAATCCGTGGCAGTGCCGGCGGTTTCGTTCGCGGCGCCGTTGGGGTCGTTCCGGTCAAAGTGATCGACGTTCTCCAAAACCAAGCCATAGACAATTCCGGTGAACGGCCCTGAATTCGGATCGAACACCTGAACGTAATAGGTTTCGCCCGCGCCCGACGGCAGGCTCACGGTGAATGGCGCTCCACCGACCGATGTCCCTTCGACGAGCAATTCGCCAAGTCCAGCCTCCGGAATCAGGTTGTTATTGCCGTCCCTCCAGATGCGGGCGGTAATGTCGCCGTTGATCGCGGCGTCGGGGCTGATCCTGACATCTAACCGGCCATTGGCGGCGGAGGTGACGAGCTTGAACCAATCCTCATCGCGCGCGCCAACATCGGGCAGGCCGGGCAGGCTCAGGTCGTCGAACTTCCGGTTAATGAGCGATCCGAGCACCGCCGGCTCCGGCATGGAAGGATTGGGTTCGGCCAAGTCGTGGTTCTGAATGGCGAACGTGTAGGCGTTGGGCGAACCGGAGAATTGAACGAGCACAGCCTGGCCTTTGGCCACCGGGGCGAATTTGAATCGGAGGCGCGTGCCCAGGTCCTCGAATTCGACCAGCGACAGGGAGGTTCCGGTTCCAGCCTCGATGGCCAGGACGTTGACCTGGCCGACCTGGCGTTGTTCCATGTCGATCATGATCTGGAGGCTGCCCGGAACCATCGGCGTCAACCGGAACCAATCCTGGTCAGTGGGTTCGTGAATGGTCAAAAAGTCGGTCAACGATTGGGAATTCCAGGACACTCCCGCTCCGAGTTGCACGGCGTTGGCTTGAGTGTTGTCATTGGGCGGAAGGTGGCTGGCCAAAAGCCCGGCGTCGATCCGGTCGAGATTCGAGAAGGTAAACGAAAAAACATTTTGGTCGGGCAGGCCATCGGCATTTCCGTCGAGGCTGAACACTTCGGCCCAGAACCGCTGGCCGAGGGCGGCCGGAACATCGGCGACGCGGGCGCCGTCGGCGGTGGGCGCACTCAAGGCCACGGGGGCCGCCGCTTCGACTCCACTCAGGATTCCGTCATTGTCCGAATCGGCATATACGCGGAAGCCGAGTTTGCCGGCGCTGGGAGTGAACAAAGTCCCTACGCTCATTTCACCCGATGCGCGGGTGATCCAGGTGAACCAATCCGCATCGTTTGAAGGCATGCTCAACCGAGGTTCGAGGACGTACACAGCCGGGAAGAAATCCGTGGCGGCGGCGGCGGCATCGTTGCGTCCGTCGGGATCGGAGCCGTAATTGCCGGAGAATGCGCCGGTCTGAGGTCCGATCGGATCGTCGAAACGGTCGTGATTGGTGACCTCGAGATCGTAAGCGGCGCCGCCCGCCGGCCCGTTGACGACGAGGGTAAATTGCTGGCTGGCGATGGTGGCCACGCGCAGGTGCATGTCACTGCCGACGGTAGTGGATTCCAACAGCGTGGCGGGCGTGCCATTGGCGTTGAGCAAGGAAAGGGTGGCCAGGTTGAAATCGAAATGCAGATCGAAGTCGAGCCAGCCTTCGACGGCGGCGGTGGCTTTGAAGATTTCCTGTTCGCTCGCGCCAACGGTTCGGCCCGGCCGGGTTTCACGGATGACCACGCCCAGGTCGATGACCACCCCCATGCGGGCGATGCCACCGGTGGTCCGCACGGAGTACGGCCCGTTGACAGCGCCCGGCGGAACGGCAAAAGAAATCCCATCGTTATCGGTGCGATCCAAACCGACCAGGGTGATGGCGGTGTTGAACTCGTTCGGTCCGAAGGCGAAGCCGGTGTCCAACAGGAAAGTGTTGCCCAAACCGATGGTGACATCATTCTCGATATAACCACTGCCCTGGATGTTGAAGGTCTGGCCGGTGGCGAACGTGACCGGCGGCAAAACCTGGACGATGCTCGGCACGATTTGGAGAAACACGCTGCCCGCGGCCCCGACGATCCGCACGTCTCCGGTGGCGGCGTCATCGGGCACCACCACTTGAATGCTGCTGCCATCCGAAACCACCTGGATCGGATTGACGATTTTATGGACGCGGAGATCGGCGCCGAAGGTGGAGTTCTGGGTTGGAAAGACGATCTCGGTCTGCGCATCGAACCCGGAGCCTAGCAGGGTGATGGTCTGGCGCGCGTTGGCGGAAGGGAGCGCCAGAATGTTCGGACTGCCGCGCTCGGCCCCGGTACTGACTGCGAAACCGCTGAAGACGATCTGGTAAGCCGCCGAGGTTCCGCCGAGAGTCCGGACGCGGATTGGGCCGGCGCTGGCATTGACGGGCAACGTGACATCGGTTCCGGTGTTGCGCGACGAAATTGGATTATTGAAAGGGTTGGGTCCGTCGAAGTCCCACACGTCGCCAACCTCCATGTTCCCCAGCAAGACGGTTTGGGCGCCCTCGATAAACCCAGTTCCCGTCAGGCGCAAGTTGCCGTTGTCAAAAGTGGCAGTGGTGACGTCGGTGTCCGAGATGTTCGGCACGATTTGCAGAATCAGACCGCCCGGTTCATCGACCAACCGGATCGGCCCGGTCACAGCGCTTTCCGGGACCACGACGGTCATGCTGGCGCCGTCGCCGGAAACGAAGCTGGGCGTCACTTCGACTTCCGCGAGGAGGTCTTGAGGACGATCGGCATTGAAAGAAATGAAGCGAACCCGCGTGGCGCCGGAGAGGTTTTCGCCGAAGATGGTGATGGGTTGCCCGTTATTGGCCGATGGGACGCCCGCATTTCCGGGCGTTCCGAAGGAGGCGACGGACGAGATGGCGTTCAAGCTGGTCGCGCCAGGATCGGAATAGCGCAGCGCCAGAGAGTAGTCACCGACAGTTGCGTTAACGGTCCCCGATCCATCGACGACGCTGTAGTCAATATTGGGGTTCCCGGAATACCCGACGTAATAACCGACGGCCGGCGGCAGCACGAAGCGGCTGAAACTCGACACCACTGCCGACAAGGCGTTGCCATTGGCGTCGAACAGGCGGAAGCGCGCGTTGGTGCTTTGCGCGCCGGTCGCCGACAGACTGAGAATCCCACCGGCTTCCGCCCCGAGCAAGCGGTACAGATCCACATCCGGAGCCGTATTGATCCGGCCGGTGATCGTCGTTGAAGTCGAAGGCCCAACGGCCACGGTAGCGGCGGTGACCAATGTGCCGCCGACACCGTCCAAAGCTCCGGCCCCTTGCGACTCAGCCGGAACTGTGGAAACCGCCAAATCGGAAATCGCGAACGTGGCCGAGCCGCCGGCGGTCGTGACGTTTACGGTTGTGCCGTTGGCGCCGGCTGGAACGGTGAGATCCATTTCAAAAGCCGCAGCCAGCGCGCTAAACACATCCGGCCCGTTGCTGCCGCTGGTGTCGATCACCGTTCCGGCGCCGAAAGTGAAAGTGACTTCCTCTCCCAGTCCAGGGCCGCCCTCAGGGATGCCAGAGCCAGCCAGGCGCAGGAGATTGCCCGGGATGATGACGGCCGTGCCGATCCCGTTCAAGGTCGGGACAATTTGTAGGACCACACTGCCACTGGACCCGGCAATGCCAACCGCGCCAGTCACCGCCAAGGGCGGCACCACCACGGTCATCTGAGTTCCATCGGCCGCCGCGGTCACGGGTTGAACCACAATGGTGCCGCGAGTTCCGTCTTCAGCCACCCCTGCGAACAAGACGTTGGATGAGGTCGTGAATCCGAAACCAGTGAGCGTGATGGTCTGGCCGGTGTTGGCCGAAGGCAGAACCAGTGAGGCCGGCGTTCCCATGGCCGCGTTGGCGACGATGGTTTCCAATTCGACCAGGGCCTGGGCCCGAATCGGGACCGCATTGACCGCGAACGAGCCGCCGTCGGTTTCCACCCTGACCGGTCCGGCCAGGGCGCGTTCAGGCACCGTCAAATCAAGGCGGCCATTGTTACGGGTATAAAGAGTGGCGAAGTTGTCGAGAACATCCACGTCCGCTGAAATGGTGTTGTCATAGACGAATACGCCGCCGTAGGTGACGCGCGTCCGGCCTTCAACGAAACCGCTGCCCAACAACCCCACGCGCGTGCCTTCAACGGGCACGTCAAAAGCAAAGGACGGATCGGACGGAAGCACCTGCCGGATGGTGGGGGTGATCTGCAGGAACAACCCCGCGCCCGGAGCGCCGGCGATGCGGACGATGCCGTTGATGGCGTTGTCTGGCACCACAACTTCGATGATTGTGCCGTCGGCGGAAACGGCGTCGGCGGCTACGCGTCCAAAGCCGCGATCGCCGTTGGTGGCAATGGTCGGGAATTCGATTTCAGTAAATCGGTTGTAACCGCTGCCGATGATTCTGATGCTCTGTCTGGCGTTGGCGGAGGGCAGGAGCGAGTTGGCCGGCGTGCCGTCAATCGCCACTGCCATGGTGGAGCCGGTCCGCAACTCAGCCGGCGCCCCCGGCAACGTCAAGGTCAGAATACGTCCGCCGTAAGTGCTGGCTCGAATGCTGCCGCTGCTGTCAAAAGCCAGCCCCGTGACTTCGCCAAAGCCCTGGAATAAGACACCCTGTTGCCGCAAATCGATAGTGCCCAGTTCAGCGAGGCTGACGGGGTTATAGTTCCCCAGGTTGCGGCCGCTCTCCGGATCGATCTCGACCAGCCGTTGCGAACCGGCGGCCACCCAAAGGTTGCCCGAAGCCGGATCGACCAAGACATCACCGATGGAGTTGCCCAGTGAAACGTGGAAACTCTTGATCGCGATTCCCGTGGCCGGATTGATCTCGGAAACCAGGTCACCGCTGCGCAACACGAACAAAGTGTTTCGCGCGGCATGATAGGCGAGACCGTAAACGCCCACTTCATCGACCGGCGCAGCCCCGCCCAGCGGAACATCGGCCAGAATGGTGCCTGCGGCTGTCGCATCGAGATAGTAAAGCCGGTCCGGTGTGTCCGCGCCGTTGGCGATCATCAAGCTGCCTGCCGGCACGTTGACCGCGCCGCGCACCGCATCCTGCACCGTGATGGCCTCCGGGAGAAAATCCAGGCCGATCTGGGTTGAGGCCGTGCCGGGCCGGGTGATGGTTCGGATCATGGCCAGCGTGACCGGATCGAGCACGCGCAAGTTCCCGCTGCTTTCCGCGACGATGAATCGGCCCGCGGCGGCCTCGGCGGTCGCGGGGAATACGGCCAGGTCACGCATGTCACCGACGGCGGGTGGATCGTCCACCGCGATGTTCACGGCCTGGCTGGTGCCGCCGACAGTCGTTACCGTGACCAAATTTCCGGCACCCACCGGTTGATTGACGCTGAGACTGTCATTTGTCAGGAACGAAGTGAACACGTCGATGGCGGAACCGGTGTCAACCACCGTCGTGGCGCCAAATACCACGGACAGACTGGAGCCTTCCGTAAAGCCGCCGCCCAATAGCCGGATGGTCGTGGCGGAAAACCGTTCGGCCAATCTGAGCGTAGGCACGATCTGCAACGGGAACGCGCCGGTGGCGCCGACGATTTGTATCGCGCCCGTGACCGCGTCTTCGGGAACGCGAACCTCAGCCAGGGTTCCATCGGTGCTGGCCAGGTCCGGACGGAGGGTGCGGTTCGAGATATTTCCATTAACGTCAATGATTGGGAAGATGATGTCCGTCATCAAACTGAGGTCCGCGCCGATGATGCGAATCGTCTGGCCGGGATTGGCCGAAGGCACGGCCGGGCTGGCCGGAGTGCCAGCCAGGGCAGTGGCTTGAATCTGGTTGGCCGTGAAGAGCGAAAACTCGCCGCCATTCGTCCGAACGGTAAACGGCCCCACCCCCGCGCCGGGCGGCAATGAAATCGATACAAAGTCATTATCCAAACGATCCAACCCCGCGCCAACAAACGAATCAAAGGCATCCGGACCAATGAAGGGCCCAGTGTCCGACAAAGTCGTGGTACCCAGGACCACGACCACCTCGTTTTCAACCAGCCCGCTGCCCAAGATTGTCATGGTCTGCCCCGTGGCAAAGGTGGCCGGCGATTGCACCTGAACGACCGTCGGCACAATCTGCAGGAAGAAACTGCCGCTCGCGCCTACGATCCGGATATTGCCCGTGGCCGCATCGTGGGGGACCACCACCTGCAGGCTCGTGCCGTCAGCGGAGACCTGGGTGGCTTTGACAACTTTGGTGCTGCGGAGATCGGCATTAATGCCGCCAGATGGCTGAACGGGGAAAATGATCTCAGTGTACAGATCGAAACCGGCCCCCAACAATCTGACCGGCTGATTCACGTTGGCCGAAGGCAACGCGGCATTGGCAGGCGTGCCCAAACCCGCTACCGAGCCGACCGAGATGCCAATAAATGAAATCGGAAATGCCGAAGAAGTCCCGCCCAAAGTTTTGACTCGCACCGTCCCGGACTCGGCATTGGGCGGCAATCCAAAATCGTTACCGGCATTGACCCTGCCAACGCTGAAGGTCGGAGTGGCGAACGTGTTGAAAGCATTCGGTCCGTCGGCTCTCCAGACGTCCTGCAACTCGGTGGTTCCCAACAGCAGGCTCTGCGCCCCTTCAATGAAGCCTCCGCCCGCCAGCCGCAGGTTGCCGCTACCATACACTGCCCCGGTAACATCGATGTCCGCCACGGTCGGCACGATTTGCAGGATCAACCCGGCCGGTTCATCGGACAGTCGCACTATGCCCGTAACGGCGTTGTCCGGAACATCCACCTGCAAACTCGTTCCATCGAGGGCAACCGAGGTGGGCGTTAAATCGGTGGTCTCGGTCAACCCGTCCTGGGGTCGGTCGCCACTAAAAGTGACAAATCGCACCCGGGTCGTACTGGTGAAGTTCTCTCCAAGGATGGTAAGCGTTTGGCGAGTATTGGCCGAGGGAATGGCGGGGTCGGCGGGCGAACCACTGGTCGCGACGGCAGCGATGGAGTTCAGGCTTGTGACGCCCGGATCCGCGTACCGAATAGTGAGAGCATAATCGCCCAGACTGAAACCCGTCCCCGTGCCCGACCCATCAACCACATTGTAGGCCGTGTTGGCATTGCTGGAATAGCCAACATAGTACTCGAGGGCCGGCGGCAGGACAAACCGGCTGAGGCTCCCCACCACGGCAGTCAGCGCGTTGCCGTTTTGATCGAAAATCCGGAACCTGGCATTGGTGCTTTGCGCGCCGGTGGCGGAAAGGCTGATCAGCCCCCCGGCCCGCGCGCCAACCAGGTGGAACAAATCCACATCCGTGGCGGCGCTGATGCGGCCGGTGACCGTGAGCAAGGAATGCGGCCCGGCGGCCAGGTTTGAAGCGGTGCCCAACGTCCCGCCGACCCCATCCGCTGCGGCGGCCCCTTGCGCTTCTGCGGGCACGGTCAGGATGGCCACATCAGCTAGATTCAGAGTTGCCGAACCACCCGCGGTCGTCACCGTGATGATACTGCCGCTGGCGCCAGCCGGCACGAGCAGATTGATTTCCAGGGCCGCGTCCAGGGCGCTGAAAACGTCCGGCCCGCTGCCGCCATTGGTGTCCGTCACGCTGTCAGGCCCGAAGGTGTAGGTGACCTCCTGGCCCAAGCCGCTGCCGCCCTCCGGAATGCCGGTGCCCGAAATCCGGAGCATATTGCCGGGCGTAATAACGCCAGCCGAGATGCCATTGAGAGTGGGAACGATTTGCAGATCGACCGTGCTGGTGGAACCGGAAACACTCACGGGACCCGTCACGGCCAGCGGCGGCACCCGCACCGTCATCTGCGAACCGTCCGCCACCACCGTCGCCGGTTGCACCACGATCACGCCTCGCGTTCCCTCCTCGGCCACGCCGGTGAACACGATATTGGTGGTACCGGTGAAGCCAAATCCGTTGATCGTGATGGTCTGCCCGGCATTGGCGGAAGGAATGTTTGCGAAAAGCGGGGTTCCCTGAGCGGCGGTGGTTACCAGCGATGTCAGCCCGACGGAGGCCTGGCCGCGAATCGGAATCGTATTCACCTGGAAGGAGCCCCCGGCGGTTTCGATTTTGACCGGGCCGGCCAGCGCCCGCTCCGGCACCGTCAAATCCAGACGGCCATTGCTGCGCGAATAACTGGCGGTAATCACATCGATGACATCCACCTCGGTCGAAATCATGTTATCGTTGATGAGGACGCCGCCGAAGGTCACGCGCATGTTGCCTTCCACAAAACCGCTGCCAAAGATTCCCCAGCGCTGGGTTTCGATCGGCTGATCGAAATTGATCGCGGGATCGGCTGCCAGCGTGGTGCGAATGGTCGGCGTGATTTGCAGGAACAAACCGGTGCCGGGCGCGCCCGCCACCCGGAGGTTGCCGGTCACGGCTTCATCCGGCACGACCAGTTCGATGATCGTGCCGTCTTCAGAAACCACATCCGCGCGCACCCGAACGAACCCTGAATTCCCGGAGTTGTCCACCTTCGGAAACTCGACTTCCGTAAAGCGATTGTAGCCGCTGCCCAGGATGCGAATCCGCTGCCGCGCATTGGCAGAAGGCGAGAGAGTATCCGCCGGCAGGCCGTCCAGCGCGACGGACATAGCCACGCCAACCTGGATGGCCGTGGGTGCGCCGGGCGATTGCAGGGTCAGGATTCGCTGCATGGACGGATCACCGTTGGGAAAGGTGGTTGTTGCCGCCAGATTTCCGGCATTATCGAATGCCAGGCCGGACAGTTCGCCGATAGTTGAAAAGCCCGGACTCTGCTGGCGCAGGTCGATGGTCCCGAGTTGGGTGTTGCCGATCGTTTCATAATTACCCATGACCAAGCCGGTTTGCGGGTCGAGTTCAAGCAAGCGGCCCGAACTGCCACCCACCAGCAATGAACCCGTGCCTGGCCGGACTAAAATGTCCCCAGACCCGTTATTGAACCCGGTATGGAAACTGCGAATGGCCGCGCCGGTGGCCGGATTGAATTCAGTGACCACATTGAGCGAGTTGCGCAGCACGAACAGTGTGTGGCGGCCCCCGTGATAACTGACGCCGATGGCGCCCGCTTCATCCAGCGGAACCGTCCCGCCCAGTGGAACATCGGCCAAGACCGTTCCGCTGTCGGCGGGATCGAGGTAGTACAAACGGTCGGGCGTATCATCGCCGCTGGCCACAATCAGGCTGCCGGCCGGGACATTGACCGGACCGCGCGCCGGGTCTTGCACCGTGACGGCTTCGGGCAGAAAATCCAATCCAATTTGCTGGAAGCTGGAGGATAGGCCGAGCCGGTTAATGGTCCGAATCACGGCCAGAGTGACCGGATCCAGCACGCGAAGCTGGCTATTGGTTTCCGCGACCAAGTAACGTCCGGCGTCAGCGCCGGCACTGGCCGGGAAGATCGCGAGATCCCGCATGTCGGCGACGGTGGGCGGGTCATCGTTGGCGATGTTTACGGCGGGGCTGGCGCCCCCGGCCGTGGTGACGGTGACCGGACTGGCGCCTCCGGCCGGGAGGGTAACTGTCAAGGTGTCGCTGGTCAGGAAGTTGGTGGTGATGTCGATGTTGACTCCGGTGTCGCTCACGGTCACCGCCCCGAATTTGACCGACAGATTGGAGTTTTCGGTAAAGCCGCTGCCCAACAGCCGCATGGAATTGCTGGTAAAACGTTCCACGAGTTTGAGCGTCGGAACGATCTGCAATTGAAACGTGCCCGCCGCTCCCACCACCTGAATGGCCCCGGTGAGGGCGTCTTCCGGAACCCGGACTTCGGCGATCTGGCCGTTCGTGGTGGCTAGGTCAGGACGCACGGTCCGGTTGGAGAGCGTTCCGTTGATATCGATCACCGGAAAGATGACCTGGGTGCTCAGGTTGAGTCCGTCGCCCAGGAGACGGATCGTTTGGCCGGGGTTCGCCGATGGCACCAGCAGATTGGCTGGAGTTCCCGCCAACGCCGCGGCTTGAATACCGTTGACCGAAACGAGCGAGGCCTCGCCGCCGCTCGTGCGCACCACAAACGGAGCGGTGCCCGCGCCGGGCGGCAAGACGAGCGATATGCCGTCGTTGTCATTGCGGTCCAGGCCAGCGCCCACAGTGGTATTGATTACGCTGGGGCCGATAAAGGCTCCGGAATCCACCAGCGTCGTGTTCCCCAGCACAACCGTAACATCGTTCTCGACAAATCCACTGCCGAGGATGGTCAGGGATTGGCCCGTGGCAAAGGTCGCGGGGGTGAGCACAGCGACCAACGTCGGAACATTCTGGAGGACGAACCCGTCTTTCGCGCCCACGACTCGGACTTGCCCGGTCACCGCGTCATCCGGCACGACGACCTGGGCGCTCGAACCGTCCGGCGCCGACTGGCTGACTTTGACGATGCGCGTGCTGATCAGGTCCGAGTTCACCGAGCCGGAATTGACGATCAGGAAAATGACTTCCGAGTAAAGGTCGAAGCCGGAGCCGAGCAAGGTAATTGGCTGGCGGACGTTGGCCGAGGGTTGCGCCGCGTTGGCCGGCGTGCCGCGACTGGCAACCGTGCCGGAAGCCAATCCGGTCAGGTTGATGGGGAACGGCGCCGAACTGCCACCCAGCGTCTTCACTTTGATGGGACCGGATGGCGGATCGACGGGCAACGCGAAGTCCGCGCCGGCATTGACCCGGCCTACCACTTCAGTTGGCGTGGCAAAGGTGTTGAACGCGCTGGGTCCATCGGCATTCCACACGTCCTCCACTTCCGTGGCGCCGCTCGCGCCGACCGACGTTCCCATGATCAGCGTTATAGCCCCTTCAATGAAGCCGCCGCCCGCCAGCCGCAGCGAAGCGCCACTCCCGTAAAAACTGCTCAGGATGTCTATGTCCGCGATGGTCGGCACAATTTGCAGCAGCAGCCCGCCCGGTTCGTCCGGCAGGCGAATGACGCCGGTCACCGCACTGTCGGGAACAACGACGTCCAAGCTCGTGCCATCGACCGCGACGCTCGCCGGGGTCACTTCCAATTCAGTCAACCCGTCCTGCGGGCGGTCACCGCTGAAGGTGATGAACCGGACCCGCGTCGCGCTCGTGAAGTTTTCGCCCTGGATGGTGATGGTCTGGCGCGTGTTGGCCGAGGGGATCGTCGCGTCGGCGGGCACGCCGCTTGCCGCCGTGGCCAGGATGCCATTCAAGCTGGTGACGACCGGCTCGGCATAGCGCAGCGACAGTGAATAATCTCCGACATTGAAACCCGCGACCGTGCCTGAACCGTCCACGACGCTGTAGGCCTCATTGGGCCGGCTCGAATATCCGAGGAAATAAGCGCCCGCTGGCGGCAGAACGAACCGGGTCAACGACGACACGGACGAAGTCAACGCCGTCCCGGTTTCATCGAAGAGCCGGAACCGGGCGTTGGTGCCCTGCGCTCCGGTGGCGGAAAGGGTCAGAATGCCTCCGGCCTGCGCGCCCACGAGCCGATAGAGGTCCACGTCGTCCGCCACGTTGACGCGGCCGGTGATCGCCAGCAAGTGATTGGGATCCAGCGCGACGCCAAGCGCCGTATCCAGCGTTCCTCCCACGCCGTCCGTGGCACTGCTTCCCTGGCCTTCAGCGGCCACGGTTGAGGTGGCCAGATCAATCAAGCGGAGTGTGGCTGAGCCTCCGGCCGTGGTCACGGTCACCACCGAACCGGTGGCAGCGGCCGGCAGGACGAGGTCGATCTCGCGGGTCGCATCCAGCGCGCTGAACACATTCGGGCCAAGCGTTCCATCGTTGTCCAAAACGCTCCCGTCGCCAATCGTGTAGGTTACTGATTCACCCGGCCCTGGTCCGCCTTCGGGAATTCCACTTCCTGAGAGCCGGATGGGCAAACCGGCACTGATGCTCCCGGTGCTGATACCGTTCAACGTGGGAACAATTTGCAGGGTAACACTGGTGGTCGCGCCGGCCGCGGTCACCGGGCCGGTGACGGCCAAGGCAGGCACCCGCACCGTGGCCTGCGTGCCGTCGGTGGACACGCTCGTCGGCCGAACCAAAATCTGGCGGCGCAAACCCTCCTCACCTACCCCAGAGAAAAGAATGCTCGAAGTAGTCGTGAACCCGTAACCCCGCAGTACAATCACCTGGCCGGCGTTGGCGGCGGGCAGCGCGCTGTTGGCCGGCGTGCCTTGGGACGCGCGCTCGACAATCGCTTCCACGCCCACGGACGGCTGCGCCTGGACCGGGAGCGCATTCAATTGGAAAGAGCCGCCCGCAGTCTCGATCTTCACCGGCCCGGCCAAAGCCCGTTCTGGGATGGTCAAATCCAGGCGGCCATTGTTGCGTTGGATCGTGAAAATATTGGTGATAACGTCCACATCGGAGGTGGTCGAATTGTCGTTGATTTGAATGCCACCAATCGTGATCCGCGTGCGGCCCTCCACCAGGCCGCTGCCCCACAATCCCCAACGGAGGCCAGCCAACGGCACATCGAAATTGATCGCCGTATCGGCCGGCAACGCGGCGCGGATCGTCGGCGTGATTTGCAGGAACAGCCCGGTGCCGGGCGCGCCCGACACCCGCACGTAGCCGGTGACCGCTTCATCGGGCACCACGACTTCCAGCGCGGTTCCATCCGCGGAAACCACGTCGGTTCGCACGCGCACAAACCCTTGCTTGCCCGCGCTGTCAATCCGTGGAAACTCGACTTCGGTGAACCGATTGTAACCGCTGCCAATGATGCGGATGCGCTGGCGGGAATTTGCCGAAGGCTGGACCGGGTCGGCCGGCGTGCCGTCGATGGCCACCGCCATCGCGCTGTCCACCTGCAAACTGGTGGGAGCGCCCGGCAGCGTGATCCGCAAGATGCGCTGGCCGTTGCCATCGGAGGCGTTGCTGCTGGTCGCGAGGAGATTGCCGGCGCCGTCGAACGCGAGGCCGGAGAGGTCGCCGATTCCCTGGAACCCAACTCCTTGCTGGCGCAGGTCGATGGTTCCGAATTGAGTGTTGGCAATGGTATCGTAGTTCCCGATGATCCGGCCCGTCAGCGGATCGATTTCGATCAATCGGCTCTGACTGCCGGACACCAGAAGAGTGCCCGCTCCCGGCCGCACTGCGACGTCGCCCGCACCGACGCTGAAGCCCGTGTGGAAGCTCCGGAAGGCCGCGCCGGTCGCCGGGTTGATCTCGGTCACCAGATCAGAGCTGCGCAACGCCACGATCAAATGGCGGTTCAAATCGTAGGCGAGACCGACGGCGCCGGTCTCGTCCAGTGGCGTATTCGCACCGAACGGCACGTCCGCGAGGACCGTACCGGCGACCGCCGGGTTCAAGTAGTACAAGCGGTCCGGCGTATCCGCGCCGTTGGCAACCATCAAGCTGCCAGCCGGAACGTTGACCGCGCCGCGCACCGCATCCTGCACCGTGATGGCCTCCGGGAGAAAATCCAGGCCGATCTGGGTTGAGGCCGTGCCGGGCCGGGTGATGGTTCGGATCAACGCCAGCGTGACTGGATCGAGCACGCGCAAGTTCCCGCTGCTCTCCGCGACGACGAACTCGCCCGCGTCGGCCCCGGCGGTCGCGGGGAATATGGCCAGATCGCGCATCTCGCCCACGCCGGGCGGATCATCGACCGATATATTGATCGCCTGGCTCGTGCCTCCGGCGGTCGTCACACTGACGGGATTGGTCCCTCCGGCGGGCAGCGTCAGGCTTAGAAGATCATTGGCCAGGAAGTTGGAGCTGACATCGATGTTCACTCCGGAGTCGCCCACGGTCACCGCGCCGAACTTCACCGACAACCCGGAATTCTCCGTGAAGCCGCTGCCCAGCAAGCGAATCGTGTTGCTGGAATAGGGTTCCACCAATCTTAGCGTGGGAACGATTTGCAGGGTGAAGGCACCCGGCGAGCCAATCACCCGGATCGTCCCGGTGAGCGCGTCTTCCGGCACGCGCACTTCCATCATGGTGCCGTCCACTTTGACGAAGTCCGGCAGGACGGCACGGGTGGTGACCGTTCCAGAAATGTCGATCACCGGGAAAACAGCTTCGGTGGTGATGTCAAAACCACCGCCTTGAATGCGGATGAGTTGGCCCGGGTTCGCCGATGGTTGGGCGCCGCTTGCCGGCGTGCCTGCCAGCGCGGTCGAAACAATCTGCGCCACCGAAATGAGCATCGCGGCCGAAACTCCGCCGGAAGTCGTGACGGTGATCAGCCCCGGAAACGCGCCGGCCGGAACAGTCAACGAAATGCCGTCGTTGTCGCTGCGATCCAGGCCCGCGTCGATCCCGAGGTTGAATATGTTGGGGCCGGTGGAGGCGCTGGTGTCAACCACGGTCGTCGCGCCAAAGTTGACGGTCAGACTGCCCTCGATGAAGCCACTGCCTGAAATCTGGAAGGACGATCCCGTGTCGAAGCCCGTGCTCAGCAAGTCCAGGTCAACGATGGTGGGCACGATCTGCAGCAGGAACGATCCCGGCGCGCCCACGACGCTGACGTTGCCGGTGATGGCGTCGTCGGGGACGACGACTTCAATGGCGGCGCCGCTGCCCGTTCCTTGCACGACGAACACGCGGGTCGGCTTGACCTTGCGATTGCTCAACGTGGCGTTGCCGCTTTCGATCGTGGGAAAGACAACTTCGGTATCGAGATCAAAGCCGTCGCCCAAAATCGTAATGGCCTGGCGAACATTGGCTGAGGCGGCCGCCGGATTGGTGGGCGTGCCCGATTGGGCCGAGGCGACAATCCCGGTCAACGCAAACACCAGCGTGGCTTGGCCGCCGCTGGTGCGGACCGTGAACGGACCGGTTCCCGCGCTGGGCGGCAAAAGCAAGTTGATACCGTCATTGTCCGTGCGGTCCAGACCAGAAGCCACAACGGCATTGTAAATTTCGGGTCCGAAGAAAGCGCCGGTGTCCTGGAGGAATGTCGTGCCCAGGAAAACCGTCACGTCGTTTTCGATGAAGCCGCTGCCGTGGATGGTGAAGGCTTGGCCGGTGCCGTAGATTGCCGGCGTGAACACATCCACAAGGGTGGGCACAATTTGCAGGAAGAAACTGGCTGGCGCGCCGGCGATTCGGACATTACCCGTCACCGCATCATCCGGCACCAACACCTGCAAACTCGAGCCATCGGCGGCGGCCTGGGTCGGGAGGACCGGTCGAACGCTGGGCAAGTCCTGGGCCGAGGTCAGGATCGGGAACAGGACTTCCGTCTGCAGATCGAATCCGCTGCCGAGCAAGGTGATCTTTTGGCGCGCATTGGCGGAAGCAACCGCGGCATTGGCTGGCGTGCCCTGAGTGGCGACGGTCGCCGCCAGGAATCCCGTGAAATCAATGGCGAACGAATTCGAGGTGCCGCCCAGGGTTCGAATGCGGACTGGACCCGAAGGCGGTTCGACTGGCAACACAAAATCCGCTCCCCCATTGACGCGGCTCAAAAGAGTAAATGTATTCGGTCCGCTGACGTTCCACACGTCCTGCACCTCGCTCGCGCCGAGGAGCAGCGTCTGCGCGCCTTCCACCAAACCATCGCCCGTCACCCGCAGGCTGGCCGCGCTCCCGTAGAGGTACTAAGATCGTCAATGTCCGACACCACCGGCACGATTTGCAGGATCAGCCCACCCGCTTCGTCGGATACCCGCACCGGCCCGGTCACCGCATCATCCGGCACCGCCACGGTTAAACTCAGGCCGTCGGCAGCCACGCTTGCCGGCGTCACTTCCCGTTCGGTCAACCCGCTCTGCGGGCTATCACCGTTGAAGGTCGTGAAGCGGACGCGGGTTGAGCCGCTGAAGTTTTCTCCCGCGATGGTTATGGTTTGCCGGGTGTTCGCCGAAGCAATGTTTGAAGACGTTGGAACTCCCATGGCCGCCGTCGCCGTAAAAGCGTTCAAGCTGGTGGTTCCTGGCCCGCCATAACGAAGCGAGAGCGAATAATCCCCCACGTTGGATGCATTGGTCGCGCCTGATCCGGTAACCGGATTATAGCCGGTGTTTGGAAAACCTGAATACCCAAGGAAATAGCCGTTTCGCGGTTGAAGAACGAAGCGCGACAAGCTTGAAACTGGGCCGGTCAAAATCGCGCCGGTTTCATCGAACAAAATGAAACGGGCGTTGGTGCTCTGGGCGCCCGTGGCCGAAACGCTTAGCAGCCCGCCGCCCTCAACTCCGGTCAGCTTGAAGATGTCCACGTCCGCGGCCGGGTCGATCCGGCCCGTGACCGTCAGTTGGGCGTTGGCGGCGACGGCGAGATCAAACGCGGTCGCGAGAGTTCCACCGACGCCATCGGGCGCCCCGCTCCCCTGAGTCTCGGCAGGCACGGTTGAACTTGCCAAATCCGACAGCCGGAACGTAGCCGAGCCGCCCGCCGTCGTAACCGTAACGTCCGAGCCGGTGGCATCGGCAGGCACGGAGAGATCGATTTCAACCGCCGCGTCCAGCGCGCTGAAAACATCCGGCCCGGTGGTGCCGGAAGTGTCGGAAACTGAACCCGCGCCAATTGTATAGGTCACGGACTGACCGGCCCCGGAACCGCCCTCCGGAATGCCGCTCGCGGCCAGGCGCAGAAAGCCGTCTGGAGTGATGCTGCCGGCGCTAATCCCGTTCAACAAGGGCACGATTTGCAGATCGACGGTGAAACTGGAACCCGCGACCGTCACCGGACCCGTGACCGCGAGGGCTGGAACGCGAACGGTTATCTGGCCGCTGTTAGGCACGGTAACTGGCCGCACGACGACCTGGCTGCGCGTGCCGTCCTCGGCCACCGCGGCAAAGACGATGTTGGTGGTGCTGGAAAACCCGAAGCCCTGCAGCGTGATGATCTGCCCGGCATTGGCTGAGGCCACGCTCGAATTGACCGGCGTGCCTTGCCCGGCGCGCGCTGCGATGGATACAATTCCGGCGAATGCTGGGGCCTGGATGGGCACGGTGCCGGCCAGGAATGAACCGCCATCGGTTTGGACGCTGATCGGTCCCGCCAAACCGCGCTCGGGCACGGTCAATTCCAGGCGTCCGTTCGCGCGGCTGAAGCCACTGGCGGCTACATCCGAAACGTCGAGCTCGGCCCCGGTGGAGTTTTCATTCATCGCCACGCCGCCAAAACTTACGAGGGTATCGCCTTCAACCAAACCGGAGCCAAATAAACTCCAACGCTGGCCCTCTACCGGCCCATCAAAATTGACGACTGGGTCCGATGGCAACGCCGTCCGAATGGTGGGGACAATCTGCAGGAAAAGGCCGGGGCCGTCCACGCCCGCGATCTGCACGTTGCCAGTAACGGCCTCGTCGGGCACCACGACTTCCACGACCGTGCCATCGGGGGAAACGGCATCTACTTGGACGCGGACAAAGCCGGGCTGGCCGTTGTTGGAGAGCGCCTCGCCGAACCGGTTGACGCGCGGGAACTCCACTTCGGTCGAGCGAGTGAACCCTGAGCCAACAAGTTGAATGCGTTGCCGGGTGTTGGCCGATGGCAGGGCCGAGTTGGCGGGCGTGCCTTCGATGGCAACCGCCAGGAACCCGCCCACCATAATGTCGGTAGGCGCATCGGGCAGCTTCAATTTCAAAATGCGCTCGGCCAGTGAATCGAAAATGTTGCTGGTGGTTCCCAGCATTACTCCGAGGCTGTTGAACGCCAGGCCCGAGATATCGCCGAAACTCTGGAACCCGACGCCTTGCTGAGAGAGCGCGATGGTGCCCAACTGCGTGTTGCCGATCGGATCGTAGTGGCCGATCACCCGGCCCGTCTCCGGATGAATGGAGACCAGCCGCCCGCCGCTGCCCGCAACCCACAGGTTCCTCGAAACGGGGTCCACCGCGATGTCGCCTGCGCCAACCGAGAATCCAGTGTGGAAACTCTTGATGGCAACGCCAGTGGCGGGATTGATCTCGGCCACCAAATCTCCACTGCGCAGAACAAACAACGTGTGCCGCAACGGATGATAGGCGGCGCCCAGCACACCGGCGAGGTCCAAAGGCGTGCCGCCGCCCAGTGGCACATCGGCCAGAATTGTGCCCGTCCCGGCTGGATTCAGGTAATACAGGCGATCCGGGGAATCATCTTCGTTGACCACGATCAGGCTGCCCAGCGGCACCGCGACCGCGCCTCGCACCGGGTCTTGCACCGTGATCGGCTCCGTGAGGAAATCCAGGCCGATGCCATCGGCGGCGGCTCCGGGCCGGTTGATGGTCCGCACCAGGGCCAGCGTCACGGGGTCCAACACTTTGATCGCGCCAAACCGTTCCACCACGACCAACCGGCCCGAATCCACGCCGGCGGAGGCCGGGAAGATGGCCAAGTCGCGCATTTCACCGACATCGGCCGGGTCCGTGGTGGCAATGGTCACCGGTGCGCTGACGCCCCCCGCCGTGATGACCGAAACCAAGTTGCCCCCGCCGGAAGGGACATGGACGCTCAGGGTGTCATTGGCCAGGAAGTTGAGGGAAACATCCACGTTCAGACCCGTGTCGTTGACGGTTTCCCCGTTAAAATCGACGGACAGGTTGGAATTTTCGGTAAAGCCACTGCCCAACAAACGGACCTGACTGCCGGAAAACCGTTCGACCATCCGGAGGGTGGGAACGATCTGGAGGAACAGATTCGCGTTGGCCCCAATGACCTGAACGTTGCCAGTCATGGCATCGTCCGGAACTCGCACCTCGATCAACGTGCCGTCGGTCTTGGCCAGGTCAGGCAACACGGCGCGATTCGAGATGTTGCCCAGCGAATCGACGATCGGGAAAATAATCTCGGTGGTCAGATCGAACCCGCTGCCGAGAACGCGCAAAGTTTGGCCGGCGTTGGCGGATGGTTGGGCGGGACTGACAGGAGTGCCGGCCAGGGCGGTGGTGCTGAGTTGCGTGGCCGAAATGAGCAGCGACGCCGAGGTGCCGCCGTCAGTTTCCACCGTGATCAGTCCCGGAGCCGCGCCGGCGGGAACCAGGACGTTGATGGCGTCATTGTCGGTGCGGTCCCAGCGAGTGTTCAGGCCGGTGTTGAATACGTCCGGGCCAGTGAACACTCCCGTGTCAATGACCGGCGCCCCGCCAAAGCGCACCGTCAGGTCGCCTTCGGAAAACCCGCTGCCCAGAATCTGGAATCCGGAGCCAACCAGGAAATTCGATCCGGTCAGGTCGATATCGACAATGGTCGGGACAATTTGCAGCACGGAAGATCCGCTGCCACCAGACAACGTGACCGTGCCGGTCACCGCGTCATCGGGCACGACAACTTCAATCGACGAGCCTCCGCCCAAAACGCGCGAAGGCTTGACGGTTCGCGTGCCAACCAGACCGTCGGAACTGCGAATCGTTGGGAACACTACATCGGTATTCGCATTCAGCGAAGTGCCGATGATGGTTATCGTCTGGCCGACGTTGGCTGAGGCAATCAGGGAATCAGCGGGAGTTCCTGCAGCGGCTGTGCTCAAGATCGATGTGATGCCGAGGACGGATTGTCGCTGCATAATCCCAACCGATTCCAAAAGCAGCCGCTGGCTGATCGCAACAGTTGAGGAATCCTGCGCCTCTGCATTGGCAGAAGAAGCCCGATCAGAATGAGACGAATCCGCTCCTTCCTTTTCCGGAGCATCAAAGATGGCGTTAAGGGCAGCAGCCGGATCATAAGAGATCTTTTGATCCCAACACTGTGCCAAACCACTGTGCTCCTCAATGGCCTCTGGTTCAGACAGAACCTCCGTGCTTTCCAAAGATGCGCAAACAACACCTCCCCCTGAGCCCATCTCCTGAGAGCAGGACCCTTGGCTCCAGCATTTCTAGTGCAAATCGCTTCTTGTAAGCTTCGGCACTCACCGCTTATTCCTCTCGAGCATTGCTAGTTGTTCGGGCAGCCAAACTCACCAAGCCATCAACATGAATGCGATTTATACAGATTCGGAATCATAAATCAAGGACAAATTCTAATAGCGTTGTGTAGCTATTCAGAATGGCGTGTTTGTGCCGGCGAGATGGCACGGATCGTTTTGCTCAACCGTCACAGTGAACAGAGACTTGATAAGGATTCTCACCAAAACATCAAGATTAAACAGTCACTCATTAATAAGAAAACGCTTCCCATTTTTGCGCTACTGCCAGCAATAAATGCTCAACGACGGACGCAAACTCCTGTCGGGCAGAGCGCCCGCGCGGCGGTCCGGCTGCCGCTTTGACGCGTCTCCGAGATGAGTCCTCAGTTGTTCATGGCCCGGTTCGTGCGATAGAAATCGGTCACAGCCCAAAGATTCAAAGGGTAGAGCGCGCCGCGATATTTGATGAAACGGGCGCTGCCATCCGCAAACGTGTAGTTGGAACCGCCACCTTTAGTGTTCTCCTTGATAGTGGAATGGCGATCGCGCTTGATCTGATCGACGTCATTCCCGCCGCCCTCCAGGAAGTCCATGTAAAAATGATCTGAGTTGGTCAGCTTTTCTCCGAGAACAATCGTCAAGGTCGGCTGTTTGATGGCGTTCTCTGGTATCGACCTGTTGATCATCAACCCGACGTCGGTGATCCTGAGCGCCTCTCTGAAATAATCGTTCCAGCCATTAATGATGTAGCTGCGCAAGGCCGAGTCCGGCGGATAATTCGGATTGCCGGTTTGAACTCTGCTGGGCCGGCGACGGTCATTGGGACACTGCAACACTTTCAAGTCGCGATAGCCGGGCTTCAGTTGCGTGGGCCAACGATTTTGATCGGTGCGCGCCGGAAATTTTCCCGTGTGGTCATTGACGTACATGACGAGGGAAAAACCGAGTTGCCGCATGTTATTCTGGCAAAAGGCGGCCCGTCCCTTTTCTTTGGCACGTCCCAGCGCCGGCAGCAAAAGGCCCGCCAGGATGGCAATGATGGCAATGACCACCAACAGTTCAATGAGCGTGAAAGCCCATTCCCGAGCGCGGTCCCGGGCCGAACCCGTTCTGCAATAGGAGTGTTGCCTCCCGGTTGCCTTCTGAAAGCCAGCGGGACCGCGCAGGGGCGATTGATTGCAGTGGCGCTGGCTTTGCCTGGCAGACATAGGATGATTCGCTTTAATTGTCGGGCTTACGGCAAGAAAGTAAATCACACCTGAACAAAGGAAAAGCCTTTTTTCATTTCTGCCCTGGCACACAAACGATCTTTTGAGGCCACGCATTCCCCTCCATGCTGCTCAGTGAAAAACGCCTCTTTCTTTTCCGCTCAAGCCCGTTATGTTTTGGGAAGCGAACAACACAGCATTTGACATATGATTCACAAAACCATTGCGGAAATTGAAGCCAGGCTGGAGAAAGCTTCCGCAGTCAAAGACGAAAACAAAGCCGAACTGCTGCTCCTGCTGGCCACGCTCAAATCAGAGATCGCCGAACTTTCCAAGACACACGTTGAGCAGGCGCAAAGCATCGCTGGATTCACAGGTGTTTCCACGCATGAAGCCACTCGGGAAGCGAAGGACCCGGAACTCCTGAAACTCTCGCTGGACGGCTTGTCTTCTTCGGTGCGGGGCTTCGAAGGGTCGAATCCTAAATTGGTGGAAATTGTCAACCGCATCTGCCTCACACTCTCCAATCTCGGCATTTAAGTGACTCACCGGTGCTTCCAAGTAACGGCATTGCCTGAGCCGCTAGTACTGTGACAAATAAATTCCGCAACCTGGTAGGGCGCGTCACTCCGTGCGCGCCGTTCGGAGAACCGGTGCCCGCTTGTGGCGCGCACGGAGTGACGCGCCCTGCCTGCCGTGTTCATGACGTATCGAAACTTGTTTGTCGCTGTACGAGTTATCATCGAGCAAAGTGAGACTGCCTATGATCAGCCTTCAACAATTGCAGCGCCGTTTGGAGCAAGAAGTGCCGGCTTTTCAGTGGCGTTGCCAGGCGGTCAATTCCGCCCTGCTCATCTCCGGAACAGCATTGCCCGAGGAAATCATGATTTCTGCCACCTTGGATGGAAAGCCCGTCCCAGGCAGTCCCTTTTACCTGAGCGGCCAAATGCTCGTGCGTTGGGGGATCGATCTGGCCGCCCGACTGATCTGCAATGAACTCACGCCCAACACTCCCGCCGCCAAGCATGGATCGGGACTGAGTTGGGACAAATTGGCCGAGATTTGAGGGCTACTCCTTGGCTAATCCTTTTCGGGCGCGGCGCAACGCGGCGTCATAAGCTTCCGGCAGTTTCACCGCCGTTCCCTCTTTCGACCACCAACGTGGTGTCTCGGTATAGACCCAGACGTACTCATCGGCCGTTTCGAGGGCTTTGCGCACGCTGGCTTCGAAGGCTTCGGGCGAATAGAAATTCTTGCTCGGATCGCTGGTTTCCCAGCCGGCTTTGCGCCAATCGTGGTCCATCCAAAGGCCGAAACCAAAAGAGAAGACTTGGCGGTATTTGTCCGGGTGGAGAACGATCGGCAGCAGCCGATCGTTCATCGTCTCGTAAGCTTGGCTGAAACGGGAGAGGTCTTTATATCCGTAAGAGAGTTCGTGCCCATCCACCAACCGAGCGCGGCCTCTGCTCGACTCAACCATGCCATCAAGAAAGGGTGCCAGCAAACCGTAGTGGCAGTCCGCCAGCGCGCTTTTCCCGCCTTGTGATTCTGCCCAGGGAAGACTATAGCCAAAGGTCAGAAACACGGTCAGATTCGGGTAACCCCGTTGAAAGGCCTCCATGGTCTCGCGTCCGCGCCGGCGGACTTGCGCCGCGTACACTTCCCACGACTTTTGTTTGGCATCCCGTTGTTTGTGGTAATCGAAGAGGAGACCGTCGTATTGCTCGATGTCGAAAAGGAGTCCTTTGCATTTCCCTTCGCGGGCGACGCGAGCGGCCAGGTGGGCGTTGGTCAAAACCGCCGCATGATCCTCAAACCAATCCAGCTTGCCGGGCGTAGTGTTAAAGCGCAAAAAATTATCGGTGAACCGCAGAAAGCGGGTGGCTTTGAGATCGTCCAGGGCAGGTTTGAGCTCCTGCATGCCAAAAGCGCGAGTGCCCCAGCATTCCCAAGTAAAGCTTCCTTTGCCGCCGCCTGGCTTGGGATAATCAACGTGGAAGACGCAGCCGTCGAACGGCGTTCGTTCCATCTCGGCCACGTGTTCCCGCATGAAAGCGGTGTCCGGCTCGTCCCAACCGAATTCAATCAGCTTTTTCTTCGCGGCACCGGGAGGACCGCTGTGGACGGTTTGAACCAGCAATACAGAAGCCAGGAGGAAAAGAAAGTTCGAGTGATTTAAGCGCATCCCATCCTTCTACACCAAAGGAAGCGGCTCTGGAAGTCCCGGATGTCTGAAAGTCCCGGAAGAGCAAGAACCAGCCTGGACACGGTTGAGCCGTAACAATGCAGTTCGAGCGCGGCCAATTGAACCGCAGAGACGCGAGGGACGCTGAGAGGAAGGCAGAAGAGCCAAATCAGATTCCGTCACGAAAGGGTGAATTGATTTCCACCGACCCGAAACCCAATCTTCTTTGCGTCCCTCGCGTCTCTGCGGTTTCTTTCCGGCTACCCTGTCTGCATAAAGGCGGCTATGACGGGCCAGCACCTCAGCCCAACTCGGCGCGCAAATAGGCAAACATGGCTTTGCCCGACTCGACCGCGACCGGTTCTTTGCCCTTTTCATCGGCTGCTTCGACCAACTCCGGCGGCAACTCCTTCAAGAAGGGCGAGGGATGGCACGGCGTCACCTGGCCATATTTCTTGCGGCCCGCGCAATGACTGAGTGTCAGACTCTGCATGGCGCGCGTCATGGCCACATAGAAGAGCCGCCGCTCTTCGTCTGTGGTTCCTTCGGCCTTCGATCGGGCATGAGGCAAAAGCCCGTCTTCAAGCCCAACCACATAGACATGGGGAAATTCCAGCCCTTTGCAACTGTGCATCGTGATGAGAGTCACCGCCTCGCCGGCGGCTTCCTTGTCTTCCTCGCGCTCGTCGTCCAACGCCAATTCCTCTAGCACACCTTGAAGACGTTCCATCGGCTGGGTCGCAGCAGAATCCGTTTTGTCCAGAGAGGCGAGCAAGTCCTGCAGGTTGCGCAGGCGATTCTCCGCTGCTTCCGGGTCTTTCTCGGAGCGGCGCAGTTCGTTCACATAGCCGATTTCCGTCAAAAAATTCCCCGCCCACTGTGGCAGCTCGAGCGCTGAAGGCAGCAGCAGCGGCGCACGCGTGCGCTCGATCAAATCCAGGAAAGCCGCCAGGCTCTGGCGGGTTCGGGCTGCAAAGGTCATTTGCACGGCCGGGTTCTTCATGGTGGCAAAAACCGAAGCCTTCCGCTCCTGGCTGGCGGCCAGCAACCGTTCCATCGTTTCGTCGCTCAGTCCCCGTGCCGGCACGTTGGCAATGCGAAGCAGGCTGATGTCATCGTGCGGATTGACCAGGACTTTCAAGTAAGCCAGAAGATCCTTGACTTCGCGCCGGTCGAAAAAGCTTTGTCCTCCAATCAAATGGTAACGGACGCTCGCCTGCCGAAACGCGGTTTCCAGCGGGCGGGATTGTTGATTGGTCCGAAACAAGACCGCGTGCTGCGACCAGGGAACGCGCCGGGCAATGCGCGCGAATTCGATTTCCTCGACCATCGTGCGCGCCTCTTCCTCCTCATCCGCAAAGGCAAAGAGGCGGATTTTATTGCCCTGGCCCTTTTGCGACCAAAGCCGCTTCCCGCGTCGGCGGCGATTGTGCTTAATGACCGCATTGGCGGCCGTGAGGATCGTATTCGTGGAACGATAGTTTTGTTCCAATTTCACCACCTGAACTTCCGGAAAGTGTTTTTCCATGTCCAGCAGGTTGGCGATGTCCGCTCCGCGCCATCCGTAAATGCTTTGGTCATCGTCGCCCACCACGCAGAGATTGCGATGCTCCCGGGTCAGCGCATGCACCAACTGAAACTGGGCGGCATTGGTGTCCTGGTACTCGTCCACCATCACATACTGATAATTCGTCCGGCACGCCTCCAACACCTCGGCATGCTCGGCAAACAACTTCAAGGTCAACAAGATCAAGTCATCGAAATCGACGGCATTGCAGGCATGGAGCGCCGATTGGTAGCGGGTCCGCAGATGCTCCGCCAGCGCCGCCGCGCCGGGATCGGCCAGGGCCAGGGCCTCGGCCCCGCCATTCTTGTACCGGCTCAGGAGCGAGAGCAGCACGTGCGGATCAGCCTTTTCGCCTTTCGCTGAAATCTGGCTCAGGATCTTTTTGATGGCTCCGAGTTGTTCGCTTTCGTTGTAGATGACAAAATTCTTTTTATAGCCCAACCGGTCAATGTGCTGGCGCAGGATGCGCACGCAGAGCGAATGGAACGTGCAGATGGTGGGACGTTCCGGCGGCTCTTGGCCGGCTTCCCGTGCGCGCCGCGGCAGCAACTCGGTGACGCGCTCGCGCATTTCCCGAGCGGCTTTGTTGGTGAAGGTGACCGCCAGAATCCGGCCCGCCGAAATGCCTTGCGCGATCAGGTGCGCGATGCGGCAGGTAATGACCCGGGTTTTGCCTGTGCCCGCTCCGGCGAGAATCAACACGGGACCCCGGATGGTTTCGACGGCGAGCCGTTGTGGCGGATTGAGCGAACTCAAATTGAACATGCGCGCGCGGAGTCTAGTCCCGAAGAAGGTGAAGGCAAGAGAGGAACGGGGAAAGATTTATTGGCCTAAATCGACGCAAACCAGTTTGTCTTTGCTCCGGGCATAGAAAAGCCCGTTCGCCAAAGCCGGGTACGCTCGGACTTGAAAGGGCAGCATCTGAGCGCGGGCCGTCGGTTTGAGACCCGCCGGTGCAGCCGGTGCGCGGATGAGTTCGCCTTTTTCGGTCAGAACCAGCAATTGATCGCCCGCCAGGGTGATGGTTCCGGCGCCAAATTCGTCCAGGCTCCAGCGAATCTTGCCCGTCAGCAACTCCACGCAACGCAGATTGCACCCTTGTTCCTGGCGCCCGTCAAACCCCTATTCATCATCCGTTGCTTTCCAATGCACTTTGCCGGTGACTTTGTCAAAAGCCACAATACCCGCTCCAGGACGCCCGCCCAGGTTCAGCAACACATCGCCTCCTTCCACTAAAGGCGAACAGACCATGCCAAAGAATCCTTTCGGGGCGGCAAACTCGGTCTTCGTGTCCACGCTCCAAAGTTTCTTCCCCGCAGCCAGGTCCAAACAATGGAAAGCGCCCTCTGCGCCAAAAGTATAAACCCGCCCTTGCGCCATGGCCGGCGTTGCCCGCGGTCCTTCATCAAAGCCAAAGTCATCCTGGTAGGCGGTCGCATAATCGAAACTCCAGATCCGCTTGCCGGACCGCGCATCCAGACATTCGACAATCTCTTTTCCAGCCAGGCGATGGAACAGAATCATCTTGCCGTCCGCCACGACTGGCCCGCTGAAGCCTTCGCCTGTCTTTTTCTGCCACAACAACTTCGGGCCTTCTTTGGGCCAGGATTTAGCCAGGGGAGGACCGGCATAAACCCCGTTTCGCGTCGGTCCCAAGAACTGCGGCCAGTCGCCGGCCCATGCCTGCTCAGAGCCCCGCCACAATCCCGCATTGACTATCAGCAACAGGATCAGAGTTCGAAGCAGCCAATTTAAGAGCATGCACGGGAATTCCAGTCCTTCCGTTCGTCCTCGTCCTTGAAAATGAAGGCAACATCGAAGACGAGAATGACGACGAGGGCGATGCCCCAAATCGATTTTCCATACACACTCCAAGAGGCGTTTCGCAGCAGTTGACATGTTTTCAGTGTTTTACAGAATCGAGGCCGCCTACTCTGAAGCCCAGGAATCATTTTGTGAAATCCTTTCTGCGCGTTTCGGTTCCTGGCAGCACCACAATTTAGGAGTGAAAGGAATTTTTCATTTTTGCGGAACACAGGCCCCGGACTTTGCTAGGCGTGGTGCGGTGCGAACCGAACCACCCGCGGTGATTCCCGACCGATTGCTGGGCCGGCCTTTTGGGCCTGAGGCCCTGGCAGCGGCGCTACGTTCAACGTGAGAGTGTCCAGGCAACCTTCCTGTCTGCGATGGGGATGACTGAGTCGCTTGCCGCAGTTGGACCCGTGATTCCAACTGCTTTTCCAGGATGATTAAAGGAGGGCCCTGTCCCCCCACCCGAGGAAACAGGGCCTCTCCAGTTCCCACACCAACCAACAACTCACTCTACTGTTCCAACAACCCACTTAGAGCAAAAGCTATTCCAACTGCCTCAAGGTGACTCCCGTCTCCAGGTTTCTTCTCGGGAGAATTCGTGGTCAACCGGCCTCTGGCCAATGTGGAGGATTCTCCGGTGTCAAGAAGAGCGGATTCAGTCCACAAATCCGGCCAAAGGGCGCATGCGTCATTTTCACGCGCAATGCGTGAATTTCATCGCCGGGTCCGGTTTTGGAGATTATTACGCTGCCACCTTCCGTGTACTTTGGCGGGAAATCTCTGGTGCCAACCCGCAGTTCTGATTTGAACCAGCCCGCGTGACGCGGGTGCTACCCTTGGGCGGGAAATATGCTGGCTTTGGCCGGCTCAGGAGGGATTATCGCAAGAATAACGCGGCAGCAGCGTCAGCAAAACGCAGGCCGCTGACCGTCAGATGGAAGCGCTCCGTATCGATCCGGCCCCAGCCCTGTGTCACCAACTGTTCCATTTCCGTCCGCCATTCCTCGCGCAGATCAAACCCGGTCGCGTCCCGGAATTTTCCGAAGGGCCATCCGGCGGTCATGCGCAGGCCAAAGGCGGCAATCTCCCCCGCGCGGGCCAAAGCCGACAGCTCATCCCGCGATTCAATGGCCCGCTCGCCCCGTTCCAGTTGCTCGCAATAGAGCGCCGTATTGGACCAGTTCTTGGTCCGGACACCGTAAACATAACCGGCTGCACTGGGCCCGAGTCCGTAGAAAAAGCCGCCGCGCCAGTAATTAACGTTGTGCTGACAGGCCCGGCTGGGGACCTCGCCGGCGCCGCCCGACGCATGCCGGGCCCAATTGGCAACTTCATATTGTTGAAAGCCGCGCGCGGCCGCCAGGGAAATCAACTCTTCGTACATGTCGCAGGCGAGCGTTTCGTCCACATCCACCTGGCCGGCTTGAAGCTGGGCGAAGAGGGGCGTGTCTTCCTCATAAATGACCTCGTAGCACGAGAGATGTTCGCTGTCCAAGTCCAGAGCCTCCTGCAGGGTTTCGCGCCATGCTTGCATCGTCTGGCCGGGAATGGCGAACATGAGATCGATGTTGATGTTGCCAAAGCCGGCCTGCCGCAGCGTGTCGAAGGATTTAAAGACCATTTCCCGGCTGTGAATGCGCCCTAGGCGGTCCAGCAAAGCTTCGTTCATCGACTGGACGCCCATCGAAATCCGGTTCACGCCGCAGGACCGCAGCAAGGTGGCTTTGTCGAGCGAAACCGTGGCCGGATTGCATTCCACGGTCCACTCCTCGGCGCCCAGCAAATTCAAGCGTGCCATGGCCTTCAGGATTTGTTCCCATTGCCGCACATTCAGGAGCGACGGTGTGCCGCCCCCGAAGAAGACGGTGCGGGGCCGGAGTTCTCCAGCCACCAACTCCATTTCGCGGATCAGGGCGGCCACATAGCGGTTGACGGCTTCTCCGCTGGGCGTATGCGAATAGAAGGCGCAATACTCGCACTTGTGCGCACAAAACGGAATGTGCACATACAAGCTCGAGATCGGTTGCGCAGCCAAGTTGAACATGGACTTGGCTAAAACTAAGTGACTTGCAAGACCTGCTCCAGTAATTGGGGCAGTTGCCGCAAGATAGCATCATCAACCGCCACCATGGTTGCGCCGGCGTCGCGGGCGGCCGTCTGTAATTTCTTCTTCCTCTTGTCCGTAAAGGCCAGCACCGGTATATGCTGCGTGGCAAGGTTTTGACGAAGTTGACGGATCACGGCGCAGACGTCGGCCTTGGCGCTGGCCAAGTCGGCCACCACCACCAGAGGCCTGGCCAGCTCGGCCTGCGCCACCAGAGCGCCGGCTTCTGCCACGGTCTGGACCCGATAGCCCAAGTCCTGCAACCGGTTCACCAATTGGCTTCCCGGCAGCAGATGCTCATAAAAAACGAGGGCGAGCGGAGTCGTCATTGCTGAGAAGATTGAAACAGTGGCTGGGAAAAAGCAAAAATTTTCGCCGGGGATTTGCCGCTTGACGGCGCTAACCTTAGAATTTATCTTAGCAGACGCAAAGATTTTATTGCTGGGTTGCCAGCGCCGAAGTCGGAGATGCTTTCTGCCGACTTTTTTATTCCCCAAACGGGGAAGACGGAACGTATGAACGCCGAATTTTTAGCAATCTTGGAATTTTGGGAACGCGAGAAAGGCATTAGCAAGAATGTCCTGATGGCCGCGGTCGAAGAGGCTTTGGTTTCGGCAGCCAAGAAGGCGGTTGGGCCGGCGCGTGAACTGCGTTGCGTCATTGATCCTAAGACGGGTGATATCAAGGCTTTTGCCAAACTTATTGTCTCGGATAAGGTTCTTTCCAAGCATGACCAGATTTCCATTTTTGACGCCCGGAGAATCAGGTCTGAGGCGCAGATGGGCGAAGAGTTGGAAGTGGAGGTGACGCCGGCGAATTTCGGCCGCATTGCCTCGCAGAATGCCAAGCAGGCGCTCATGCAACATATCCGGCGCGCGGAGAAGGAGTTGATCTTCACTGAGTTCAAAGACCGGGTGGGTGACATTGTCAGCGGCACAGTCCGCCGGTTCGAGCGGTCCGATGTCTCGGTGGACCTGGGGAAATATGAAGCGCTGCTGCCCAATCGAGAGCGTGTTCCGACGGAAGAATACCAGATAGGCGAGAGGATTCGCTGCTACGTGAAGGCGGTGGAAACCACGATTCACGGACCGGAAATCATCCTCTCCCGATCCGATCCACATTTTGTGATCAAGCTCTTTCAACTGGAGGTTTCTGAGATTAACGATGGCACGATTGAAGTTAAAGGCATTGCGCGCGAGGCCGGCTTTCGGACCAAGCTGGCGGTCTTTTCGCGTGATGCGAAGGTGGACCCGGTTGGGGCTTGCGTCGGATTGCGGGGTCAAAGGGTTAAGAACATTGTCCGCGAACTGAACAACGAGAAAGTGGACATTATCAAATGGGACCCCAACATCAAAGTCTATATGACCAACGCCTTGGCTCCAGCTCAGTTGAAGAGTTTCCAAATCGACGAAGCCAACCGGCGCGTGAAAATTCTGGTCAGCGACGATCAACTCTCGCTCGCGATTGGCAAACGCGGCCAAAACGCCCGGCTGACGTCCAAATTAACCGGCTGGCATGTTGACATTGAGCACGAAAAGGTGCTGACGATGGGTTTTGAAGAAAAGGTCACGCGCGCGGTCGATGCCATGGCGTCCATTCCCGGCCTGACCCGTGAGCAGGCCAACGTCCTGGTCCACCGCGGTTTCTTGAGTCTGGAAGACTTGGCGCAGGCCGAGCCGGGCGATTTGGCGGATATACCCGAGATTGCTGAAAGCGCCGCCGCGATCATTGAGGCGGTCAAAGCCGAAGCCGCGCGGCGCAGCTTGAAGGTGGGTGAATCTTCGGTCGCCTGACGGTTTTATGGACTTGGTCAACGCATCGTCCGCATGTTAAGCGCATGAAGACTTTGGGGCCAGTGCGGTGGAAGAATGCAGATTATGCCCGTTCGCATTTACGACATAGCAAAAAAGCTTGGAATCGAAAGCAAGGAAGTCCTTGTCAAGGCCAAGGCTTTGGGCATAGCTGCAGCCAAGGTTCCTTCCAGTTCCCTCGATAAAATCACCGCCGCGTACCTCGAAGAACTACTGGGCGGCCCCAGGATAGTCGCCGCCCCTCCGCCGGCACCGCCTCCTCCTCCCCCGCCACCGCCGCCACCGGTTGAACTGCCGCCGCTGCCAGCACCCTCAGCCGCCCCTCCCGTTGCGGAGCAAACAACCGTTGCCAAGGCCCTCGAAACCACACCGGCACCAAGCCTGGCACCCATGGCTCCTGTCGCAGAACCTCCACCGCAGGCGGTCGAGATCGTTGAAACCAAGCCGGCCGCAGAACAAGTGGTTGAAGCCACTACGGTGCCCACTGCCCCGCCAGAGCCTGCAGTCATAGCGCCACCGCCTCCCCCGCTTCCTCCCCCGCCGCCACCGCCGCCGCGCATCGGAGACAAAGTTGGTTTTATTAAACTGCCTCCCAAGCCGGCGCCGCGCACGGCAGACAAAGCAGGCCCGGCCAAAGTGCCGGGCCGCGTGGAGCCGCCTCGAGGCAAGCCCGACCATCGAGAGAAACGCCCTGTCTTTCTTCATGGCCGGCAGGTTGTTCCTCCCGCCCAACGCCCTGGCGCGGTTCCCACACAGCGCTTTGAGCCGGTCAAGCCAATGGCGCCCCCGGAACCCAAATTTGTCCTGCCGCTAACCGGAGAGATGATCACGCTTAAAGCACCTATCGTGGTCCGCGATTTGGCTGAGCAACTGAAGAGAAAGCCCTTTCAACTGATCGCCGACCTGATGGAGTTGAACGTTTTCGCCAATGTCAATCAGGCTATCGAAGAGGCCGTCGCCCAGCGCCTCTGCGCCAAATACGGATTCCGCTTTGAGGTGGAAAAGCGCGAGCGCGGCACCGGCGGCGTGCATGCCCCGATCAAAAAGGTCGAGCTGGATGTCGATGATAAAATCGAGGACCTCACGGCCCGGGCCCCGGTGGTCACGATCATGGGTCATGTGGACCACGGCAAGACGACCTTGCTGGACGTGATTCGAAAAACCAACGTGGCGGCGGGCGAAGCGGGCGGCATCACCCAGCACATTGGCGCCTACACCATCTCCATTCCGCATCCGGAGCGGCCCGACGAGCTGAAGCAAGTCACCTTTCTCGATACGCCGGGCCATGCGGCTTTCAGCTCCATGCGCGCGCGCGGGGCCAACGTGACGGACATTGTCATCCTCGTGGTCGCCGCCAATGACGGCGTCATGCCCCAAACCCTGGAAGCGCTCAGCCATGCCCAGGCGGCCAGAGTTCCGATCATTGTCGCCGTCAACAAATGCGATCATCCGAACGCCAATCAGATGAAGGTCCGCCAGCAATTGCAGGACAAAGGCCTGGTGCCGGATGAATGGGGCGGCGATACGATCTACGTGGATGTGTCGGCGCTGGCCAAGCAAGGGATCGACAAGTTGCTGGAGATGATTGTATTCCAGGCCGACCTCCTGGAGCTCAAAGCCAATCCCAACCGGCGCGCCAAAGGCAATGTGATTGAATCCGGCCTGGAGCCGGGCGGGCCGACCGCCACGGTGCTGGTCCGGAAAGGCACCTTGCGCGTCGGCGAGGTGGTGATCTGCAGCGAGTATTGGGGCAAAGTCAGGGCGTTGATTAATGAAGAAGGCAAACGCCTCAAAGAAGCCGGCCCATCGGTGGCGGTGAAACTGCTGGGATTGAATGGGGTGCCGGAAGCTGGGCTGGAATTCAGCGTCGTGGAAAACGAGAAGAACGCCCGTCATTTGGCCGAAGAGCGGTCGGAGGCGACTCGCAAGCAGGACACCGAGCGCCGGCCGAAGGTCACGCTGGAGAATCTGTTTGACACCCTGGCCTCCGGCGCCGGCAAGACGCTCAAGGTCGTGGTCAAAGCCGACGCCCAGGGTTCCGTGGAAGCCATTGTGGAAGCGTTGAAGAAAATCGATGCGACCAAAGTCGCCCTGGAGATTATTCACAGCGCCGTGGGCACGATTACCGAATCGGACGTCCTGCTGGCTTCCGCCTCCAAAGCGATTATTCTCGGTTTTCATACGCGGATTGACAATGGCGTTTCCGATATCGCCAAACGGGAAGGAGTTCAGATCAAACCCTACGCCATCATCTACGAATTGATCGACCAGGTCAAAGAAGCCATGGCCGGCCTGCTCGATCCGTTGGTCAGGGAAGTGGTCATTGGGGCAGCGGAAGTCCGCAAAGTGTTCACGCTTTCCAAGGGCGGCAACGTGGCCGGCTGTGTCGTGAGTCAGGGGCGGCTCGTCAAAGGAAAATTGCGCGTGCTCCGCCGCAAGGGCCTCATTTATGAGGGCCTTTCCCTCTCCCTGCGCCGCTTCCAGGATGAAGTCAACGAAGTGCGCGCCGGCATGGAATGCGGCATCCGCCTGGATGGATTTAACGACTTCCAACCGGGCGACTCCATCGAGTGTTATTCGCTGGAGAAAGTCCCGCAAAAACTGTGATGGAAAAGGCCCTCCGGCAGCGCGGTTCAGACCCGTGCCCGTGGAGGCCGCGTGAATGAGAAATCGAAAATTGATTCCTGACCCGTTTGTGTCCTATGCAGTCCCTTCGACTTCAACGTGTGCGCGAACTTCTGAAACGCCAGATTGGGGCAGTGATCCGCCGCGAACTGCCTCTGAGCGAAGCCGGCCTGATCACCGTCAATGACGTCGGCGTCTCCGGCGATTTGCACTCGGCCACCGTCTATGTCGGCATCGTTGGGACAGAGGAACAGCGCCGGCAGGGTGTGGCTTTGCTCATCAAACACCGCAAGCGCATCCAAGGCCTGGTCGGCCGGGCCGTCATTCTGAAATACACGCCGCAGCTCCGATTCGTCGTGGACGAATCGATTACGCGCGGCAATCGGGTCCTCGAGATCATTGAGCAACTCGAACAATCTTCTCCATCTTATGAAGACCCAGCCGAAGATCATTAGCCGCATCCTGGAAGGCTTGAAGGCCAGCCAGACCATTTGTGTCGTCGGACATATTCGTCCGGACGGGGATTGCATCGGCTCGCAGCTTGGCTTGACCCTGGCGCTGCAGAATGAGGGCAAGAAAGTCCTGTGCTGGAATCAAGACCCGCTGCCGCACAAGCTGGCCTTTCTCGATCCGAAAAAACTCTTCCAAACGCCCGCGCCCGGGCAGCGTTTCGATTGTGTCGTGGCCACGGATTCAGCCAGCCTGGAGCGGCTGGGCACCGTCGCAGACTGCATTCAAGAACGGGGCCAGTTGATCAATATTGATCATCATCCCAGCAACACGCGCTACGGAGATTTGAACTGGGTTTCAGCCCGGGAACCTTCCGCTGGCGAGCTGATCTTTCGCCTGTTGAAAGCAGCCAACTGGCCCATCACCGATGCGATTTCCGATTGTCTGTTCACAGCCGTCTCCACGGACACGGGTTCATTCCAGTACCCCACCACCCGCCCGGCCACCTACCATGTGGCCGCTGAATTGGTCAAGCGCGGGGCCAACCTGGCCCGGATTTGCGATGAAGTGTATCAGTCCTTTCCCCTGTCCCGCGTCCGGCTCCTCAAGCATGTCTATAACAACTTCCGCCTCACCCACCAGAATCAAATCGCCTATTTTTGGCTGAAAAAGGCCGATTATCTCCGCACCGGCGCGGAGGCCACCGACAGCGAAGGCCTGATTGACCACATTCGCGCCATCGAACCGGTGGTCGTGGCCTGCGTTTTTGAAGAAATCGAGCCAGAGATGACCCGCATCAGCCTCCGCTCCAAAAGCAACCACGTCAACGTCAACGAGATCGCCGGGCAATTTGGCGGCGGCGGCCATCATGCCGCCGCCGGAGCCCGCCTCGCCGGCAGCCCGCTTTCGGTTCAGCGCCGGGTGATCGCCGCCATCCGGAAAGCGCTCAACTCCGCTCCTTGATTCATTATGCAAGAGTTCGGCGCCCTGGACGGCGCGCTGTTGATTGACAAACCAGTTGGGCCCACTTCCCACGATGTCGTAGCCGCGATTCGCCGCCAGTTTTCCATAAAAAAGGTTGGCCATTGCGGCACGCTGGACCCCAATGCGACCGGCCTGCTCATCGTCGTCCTGGGACGCGCTACCAAACTGTCGGAGAAACTGATGTCATCCGATAAAGTGTATGAAGGCGCCATCAAGTTGGGAGAGGCCACCGACAGCTACGATGCGGACGGCGAGTTGGTCGCTTCCTGGCCCGTGCCGCCCGTGACGCTGGAACAACTGAATGAACTGGCCTCCACCTTTATCGGCGATCAAATGCAAATGCCGCCCATGGTGTCGGCGATTAAGAAAGCGGGTGTGCCGCTCTACAAATTGGCCCGCCAGGGGATTGAAGTGGAACGTGCCGCCCGCCTCATTCATATCTACAATTTCCGATTCTCCGCTTATGCGGAACCTTTCGGCCAGTTCCGCATCGCCTGCACCAAGGGCACCTATGTCCGGACGGTGGCGCATGAGCTGGGCCAAAAGCTGGGCTGCGGCGGGCACCTGGCCACTTTGCGGAGGGCGGCCTCAGGGAAATTCGAGGTGGCCGATGCTCTGCCCTTTGAGCAAGCGCTGGCCCTCACCCGCAGCGAACTGCAGCAGCGGGTCATTCCCTTCCTCAAACTCGCGCAGGCCGAATGATCATGAGAATCCTCCATCGACCCAGCGAGCTGGCGGCCGGGTCGCGCAAAGTCTGCCTGGCCATTGGCGTGTTTGATGGAGTCCATCTGGGCCATCAGCAGGTTCTTCGCAAAAGCATCTCCGACGCGCGCCACCATGAAGCGGCGGCCGTCGTCGTCACCTTTGATCGACATCCCAATGCCATCGTCGCTCCCGAACGCACGCCGCCTTTGGTTTATTCTCTGGCCCAAAAACTGCGCGTCATTGCGTCCCTGGAACCCGATGCGGCCTTGTTAATTGCCTTCGACAAGCCCTTCAGCGAACTGTCCGGAGAAACGTTCATCCGCAACCTGGCGCGCGATTTTGGACAAATCCACAGCGTCTGTGTCGGCGCCACCTTCACCTTCGGCTACAAACGAAGCGGCAATGTCGCTTTGTTGAAAGCCCTTGGGCAGGAGCTAAAATTCGTCGTGCATGGGCTGGCGGCGGTTTCATTGGACGGTAAAATCGTCAGCAGCACCCGCATTCGGGAGGCCATCCGCGCCGGGAATCTCGAGGCCGCCAGCCAAATGCTGGGGCGCACCTATGCGCTGGCCGGAGCCGTTGTTCATGGCGACCATTTGGGACGGCAGCTCGGCTTTCCCACGGCCAATCTGGACATCACCGGCCTGGCCATCCCGCCTCACGGTGTTTACGCTGTCCAGGCGCGGCTCGAAAATCGGATTCAACGCGCTGTCGTCAATATCGGCCATCGTCCCACCCTGCAAGAGCCCGCCCCGCCGCTGCGGGTGGAGGTCCACTTGCTGGACTTCGCGGGTGATCTTTACGGCCAGGAAATGGAGATCACCTTTGTTGAGAAGCTCCGGGAGGAGGAGCGTTTTCCCAACCGCGCAGCCCTGCAAGCGCAACTGGCGCGCGACGTGCAGGCGGCTCGGGATTTGTTTAATTAGACTCGTTTGCCGTTGATCCAAAGCTCCGATTCCGCCAAGTCGATCGCCTCCGACCAAATCACGCCATAACCATGTCGGTCTGGGCGCACCCGCTGGAACAAAGCCTCGTCTGCAAGCGGGCGAAACGCCTCCTCCCTCAACAAAGGCTGGCAGTCGTAGATTCGTGTCTCGCCGGTCGCGAATGTGACCAATAGCTTCTTGCCCGGCTGCGGTCGAACGGTCTGAACCCGCGGGTATGTAACTTGTGTCTGCATTTAGTCCAATCCAGGTAACTCTCGAAATCTCTGCGTTCTCCACATTTCTTGCAAGTCTGCTTGATGCTGCTCGGCCCAATCTCGAACCAGCCGTCGCGCCCTCTGCGGAAGCTCTCCCTCAATCATCTCAAGGGTCTCAATCTCAAAGACGCCGCTGAAATCTCCGTAAATTGCATGGAAATGAGGCACCCCATGCTCTCGGAAGTACATCCGAACCGCGATCCCGTAAAACCGTGCTATGACTGGCATCGGCCCTGATGATGCCAACGCTCACTGGTTTTGTCACCTGCCGAACGAACCCAAGCTCAGCGATCCGGCCCGCGAGAAGGGCACGGTTGCCTCCAGAGTGCACCGGCCGGGTTAGATGTAGCGCTCTTGATTTTGTCAGTGGTAAGCCCGCATTCCCGCCTTCAGCGCGCCTTCAATCGTGCCATCCACCAACTGGCTGCCAGGGAAAAACCACTCCTCCGGGTCGTAACGGTCAGCACTGTACTTGTAGATGGCGAATTCCCAATGCCGCTTCCGCCTGATGTACTCCAACCGGCAAATGGGTCCAACGTTGCCGAAATCCTCTCGGTCGAGGTAGAGGTACTTGCCCTTGAAGCGTGGCACGTAGCAGCACCCGCTCTCCGCAAGCACTTCCTGGTTAAATCGCGCAATGATACGCAGGGCCTCTTCTCGGGCCTCGACTGGAATTGCATTTGCACTCATTGGGCAATCCGATTGGCTGTAGGAACGCGCAGGTATCGACAGAACGATCCAAGCTCAGGCACTCCGGACTCGCGACTCCAGGCTGCAAGACTCGCGTCAACCGGCGTTGCCGGGAGCGCTTTGTTCCGCGATCCACACATCTGATCAAATCTTTGACGAGACATCGACTTCGGCACCGAACGAAACCACGTAAGAAATCAAACTCTGTATGTCGGGCTGGTCTCGTATTGGAATTCCACTTCCTCGCCACCATCCTCACGGTAATCACTCATCAAAAATCGTCACGAAAGGTTCATGGTCCCGATTCCAAATCCTTCGTGATTCCATATCGTCCGCATATAAAGTGGTGTGCTTTACCCGCTCCACATGCCCATCACAAAAGCCAACCTGGTGCCGGCCTTGATGACGCGCATTCGTCGCCTTCTGCTCGCGTGGAAAACCCGGCCATTTCTTGCGCGCCGAAATCGGCTGGTACTGAAGCTCAGGCAGTCCCGAGAGAATCTGCGCTGGCTGCCGCTCCGCGATAAACGAATCCGCTACCGCAATCATCCGCGCAGGAGCACTCACCATGCTGTCCTTTATTCCCTTCATCCGCGGCCCTCCAATCACGGGCGGAGGTGTAAGTCCTCGCTGGTTGCCGCCCCCAGTATTGTAGCCGTAAGCTACGCCTGGATCGTTCGGATGCGCACCCACTTTTGGAGCCTGCAGCTTAAAGCTGGGACACTTCAAAACCGAGATGCTATTGGTCAAGTCCCCCAAATACGGCCGCACCTTCGGGAACCAGCTTGGGAGAGATCTCCCCGTGGTTTCGCCCGTGCTGGGATACGCGTCCTGGTCAGCTACATACAACATGATACCCACCATGATCTGCCGCAGGTTGCTGGTGCACTGAATCGTCCTGGCATTCTCCTTCGCGCGCGAAAGCGCCGGCAGTAGCAACCCGGCTAAAACCGCAATGATCGCAATCACCACGAGCAACTCAATCAGCGTAAAGCCACGCTTTGCCCCCTGCTTTTCATGCCGCCAAACCCGCAACTCGATCAGGGTAAAAGCCCGCCGGTGGCTTCTGTATTCTCTCGTCCGAAGGCCATCATGTCCCGAATTGCGTTCGCACTCAATTCTCGTCAAAGGCTTCATACCATTGCGCCGAATATGTATTCAACCGCATGCGCTTGTTCCGGGTGTTTTCCCCGGAACAACCGCAAAACCGTGCAGTTGTTCCCGTTGGCACTGGTGGGTCTTGGCTGGCATTTCCGGGGCGAGGCTGGCAGAAAGCAAGCCGCAGGCAAGCAGGGGTCAACAGTCTGGCCAACTTCCGGGTTCTCATTTCACGAAGGGGGCAGTTTCCCCGTCTCCTTGAGCCTGGCCACGAACGCCGCGTGGGCAGGGTCTTGCAGCGCGGTCTGCAAGACTTGCAGCACTTGGGCGGAGTCGTGGGCCAGCAAGGCCTCGGCCCTCAGGCATAGTCCGGGGAAGACGCGGCTGTGCAGCACGCCTTCCGCGTCCGGCAATTGCGGGCGGTATTCGTCGTCTTCGAGGCAGAACCACTCCAGGCGCGCTTCAGCCACCAGCCAGACCAGGTATTCGCGCACGCCGTTGCGGCAGTAGGCCCGCCGTTTGTCCCGCAGGTCAATCGAGGCGGAGCTGGCCGCCACTTCGACAATCAGTTCCGGCGGGCCGGTGAGGTAGCCGTCTTCGTTTACGCGGCTGAGTCCGCCGTGTTCAGGCAGGCGGCGCAAGAGGGCGTCGGGCTGCACGGTGTTTTCGGCGTCGAGGATGACGGTGGTGTTGGCAAGAACTTCGGTTTCCGGGTGACGGCTGGCATAGGTGACCAGCCAGGCTTGGATGATCGCGTCCGGCTTGCCGTGATGAACACTGACGGGTGAACCCATATAGACGACTCCTTCGATCAACTCGGCCTTCTTCACCTGCGGCATCCGCTCGTAGCGGCGCAGGAACTCGCGGGAGTGCATGAACTCCCCGTTCTCCAACGGCCGCGGACGGCTGGTGGAAGTTCCGGCCGCACTGGACTTGCTTTTAACGGCCAACATACGTGGTGGAAGTTAGCCGCCGTGGGGGTTGGTTGGCAAGGCCATCTTTTCGGTCGTCACGGTTTTGACCTCGCCGTTCACCCGCACTTTCACCGGACGCGGCTCCGGTGAGGCGAGGCGGTAGGAGACGAGTTTTCCGTCCTTCCACGCGATATCGACGGTGACGTTGCCGCGGGTGCGCAGGCCTTTCACGGAGCCGGTGGGCCAGGCTTTTGGCAGCGCGGGTAGAAGGAAAGGGGTCGGTCAACAGGATGGCCAACTTCCGGGTTTTCATTTCACGAAGTGGGCAGTTTCCCCATCTCCTTGAGCCTGGCCACGAACGCGGCGTGGGCAGGGTCTTGCAGCGCGGTCTGCAAGACTTGCAGCACTTGGGCGGAGTCGTGGGCCAACAAGGCCTCGGCCCTCAGGCATAGTCCGGGGAAGACGCGGCTTCGCAGCAGGCCCTGGGCATCAGGCGCGTTGGGCAGGTACTGGTCGGTTTCCAGCACGAACCAGTCGAACTGGTTCTCCACCGTCCGCCAGACCAGATACTCGCGCACGCCATTCCGATGATAGACCCGGAGCTTGTCCCGCAAATCAATCGAAGCGCTGCTGGCCGCGATTTCGACGATGAGTTCGGGCGGCCCGGCGAGATAACCTTCCGCATCGACGCGCGAGCGCCCGCCACATTCGGGCAGGAGCCGCAGCAGCGCATCGGGCTGAGGCACGTTGTCCACATCAAGCCGCACGGTGGCGTGGCCGGCGGCTTCTGTGCCAGGGGTGTGCGCGGCGTAGAAGCCGAGCCAAGTTTGAGCCAGTGTGTCTGGCTCGGCGTGGATGAGGCGCACCGGTGATCCCAAATAGACGATTCCTTCAATCAATTCCGCCTTCTTGACGTGCGGCATGGCTTCGTCGCGGCGGAGGAATTCACCGGCCGTGAGCAGGTCGCCGTTCTCCAGCGGTTCGACCGGCGGGGTGGACCCTCTCTTGTCCGCTCTGGGCGGGCTTGGCAGTGTTACAGCCATGAGCGCAATCTAGTCGTCGGTGAAATCGGTGTCAAAGAATTCCTCGCCAGGCAGCGGGCGTGATGTCAAACGCCGCTCGGGCGGACCACTTCGTGCAACACGCGACTCAAGTCTTCGATTTTGTAGGGCTTGGCAATCATGCCGCGAAAACCGTGCTTCCGATGATCGGCCATCACCGGATCGTTGGAGTAGCCGCTGGAATGAATGGCTGTAATGTCCGGGTCGATAGCCAATAGCTTTTGCAGCGCTTCTGCTCCGCCCATGCCGCCGGGTACGGTCAAGTCCATGATCACAGCCGCGAAAGGCTGGCCGGCCGCTTGGGCTGCGCAATAACATTGTATCGCCTCCGCGCCATCCGCTACCGCTTCCGCTTCGTAGCCCAACCTGGCGAGCATGAGTTTTAGCAGCGTCCGGATGGGCGCCTCGTCGTCCATCACGAGGATGCGGCCTTGGCCGGCAACCGGTGTGGCTTTCACCTCTGACGACGCGGCCATCGTTTTGAGCGAGGCCGGCAAATAAACATGGAAGGTGGCTCCCTGGCCTAACACCGACTCGACAGTGATGTGGCCGTCATGCTTTTTGACAATGGAATAGGTTGTGGCCAGCCCCAAGCCGCTGCCTTTCTGTTTGGTAGTAAAAAAGGGATCAAAAATCTTGGGCAGATGCTGCGGCTGAATGCCAATCCCGTGGTCGCGAATGGCGAGGTAAACATACGGTCCTTCCGGCAACGGCAGGGCCGTGGCACCGGCCAGCATGAGGTTTTCCATGCGCAACTCCACGCAGCCTCCTTCCGGCATCGCTTGCATGGCATTGATCACCAGGTTTTCAATGACTTGGCTGATTTGGCTGGTATCAACGTCGGCCGGCCACAAATCGGGCGGGCACTCGAAGGCTGCGCTGACATTGGAACCGCGCAGGACAAAGCCTGCGGTTTCGCGCACCAGATCGGCCACGGAAGCGGTTTTCTTCACCGGAGCGCCGCCTTTGGCAAAGGTGAGCAATTGCTCGGTCAGGTCCTTGGCGCGGTACACAGCCTTTTCCGCATTGCCCAGGCAGGCCGAAATCTCATGGCCGGTCTCGGCAGACATGCGTGCCAAAGAAAGATTGCCGAGAATCGCGGTCAGAATATTGTTGAAATCGTGCGCGATGCCGCCCGCCAGGATTCCCAGGGACTCCAATTTGCTCGTTTTAAGCAATTCCTCCGACATCCGCTGCTTCTCGGTAATGTCACGGAAAGCCAGCGCCATGCCGATGACCTTTCCATCCTTGTTGCGAATCGGAGCGCTGCTCCCGGCGATGAGCCGTGCGGCGCCGTCGCGCGCGGCCAACAGCGTGTTCGCCGGCAATTCGACCGCCTCTTCAGTCTGCAGCATGCGCGCCAGTGGATTCTCACCCTCCCAGCGATTGGCTTGGCTGCTGATCCGAAACACCTGTCCTAGCTGTTGATAGGCGGCCTCGATGGAACTCCAACCCGTGAGCTTTTCGGCCACCGCGTTGAGCAGAATGACCCGGCCCTGTCTATCGACCGCGATGACCCCGTCGCCGATGGAGCGCAGCGTGACCGACAGCAATTCTCTTTCGCGGGCCAGCGCGGTTTGCGCGAGCTCGCGTTCGAAGATTTCATCCTGCAACGCCTTGGTGCGCTCCAGCACGCGCTGCTCCAATTCGTCGTGGGCCTTCTGCAACGCGGCGTCTCGCGCCTGAATCTGGGTCAGCATTTCGTTGAAACCGCTGACCAACACGCCTAGTTCGTCCTCGCTTTGCCCGTCCACCCGCAACGAATAGTTTTTATTCGCCGACACCTGCCGCGTGACGCGCGACAAGTCCAGGATGGGTTGGGAAATCACGCGTTGCAGCACCGCCGACAGCCAGAAGGCAGCCAGCCAGGAAACCAGCAGGACCAACGCCACGATGCCGGCGTATTGCTGCAACCGCGCATGCATCGGCTGGAAATCCGATTGCAGGAAAATCGAACCGAGGCGCTCGCCCTTCACGCTAACGGTATGGCGCACCTCAATCCGGCCTTTGCCAAATCGGTGGCCTTCCCAGCCATCACCAGGAGGCGGCGTCTCTCCGGAATAGCCGCCGCGCCGGTAAGCTGCCAGGAGCTGGCCGTCGGCGGCAAACAGAAAGGCGGAGATGAGATGAGGCTTGGCCTCAAGCGATTGCAGCGTTTCCCGCGCGCGCCGTGGGTCCCCAAAGGAGAGCGCCGCCGAAGAATTGGCGGCAATGATCTCCGCCTGGGTCTTGAGATCATGCACCAGTTCGTTGCGGAATGCGTACCATTCATAGCCGATGAAGGCCATGGAAGCCAGCAGCAGCGCGAGGGTGCTGGTGCCCATCATGAGGAACATCAGCTTGCGTTTGATGGCCAGATTGCGCAGGAAAGGCATGCTATGGCGAAGTGGCGGCGGGCGAATCACGGACGATTCGGGCCAGTTCCAACACCTGGGAGCTGATCTTCAGGCCGGCGCGCTCGACGGCGCTGGGGTTGATTTCGAAACGAACGGTTTTCTCCAGAACCACTAAATTGACAATGCCGCCTTGGGACGCGAAATCCTCAACGTCACCCACCGTCAGCACCCTCTCATTTCTAAGTCCAGCCAGGATTCGGGGCAGGCTCTTTTGCACGGAAGAACTGATGAACAGCAGATGGCACTGGCGCGCCTCGTCCAGATTGGCACAGTGTTTTATCACCAGTTTTCTTTGGTTAACCGTCTTGCCCTCGATGGCTTTGCGCAAGAAATCACCGAACGGGTCTTTGCCCAGCAGGCCGATGGTAATGGGCGTCTGAGCATCAGAAAAGGAACTCGCCGGCCATTCCACGTAGAGCGCGAACTGAAACAAGAAAGCCGCTTTGACCTCATACTCCTTGAACACACGGCTCTCGGCTCCCAGAACGCCCAGAGTGGCCAGCATGACTGCCAGACACATCCAAACGCCCTGAACGCCGGCCGCCCAGAACGGAAAGTGCCGAAACCAACCCCAGGCGAGGTGGCCGCCAAGCGTCCCAGCATGTCGTCCGGCCCTGGTTCGGTTTCGACCATGGGAAGGCTCAAGCTCACTTTCGCTCATTCCCGTGCTCATGTGCTGAGGAAGCATGTTCGTTCTTCGCGCCCTAAAAGCGATACGTCAGTTTGACGCGAAAAGTGCGGCCATCTTGCCAGAGAACATCCTGCGTATGTTCTCCCGCCCCAGGATAACCATACCGCTGGTCGAACAGATTATAGACACTGGCAGAAAGCTCCAACCCTTTGACCAGCTTTCGGTTGAAAAGCGTGACGTTGGCGATCCAGAACTCGTCGGCCCTGCCGCCAGCCCAAGTCGTGACGGCGCCGGAATACTGCAGTTCCAGACCGGCGAACAGTTTGTCGCTCACCAACGGCGCGATCACATTGAGCTTGGCCAAGTGCTCGGGTGAATTGCTCAAGGAGGCTTGAGTGTCAACTTGTTCGGCGCGCTGCCGCGCATAACTCAGGCGCCATGCCCACCCATTCTCATGTTTGGCTTCCAAGCCTGCCTCTATGCCCAGAGCTTGAATCTTTTGAATGTTTTCAAAGACGAACATGCCATCCAGAAGATTGGTCTGCTGCGTGATCAGGTCATCGATCGTGTAATAGTAACCGGCCAGGTTCAGGCGCAGAGGCCCCCTTAAACCTTGTTCGTAAACCAGTTCATACGTGTGGATTCTTTCGGGAAGCAAGTCCGGGTTCGCCCGGGTCGTCGTTCCATCCTGATAGAAGAGCTCGTAAACGTTGGGGGCCCGGAAGGCACGGCCATAAAGCAGCTTGAAGGTCGTTTCCGCCCAAGGGCTGTAAATCAAGCCCAACCGTGGATTAACGGTGCCCTCGTAAGCGGTGCCGTAATCATAACGCACCCCGGCGTTGAACAGCAGGTTCGTCCAAAGCATAAACTCCCCTTGTCCGTATAAGCCCACGGTTTGGCTCTCCCTCCGGTCGTCGAGAGAGTACGATCCCGGTTGCTCATAGTAGTTGCTCTGGTCTTGGCGAAAGTTGTCCCGGTACTCCACACCGGCGGTGAGGGTGTGGCGATCGAAGAATTGCCGGTTGGCTTTCACTTCGCCTCCCCACCACTCGCCGCGACTAGCGTCCCGATTCAACACCAAGAGTGGCGGGTCTCCCACATTGGCCATATCGAAGGGATAAACACCATCGTAACGATAGCGATTGAAAGACAGCCGGGCCGTCAACTCGATCTCATTGGCCAACTGACGTTGATAAGTTAAGTCCACGTAGGCGCTTTCATCGGTCGTTTCCGTGCGAGGATCATTGAACACCGTTTCCCAACCAAGCAGCCGTGGGAATGCCTTTCTCGCGGGAACTGAACGCGGCCGAAAGGGAGAAATCCTGGTAAGTGAGCATGGCAAAAAGGCTTTTGAACCGATCATAATCAAGGCGGTCCGCGAGGCCGTAACTCGTGGTGGGATCATCAAATTCCTGAAAGTAGAGCCGCCGCGGACCGAGGCTGTCGTAGATCGAACCTGACAGGAGCAATTCCAAATCGTGGTTGAACTTTCCGCCATAACTGAAACGGCCTTTATAGGTGTCGTAGCTCGCCATTTCGCCCGAGGCCTCGGCGCCCGGCAGTCCGCCTCCGCGCTTGGTAATGACGTTAATCACGCCCCAAAAGGCATTGTTCCCGTAAAGAGACGAACTCGGTCCCCGAATGACTTCCACGCGCTCGATCAAATCGACATCGACCGGAAATTCCGTGCCAATCGGCGCGCTGTCATAGACGTTGTCGTTCAACCGCTGCCCATCCACCAGCAACAGGACCCGCGAGCTGTAATCACCAGGGCGGTTGAATCCCCGGACGCCCAGGTAATGGTAATTCCGATCATAGGTGACATACAGCCCGCGAACGCTACGCAAAATGTCCGCCAAAGTGCGATGCCCGTATTTCTGGATTTCATCGGCGGTCACGATGGAAACCGACGAGGGCGCTTCGGTGACTTTTTGTTCGTGTTTCGAGGCGGTATAGACCGTCTCGATCTTGACCTCCATGAGCTGCCTGAGACTGAGTTGGGTCAGATCGGGTGGCGGAGGGTCAGGCTGGGCGAGGTTCTGGGCCAGGCCAGAAGAGGCCAGAATAACCAGCAAACCGGCGGTGGCGATCCACTTCGCTGGCGCGAGACCCGGCAATCTGGCGCCGGACCTTGAACGCAATCGTGATCTCATATCAACCATCATACCCGATTCAAAGCGAATCTTCGTCACTGCGTCGATGCCGGAGGAATGCGAGAATCGCCTTTCTGGCGAGGCAGCGATGGCATCAACTTTCACATCGGCACTTGGGCAAGGAACTTAATGTTCAACGGATTTCGCTGCGCCACATCACCGAAAGCTATGACACCCTTTAACAGTTTTGCTTTGTTTTGTCACGATCCAATTATGGTCTGTGCGGTCCCATCCGCCCATCCGCGAGACGTATCTATTCAACAGCCGAAAACCCTGCCGAGGCGCCTCCAACACCTCGCACACGCCAGCGACGACGCCTGCTTCGGAGCATTGCCGGATGCAAGCGCGGAAGCCGACACGGATTTGTCACGAAGATTTTCCGGCTTTTTCCGGCTTTTGGATTGACAATCCGATCATGGGCCAGTAACCAACTCTGGATTGCAGTGCTGTTCTGCGTTGACAAAGTTGGGCGCCGACAGCACAAGGTTTTTGTTCCGGCTCGTTGCCTTGACCAGTTAAAAAAACGCGCGCCATGTTTGGCTTTAAAGAGGATATCCAGCATCTCCCATGGCGAGGAGCCTTCACGTTGATCGAACTGCTCGTGGTCATCGCAATTATCGCCATTTTGGCGGGGATGCTTCTACCGGCCTTGTCCAGGGCCAAAGCCAAAGCCAAGACGATGCAATGCCTCTCCTCGCTCCGACAGTGGGGTCTGGGCTTGCAGGTTTTCGCCAGCGACAACGACGATCAAATCCCGCGTGATGGCACCGATTTTGGCGGTCAATATGGCGTGGATACCGGCAGCAGGATCGGGCCTGGCAGCCCCAACGATCCCTTCGCCTGGTTCAATCTCTTGCCCGGCAGTATGGGCGATAAGCCGTTTTCCAATTACTGGAATGGCGTCACGGCCAATTACAGGCAGAACCTTCCTTTCCCCGGCGGCCAGGGCAAATTCTGGCATTGTCCGGCGGCCAAAGCGGCGCCCAACGATAACTTCATGAAAGGCGGCTCCTTTGGCTTTTTCAGCTATGTCATGAACCTGGATTTGAAGCTGTTATCAACCGTTCGGAACAATGTCCAGGGCAACAGCTTCGATTATCCGCGCATGCCCAAGCTGGGGAATATCAAGAGCCCGGCGGCGGTGGTGCTCTTGGTGGACACCGCTTTCAGCCCCACGCTGGAGGATTACACTTTTAGCCCGGATCGAAATGGAATTTTCCCGGCCTCGCGCAGCGACCGGTTTACCAAGCGGCACAATGACTCCGGCGGGAACCTGGTCTTTGTGGACGGCCATGCTGCTTTCTATCGACGGAGTTACATCACCAATGGAACAGCCTCGCGCGAAGAAAAATTCAACCCGGATGTCATTTGGAACCCAAACCGAGATGTGCCTTAAGCAACCCTAACCAAAACCCATTATGATTAGATCATTAAGCCTGATAGCGGCGGCATTGATGTCTGGTACCGTCCTTTCCCAGACCCTCATCACTCAATGGAATTTCAACTCCGGCGCCGACGCGAGCACGACCACCGGCACAACCGCGCCTTCCATCGGCAGTGGAACGGCCTCGCTCATTGGGGGAACCACGTCCACCTTTGCCACGGGCTCTTCGGCAGATTCGGAAACCACCGATAACTCCGGCTGGAATATCACCACCTTCCCCGCCCAAGGAACCGCTCCCAAGACCGCCGGAGCCCAATTCAGTGCCAGCACCGTTGGCTTCGAAAACATCGTCGTCAAGTTCGATCAGCGGAACAGCGGCACGGCCAGCCGGCTGGTTTTGATTCGCTACACCCTCAACGGAACGGATTTTGTTGATGCTACGAACTTTACGATGGCAGTGAGCAGCCTCTTCACAAACGGCTTGACCGTGGATTTGAGTTCGATTCCCGGCGTTCGAGACAACCCGCAATTCGCTTTTCAAATCGTCTCGGACTTTGCCGACGGCACTCAGTATCTGCCCACCACCAGTGCCAGTTACGGCTCGTCTGGAACCTGGCGATTTGACATGGTTACGGTCAACGGAACTCCGATTGGAACAACCACTGAACCGATCATCACGAAACACCCGCAAAGCCAGTCCGTCGCCGCCGGCAGCAACGTTACGCTCACTGTTGAGGCCAGCGGCACCCCTCCACTGACTTACCAATGGCAGCTCGAACAGGCGAACTTGACCGGGCAAACGGGGTCCATTCTGGCTTTGAACGGCGTGACGACCGCGCAAGCCGGGAAGTATCGCGTTGTGGTCTCAAATGCCGCCGGCTCCGCCACCAGCGACGAGGCGATTCTCACCGTCACGAGCGCCGCAGTGCTCCCCAGCATCACCACTCAACCGCAAAGCCAATCCGTCATGACGGGCACCAACGTCACGTTCAACGTCATGGCCACAGGAACCGAGCCGCTGTTTTACCAGTGGACGTTTAACGGCACGGACTTGCCGGGAAAGAACGCCGCCACGCTGGTTTTGAATGGAGTGACCACGAACCAAGCCGGAAATTATCAGGTCGTGGTCAGCAATGCGGCCGGTTCCGCGCCGAGCGACATTGTCACCCTGGCTGTGCAAGCGCCGCCTCCGCGGACCGTGAGCGACATCGCCTTCATCCGCACGCTGGTGGATCCCGCCAATTTCCTGCCCACCGACACGACGAGCCTCTACACCGTTGAAGGCTTTGGCACCACCCACATCAATCTGACGACTACGGCCAACTCGCTGTTCTATATTCAGGATGATACCGGCGGCATTGCGGTCTTCGTCAGCGGCGGAGCGGCGGTCGTTCCGCCGGCGGGGGCCAAAGTGCGCGTGACATCTCCTCTTACTCATTTCAACGGTTTGCTGGAGTTCGGTGTCGCCGCCAGCAATCCCCAGCACGGCGTCACGACCTTGAGCTCGGGTCATCCCCTGCCCGATCCGACGCCTTTCGACTTCAATTGGCAATTCGATCCGGCGGTCATCGAATTGCAGGAAGGCAAATACATTGTCCTCTCCAATGTGTTCCTCGATCTGACGACCCCCACCTTTAGAACCGGCGGAGAGAACGTCATTATCACCACTGAATTCGGCGAACCCTTCATTTTGCGAGTGGATGCGCGCACGGACATTGGTGGCCAAGCCAAGCCGGTCACACCCGTCACGATCCTCGGCGTCCTGGGCCAGTTCGACACTTCCAACCCGCGCACCAGCGATTATCAGATTATTCCCTCTCGTTTTGCCGACATTGTCAGCATTGTCAAAGCACCGACGGTGCGCTTTACGAACATCCTGGAGAATCTGGTTCGACCGGGCGATTTGCCCACCAACACCTTTGCAGAACACGCGCTTCAGCCCGGCGAAAAGCTGACCATGCGCGTCGAAATCACCGACCCCGCTGGCCGTGAAGTGACGCTTCAGGTCTTAACCAATGGCCTGCCCGCGTCAGCGCGATGGAATCTTAATGCCATGAAGGGCACGAATCTCACAGGGACGTTCACTTTCACCCCGACCGCTGCGGACGCAGGTTTGAATTACGTTGTGACGTTGGATGCCGTCAATTCCGTGGCGACAAATCATGCCACGTGGAATATCTACGTGCCCAATGCCGTCGAGCAGCGAATTATTCTCAGTGAATTCCTGGCCAATCCGGCCACGGCCAGCACGGCCCCTCATTTCAATCCGCTGCGACGGGCCGAGCCGGCTCCCAACGTCAGCTACGAGGATGAATATGTCGAGCTGGCGAATCTCTCCGGCACGGATTTGGACCTGGTCGGCTGGACCATTTCGGACGCGGTGCAGGTGCGGCATCGGTTTTATGAATCTTTTTCCGTTCAATCCTCCAATGCGATCGTGGTTTACGGCGGACCGTTGAACGGATTCGTGCCTGTTCTGGATGTCCCGGTCATTGGGGCGAGCGAAAACGCCTTTGGTTTCGGCCTCAATAACACTGGCGGAGACTCGATCCTCATCCACAATGCCGACGGACATTTGATCAGCCGAGTGGTTTATTCGGCTCTCTCCGCGACCAGTTCGCTGACGCGCTATCCCAACGTGAATGGGCTTTTTATGCCGCACGCCGAAGTGACCACCAATTTGGTTTCGCCCGGAAAACAATTCGATGGCCGGCCCTTCAGCGAACCGGCCCTTTCGAAACCTCCTCCCATCACGCTGACTATCGCCCTGGGAGCCGGTCCGTCCGTGCTTCTGAAGTGGAAGGCAGAGCCTGGCCGGCCTTATTCTGTCCTGCAGTCAGCCTCGCTGACCGGACAATTTACACCCATTGCAGCCGGTTTGAGCTTCGCCAATGATCAGGGACAATTTACGGATAACGCAGTTAGCGCAGCGACGTTGCGCTTTTACCGAGTGAGTTCACCGTAATAAACGACGCCGTGGATGTCGGAGGCGGCCATGAAACATAAGTGGGGATTCACTTTGATCGAACTGCTGGTCGTGATCGCGATCATCGCGATCTTGGCCGGCTTGTTCCTGCCGGTGCTGGCCAAAGCCAAGGCCAAAGTGCGCAGCATCGCCTGTCTGAACAACCTCAAGCAATGGGGGTTGGCCATGCAGGTTTACGCGGTGGACAACGATGATCTGCTGCCGGAGGAAGGTTCCGCCAACGCGCTTCCCAACAACAGGGGCTGGTACGTGGTTTTGCCCCGCGCTCTCGGCCTGAAGACTTACCACGAAATGCCTTGGCGCACCAACCCGGCGGCCGCGCTCGGACGATCCCTCTGGATTTGCCCCGCCAACACCAACCGGAGCAACGGCAACAATCTGTTTCACTATTGCCTTAACGAGCATATTGACGGCACGGGCGCCCAGGACCGGCCGGCTCGGCTTGCGTCCGTCAACCGCCCTGCTCAAGTGGTCTGGCTGTTTGACAACGGCAAGCGCGCCGCCGTCGCCCAGCAGAACAACGTGCATACCAACCTCCACAGCCAGGGCGCGCAGTTCTCCTTCCTGGATGGCCACGCGGCCCGTTTCCGAAACACCGAGTATTGGGATTTCACGCTCGACAAAGGCCGCACGAACAATCCGAACCTGGTCTGGATTCCGTAATCAAAGCCGGCGCTTTCAATCGACACCGCCGCGTTGGAGGCGCGGTTCTTATGCGGCTGCGTGGCCAAGCAGACGGGCCGAGCCCATGCCGCCCGCCTCGACGTGGCTCGCTGAGAATGACGGCCTTGAAGGACAACTCCGCCACCAGTGTAGCACCGGCGTCGCGCGGGTCGGGGCCGAGATGCGCGGCCTTGAAGGGCAGCTCTGCCACTGGTATAACTTCCTCTGGCTCTGCGGCAGTAGCCTGGACGAGCAAGCGGTGCACTACATGGATCGCATTTTGTGGGCCATGTAGGAAATTAACACTGGCAAGCCAGGCCAGCCTTGCGCTGACACAAGCCCGGAGCAGTGATTAACGTTTGAATGCCGACAATTGATTATGAAAACGAAATTCACCACGAAACCACACCCCCTCACACGCCGGGGTTTTCTCCAGCGCACTGCCACCGCCGCAGGCGCAGCGCTGGCCGCACCGCTCATCGTGCCTTCGTCGGTTCTCGGCCTGGATGGCGCCATGCCGCCCGGTGAGCGGATTGCCATGGGCTTCATCGGGCTGGGCGGCCAGGGCACCGGCCACTTGCTCGGCGGCGCCTGGACCTACGTGCCGGGCGGTTACGTCGCGCGCAACGATGTGCAAGTGCTCGCGGTCTGCGATGTGCGCCGCGAGCGGCGCGACAACGCCCAGCAACGGTGCAACCAGATGTACGCCCAGAAACTCGGCCAGGCCGGTTACAACGGCGTGCGTGCCTGCAACGATTTCCGCGAGGTCCTGGCCCGGCCGGACATTGACGCCGTGCTGCTGGCATTGCCGTATCATTGGGCCTGCCCGATGGCCACCCTGGCGGTGCGGGCGGGCAAGGACGTTTATTGCGAAAAACCCATCGCCATCACCCTGCGCGAGGGGCGCAACCTGGTCGAGACCTGCCGACGGTTTGGCCGCATATACCAGGCCGGCACCCAGCAGCGCTCGGAGTACGGCGGCAAGTTCCGCCTCGCCTGCGAGCTGGTTCACAACGGCCGCATCGGCCAGCTCAAGGAAGTCTATGCATATCGCCAACCCGGCGCGTTTTTTCCCTCCGCCTGGACCTCGGACCGCTCGGTGCCCCTGCCCGATGGATTCGACTGGGACCTCTGGCTCGGACCGCTCGCCTGGCGGCCATTCGGCGGCGAAGCCGGCCACACCCTCTCCGGCTTGTTTGTCGGCGACGTGAATTGGAGCCCCCACCACTACGACATCATTCAGTGGACGGTGAATCCCGATGTCACCGCGCCCGTGGAAGTGCAGTTCGAAGGCGACGCCAACCTGGCGTCCGGTTCCGGCGCGTATCCGGGCGGCGCGGCGGGACGGCCGGGCGACGGTCAGGTCCACTACCACTATTCGAACGGCGTCGTGGTTCACTCCACCGGCTACCCGGGCGAAAGCATCGGCGGCGAAGGCGGCGCCTGCTTCGTCGGCACGGAAGGCCGCATTGCCGTGGATCGCGTCAACCTTGTTTCCTACCCGGCGGGCATTCTCAAACAACCGCTCCGGCCCGACGACTCGCGCGTCTATCACGCCAACAGCCATTCCGGAAATTTCCTCGAATGCGTGCGCAGCCGGCGGTTGACGATCTGCCATCCGGAAACGGCCGTTTATACCATCAACGCAATTCTCATCGGCGGCATCGCTCTGGCGCTGCAACGCGCCGTCAAATGGGACCCGGTGAAAGGCGAATTCCCCGGCGACGAACAGGCCAATCGCCTCCGCTCCTACACCCCACGCCCGCCGTGGCGGCTGTGAATCAATCATGCGAATCAACCATGCGAACCACTATCTTCCCTGTGAAGCAAAGGAATCCAATGAAGAACCATTTCATGAATCGCATCCTGCTTGCCTGCCTCATCACCTTCGCTGCGACCACCGCCCGCGCCGACGAGGAACAGGACCTGATCGCAATCCTGCAATCGGCAGCCACTGTGCCGCAAAAATGCGCCGCCTGCCAGAAGCTGAGAACCATCGGCACCGCCAAATCGGTGCCTGCGCTGGCCGCCCTGCTCGGCGTTGAACGCACATCGCACGCCGCGCGCTACGCCTTGGAAGCAATGCCTTTTCCGGAAGCCGGCACTGCGTTGCGTGAGGCGCTCGACAAAAACTCCGGCCTGATCAAGGCCGGCCTGATTGATTCGCTCGGCTGGCGCCGTGAGCCGCCATCGGTGCCATTGCTCACGCCCTTGCTGGCCGATGCTGACACCACCATCGCCGGGGCAGCGGCATCCGCATTGGGGAAGATCGGTGGACGGGACGCTGTCGCGGCGCTCTCGGCAGCACGCGACAAAGCGCCGCCCGCCGTTCAGCCTGCCGTGATCGAAAGCCTTCTGCAATGTGCCGAGTGTCTCCTGGCTGGTGGCGACGGCCCCGGTGCCGCGACGCTCTATCGCGACTTGTTCGCTGCGGAGTTGCCGCCGCCTCTCCGCGCCGCGGCGTGGCGCGGCCTCGCCCTGGCGGACGCCGGTCAGAGGGCTGACTTCATCACAAAAGCGCTTTTGGGCAGAGATCGTCCGACGCAGGTTGCCGCGCTCAAGCTGATTCGTGAGTTGGGCGACGCGCAGGTGATCACGGCCTGCCTTGGACAGTGGGCCTCGCTGCCGGCAGATTCGCAGTTGGCCGTGCTGGATGCTCACCTCAAGCTCGGCACGGAGGCGCTGCCTGTTGTCCGCACCGCCAGCGCCAGTCCGCATCTCGCCGTGCGCATGGCCGCATGGCAGGCGCTGGCTGATCTGCAGGATCCAGCGAGCATTCCCGCCCTGGCCAAGGCCGCCGCTCGTGGCGAGCCTGGCGAGCGCGACGCTGCCCGCGACACACTCGCGCGCGTGCGCGGTCCCGGTCTGCGCGAAACCGTGCTCGCGCACCTCGAAAAGGCGGAGCCGTTGGAAAAAGCAGAACTGCTGCGCGCGTTGGGCGAGCGCGATGACACAGCCGCGGTTAATGTGCTCGTCCAGCACGCCGGTGCCGAGTCCGAGCCGGTTCGCCTCGCCGCGCTGGAATCGTTGCGAAGGCTGGCCGTGGCCGATACCATCACGCCGCTCCTCGACCTCGCCGCCAAATCAAAATCGGAGGCCGGCCGCGAACCTGTGCTGAAAGCGCTTTACGCTGTCTGCCAGTCCACCCCCGACAAAGACCGGACCGCGCGCCGTGTCATCGAGGCCATGGGCCGATTCCCCACCGCCGTACGCCGGCAGGTGTTGCCGTTGCTGGCCGAACTCGGCACGCCTGACGCCCTGACGGCGGCGCAGGCGGCCACGCGGGACAACGATTTTGAGCTGGCCAAGGAAGCTGTTCGCGTGCTGGCGCAATGGCCCAATGCCGCCCCCGCGTCTCACCTGCTTGAGTTGGCCCGCGCCAGCACCGACCCAACACTGCACACACTCGCATTGCGCGGATGCATCGAGGTGATCGGACAGGAGCCGGACCCGTCCAAGCGCCTGGTGCTGCTTCAGCAAGCGACGGCGGCAGCCAAACGCGCCGATGAAAAGAAGCAGGCGCTCGGTCTGGTCGGCCAGATTCCCACGTCCGAAGCGCTCGAGATCGCACTGAAAGCCCTGGCGGACCCCAGCCTCATTAACGAGGCGGGTCTGGCCGCAGTGAGCATCGCCGAAAAGCTGGCCGCTGCGAATCCGAAACTCGCGGACGAGGTTGCGGTCAAGGTGCTGGCCCAGTGCAAGACCGCTGACGTCGTCAAGCGAGCCTGGGCCCTGCGCATCAAACCCAAGAGCGGCGGGCCGTTCATTCGGGACTGGCTGGTTTGCGGTCCTTACACCCAGGCGGGCGTCGAAGGCGCGCTGGCTCTCTTTAACATTGCGTTCGGTCCCGAAAAGCCGGGTGAAAAAGTGTCGTGGAACACCGTGCCGCCTGCCGACCATGTGAGTCTGACGGCGCTTTTCCCCGGCCGAGATAATTGCGTAGCGTATCTCCGGACACATATCATCGCGCCGCAGGACTGCGACGGGGCGCTCTTGCTCGGCAGCGACGACGGCGTGAAGGCCTGGCTGAACGGCGAGGTGGTCCACAGCAACAACATGGACCGCGGCGAAGCGGCGGACCAGGACACGGCACCGATCAGACTCAAGAAAGGCGTGAACCAACTCCTGCTCAAGATCACACAGGGCGGTGGCGGCTGGTCGGCCTGCGCCAGGATTGTAGGTTCCGACGGCCTGCCCATGGCAGGCCTGCGCGTCGAACCGCAGGGTGGCGCCGCTTCACCTGCCGCCGCACCCGCGCCATAGCTATGCGCCGCCAATTTGCATTGCCGTTGGATGCCTTGGCTTCGGCGACGGCCACGTCTGCCGAAGAATGGAGAAATGTCGCGGGCTTGGACAGCCGCGTCCGTGTTGATCCCGCCGATCGCCATCGCCAGAAACACTCGCGAACCCAGGTCGTGGTTCTGGCTTTGCTCTGCTTCCTGGCCGCGCTCGACATCGCGCGCGGCGGGGAAGAACCGCAACCCGCCAAATCCGCCGAAAAAGGAACCGCGCAAGTCCTGGTGGCTTATTACTCGCGCACCGGCCACACGGAGCAAATGGCCCGCGGGGTGGTCGAAGGAATCGGGCGCGTGCCGGGGGTGAACGCCATGCTCAAGAAGGTCAACGAGGTGACCAAAGAGGATCTTGAGGCCGCCGATGGGATCATCCTCGGTTGTCCCACCTACTTTGCCAATATCCCAGGCGAGATGAAAACCATCCTTGACGATTGGAACTGGAAACTGAAGGTGGACTTCACGGACAAGGTCGGCGGCGCTTTTGCCACGGCGGGAGGGCAAGTGGGCGGCCAAGAGCATGTTGTGGTCTCGCTCCTTCTGTTCATGTTGCACAACCGGATGGTGGTGGCGGGGCCTCTCTACCGAAACGAAAAGACCGGCAGCGTCTGGGCAGAGTCCGGGGCCGCCGCCATTACCGGACCGCTCGACCCGGCCGTGGGTGAGGGAGAACTGGACGGCGCGCGGCGGCTCGGAGAGCGCGTGGCCAAGCTGGCAACGAAGCTGAAGTTCTCGGCCGCAGTCGGCGAGCGCGCCGATGAGTCGGGCTTCGTCCCGCTGTTCGACGGCAGGACGCTGGACGGCTGGACGATCAATTGCCTGCCGAAAGACAAAGGGCTGGCCGCGACGGCCTGGACGGTTGATCAAGGCACGATCCTAGCCAACACCGTGGGCCACAAAGAGCATTTCTACATCATGCTCGTGACTCAAAAGGAATACGGCGACTTCGTGCTGCGGCTCCGCCTCCAAGTCGAGCGGAGCGTGACCGGCAACAGCGGCATTCAGATTCGCAGCCGTTACAATCCCGAAACCGGCTGGATGGAAGGGCCTCAAATCGACATCAATCCGCCCGGTCCCGAGCTGACCGGCAAGCTCTGGAATGAAGGCCCCGGCCCGCATCGCTGGCTCTCCAACGAGACCGTCAAGGAACAGAAGTTCCACTATGCGGACGAAGGGGACGGATGGAACGAGATGGAGATTACGGCCCAGGGCACGAGGATCAAGTCGGTCCTCAACGGGGTGACGCTGGTGGATTACGACGGCTCCGGCGTGCTCGACGATGAGGAGCACAGGAAAATCAACGTGGGCATGAAGGGCATGATTGGACTCCAGATTCACTCCTATCACGAGCTCAAGCTCCGTTTCAAAGACATCCGGATCAAGCCGCTGTGAGGACCACAGGCAAAGGCATCACAATAACCTGGCGAGTGCTGGCCCGCCCCAGTCGCCGACAAATCTTCGCGCTGCTCGTCCACCAGCCGGACCACAGGATTTCCGCCAGGGAAAGAGCACACTTTGCAAAGTGTGCCCTGAGAACATTCTTCGTTCACGGTAGGGCGAGGCTCCGTCGAGCCCTGGAATTCACTCCGGCTAGTCACGGCACGACGGAGTCTCGCCCGACCACTTTGCCTGCGGCTCGGTCGCGCTGTGAAAACACAGGGCCGAGACCGTCCCCGTCCCTTTCTTTGAATATGGCCTGCGATCGGACGATTGTTTGCATAAGCATTATCAGTTGGCTTATTTGGTGGGCTTTTCGAACAGCGCGTCGTCCACGGGAACATTGTGCTTGATTTCGGTCGCTTTGAACGTGAGCTCGAACGTCGGTCCACCATTGGCAGGGCCCGCGATGCTGTGCCAACACGCAGGAACCTTGATTCCACCCACGTTATGATAATCTATAAACTGCATCCTGGTCCTCACGCGGGGTCGAGCCCCCCAGTTAAAGCCAATGGGAATGGTCTCGTACTCCGATTCCTGCCAGACTAGTAACCCGGTCTGCGTGCTGAAGGCAAACCTCTCCGTGCCGTTTGGACTGGGGCTGGACCTCAAGACATAGACTTCCTCGCCACTCACCTTGGCTTTGCCTTCGACCTTCAGATCGGGATAAACCTCCTTCAGCCTGAGATCGCGGTGGAAATCCGAATCCCGCTTCCGCTTAGCCAGGTCTTCGTCAGACTCCTCCCTCAGCCCGAACCCGGAGCTTCTTGTCCACCCTAGCTTCCCGTTAAAGCCGTTACGACTTACCACGGGCTCTTGCGCGCTCGCTATCCGGCTTTCCATACTGGTAAACAGTTTGTTTGGAGCTTTGGCCTGCAGCTCCAAAGTCGTCTCCAGGGGTTTCTCCAACCGAATATTACCCTGCGCGCGGGGTGCGAAGAAAGGCCCTACGGCAAATGTGGCGGCAATGGATGCGGCCGCCTCGAGCTGCCATCCCTCTTTTTTGGCCACTACGTACGGTAGTTCCACCACGCCCTTCGTGACCCGCGAGGTCACCTTCTGCAGCGCCGCTCTTCCGCCGAGCGCCTCCACGTACTTATCCAGAACGTGGTCCACAGTCGGCAAGTCGGCGGCGCCCGGCTGTACCGACAGTCCTGATTGGTTCCAGAGACTTTTGTTTCCGATGGGGATCACACAACCCAACCAGGAAAGGATCAGGGCTGCGGATGTGACTGTCATTATTTGCTGACGCAGTTTCATTTTGATTTTCCTTTCTCGAGTGTTTGTGAGTTTGGTATCGGTCACGGCAATTGAAAGAAGGGCAGATCGCTAAAGAAAATGAAAAGATAATGCAGACGAGGCGGTTGTTCGTTGGGCGTGATCTGGTAGATATAACCTTCGGCGTAGCCGGTGACCAGCCCGTTACTGAATCGCGTTACCTCGAGTAAAATCGGTTCTGGATTTTCAGGACTGGGACCAATCCCCAAAGTGACATTCCCAGGCAGGGAAACGGCGCCTGACGCAGGTAATTTTCGATTGACCTCAACGCCGGCGACGTTTTGCACAGCCAGGTCTGCGAACGGCACAGGGTCCCCGGCCGTCTTAAAGAGTTTGACCTCTAACTGCTGCAAGGCAGCCGAGTGCAAAACGAGGCCAGAGTTAAACACGGGCCGATAAGGACCAACGACCGCATTGGTACCTGCGGGGGCTTGCCCAAATGAAGCCAGCCGGAAAAACCGTTGCGGCTCGTCGGTTCTCACCACCACCATTAGGCGATCGCCATTCAAGCTCAGGGAGACGGGCATCGGTTGCCAGGTAATCGGCCAGGCGAGTGAGGTGGTGGTTTCCAAGCGATAACCTCTGGCCAAGCCAGGCCAGGAAAGCATGAACTCGGTCGGAGATTGCCGGGCGATCTCGACGCGCAACCCTGGTGGCGGCTCAGCCGGCGTAAACACCACTTCATCCAGCCATGCATCGCTCCCCTGGAAAACAATTCCCGAGTAACTTTGATCATAGGACCATTTCAGGGTGTGGTTGCCTGCTGGCACATTGAGGGTTTCTTGCCGCCAGAAGATGGTATAGGTACGCTCGGTCAGACGTTGATCGTCTAAGTAAAAGGTGTATTGGCCAGTCCCCTCAGGCGGATCGTTTTTTTTCCACCAGAAAGTTATCTTCCCTGGACCGGTAATCGTGGTTGCCAGCCAGGACTCACCAACACCTGAAAACACGCCGCGCTGTGCCGCCGCCTGGCCATCGTGGGTCACAAAAGTTTCAGCGCGCCAAGGCGCGTTGCCGCCGGTCGTCCACGTTAATTCAGTCGCATTGAGCACCTCCGCTAGAGTATAGGCACGGCGCACCTCCAGTCTCGCTTGGTCACTGACGTTTGTGCCAAACAAGTTACTGAGGACAACTCGGTAGAGCCCGGCGTCGGCAGCCGTTACTTGCGACAACGTTAACTTGCTTGACCTGGCGCCGGGGATATCAACGCTGTTGAATTGCCACTGGTAACCAGGTTCGGGCGCACCGTTGCCAAAAACTGAAAATGTGACATCAGAACCGCTGTCCACGGTTCGGTCGAAAGGTTGGACGGTAATCCGCGGGGCTGAACCAATGGTCAAGCTGGCGCTAAGGCCAACGTTCGTGTTCCGGCTGTTGCTCACGATGATTCTATAAGCGCCTGTCTCAGCCGGGGTGACATTGGACATGGTCAGGCTCGGTTCGATGGCCCCGGGCAGGTTAGTGCCATTGTGTTGCCATTGGTACCACAGCGGGAGCGTTCCAGTAGCGGAAACCGTAAAGGACACACTGCTGCCTAAGAGAGCGTACTGAGCTTTAGGCTGGCGGGTAATCAACGGGTCCGAGGCATCTGTTCTGAGTTGGGCCAACCCCAGGCGGGGCCATCGGTTCAAGGACCCAAAATTGGCGACCAACAAGATTCGATTGTCGAGCGTCATGATCTGGCTTGATTGATACACGTCAATCAAAGACCTCTGTGGGACAAATCCCGTGTCAAGTTCTCCGTCTGGCAAGAGCCGGATCAATCTTGATAGCCGTTCGTCGGGAGAACGCTTGAAGTATCCGCCCAAGTAAACAAAACCTTCCGCAGTTGGCCGTATGACCTCGATATGATCATCCGCGTCAAGGTTAGGAAGAAACGTGGCATCCAGATTCCCCTCCGGTGTCAGACGAACCAGATGATGTCGAGCCTGTTCGTTCCATTGTGTGAAAGGTCCCGACAACAGAATGCGATTGTCCGGCTGAATTGCGACGCGGAGGTCTGGAGAGCGATTGGACCAACTGAGATAATCGGCCGGCAAGATATGGAGATCGAAGATCTGATCCAAGGTGCCATCCAAATTCAGTCGAACCAAGCCTGGACGAGTGCCGCCGATGTTCGTAAAGGCTCCGGCGATAAGCAAGCGACCGTCGCGCTGCAACGCCAACGAACTCGGCAGGGCGCCCGGCTCGAGGGCGGCAGCAAATCGGGCGTCCAGCGTTCCGTCCGCGTTGAAGCGGGCCAAGCCATATCTAGTCTGCCCTCCAGCTTGGGTGAATTGCCCGGCTACGACTGCGCGGTCGTCATCTTGAATCAGAAGGTCCATAACCGAATCCAGACCTTGGCCGGGATTAAATGAGGAATCCAGGGTGCCCGTGGCGGTGAGGCGGGCCAAACCGTTGCGACGCTGCCCGGCCACCCAGCGGAAAGGACCTCCAAGGAGCACCCGCCCATCGGACTGCACCCTTAACACGCTGGCAGGTTCTGACAATCCTCGACCAGGATCGAAACTTGGATCGTAAGAACCATCCACCCCCAAGCGAGCGACTCCGCCGCACCAAACGCCGTTCACGCGGCTGAAATTGCCGCTGATAATGATTTTGCCTTCAGCTTGGCGCGCCATGGAGGAGATGAATAACCCAGGCCACGCTCCGTAAGATTCTGCCGCCACCAGCAAATTTTGGCCGAAGCTTCGGTCCAGTTCGCCTTCCGAATTGAGAACGGCCAATTTGGTACGAATAACACCGTTGACCATCAGGAAACTACCCCCGACGGCGATCCGGCCATCGGGTCCAACCGCGATAGCGCCCACGGCACTATCTATCCCCCGGTTTAAGCTGAAGGTGGTGTCCAGACTGCCATCGCGGTTGACCCGCAACAGCCCGGAATAAGCTTTTTTATCATAGACAAAGGCACTGCCACTTACTAACAGTCGGTCGCTGGCATCAATAGCCAAGTGAAATGACGCCGGAGTAAGGGAATAATAATATCCTGCTCCGGGCAATCCGGTCAACGACGGCTGGAATTGGGTATCGCGCCTACCATCTGGATTCAAGCGCCGCAAGGCCATGGTTCCTTTCCAAATATTCTGTAAGTGCACCAGGATACCGCCATCGGTTTGCGGCGCCACGGTGCCCACCTGCATGTAACGCCAAACCTCTCCAAGGTCCGGTTGAAATGAAGTGTCAGGCTGTCCATCGCGGTTCAAGCGGAGCAGCACCGGTTGGTACCCTTGTTTGCTGCCGCCGACCAGGAGCCTGCCATCGGCTTGCATGGCCAGGGCGTAAACCGCCACTTCACTCATTGGGCCTTCATTTTCCGGCGCAAAGCTTTCATCCAAGCTACCGTCAGGTCGCAACTTCGCCAAACCATTGCAGCGCGTCCCGAAAATGCTCCTGAAATCACCGCCCACAAACACGGAACCGTCCGGAGCAGGCAAGAGAGCATTGACCTGCGGAAAGTCACCAAAATCGCCCGCCAGGTGCGCGTCGAAGGTTGAGTCCACCTTGCCGTCCGAGGCTAGCCGAACTAAAGCCGGCCGGAACAAGCGATTTACCCGGGTGAACGCTCCGCCCAACCAGATATGGCCGTCGGCATCCACACACAACGCGCTCAAATCACCGTCTGGGCCGACTCCGATATTGAAGCTGGAATCGACCTCACCAGTTCGAGTAAGCCTGGCCGTGCCATTGCAGGTGACCCCGTTGACGCGAGTGAAAGACCCGCCCAGCAGGAGCTTCCCATCGTTCTGCCAAGCCAAGGCCGTAACCCCGGAAAAGTCAGACTCGACACCATGACCGACACTGAAACCAGGTTCAACGGTGCCGTCGGCTGCCAACCGGGCGAGGCCTCGTCGGGGCTGGCCATTGACACTCCAGAAACCGCCCCCCACTAATACTTTACCATTCTCTAGTGAGGCTATAGCCGTGGTACCCGCCCACGGATAAGCCCACGGATAAAAACTGCTTAGCGTCGGAGCAAAGCTGGTATCCGGTTGGAGGTTCGCGTTAAAGCGGGCCAAGTCACGGACGACACCATCACGCAAGCGCCATGGCCCGTTGCCGCCGAGCAACACTCCACCGCTCGAGGTCACCGCCAACATTTGAACGAAAGGGCTACCAAGCAGCGGCCCTCCCGTGACCGCGTCTATAGGACCAGAAGCCATGTCGAAAGACCCATCGGCTTTCAACCGGATCAATTGCCAAGAAGTTCCTGCAGCTCCTTGGACAGTATCCGGATAGCTGATCAAGACAACGAACCGGCCATCCGGCAACACTGCTGCCGCGTGGACATGCGCCGAGGCGCTGTTGGTTCCGAGGTCAGGTTTGAAGGTAGTATCGGCAGAGCCGTCCGGATTGAGGCGGGCAAGTCCATGAAGATCGTCCAAGGCTGGTGTCCCGAACGTTCCCGCAACCAGAATCTTGTTCTCGGGCAGGATGAAGGCTGCGCCGATAGTGGCGCCGGTTCCAAAACCAGTTTGAAAAGTTTCGTCCACCTGTCCGCTGGCATCGAGGCGTGCCAGGCCGGGACGCGTAACGCCACCGATTCCAGTAAAGTCTCCGGCCACTAGAATCTTGCCATCGGATTGCACGGCCAAGGCGTTGATCCAAGTCGGACTCTCCTCCAACAGCAGAACCGCAGGATCAAACGAGGTGTCCAGGCGCCCATCGGGCAGGAGCCGAGCCAGGGACAAACGGAACACGCCATTAACTGCCCAAAACGGACCGCCAATAAGGATCTTGCCGTCTGGCTGCAAGGTCATCGCGGTCACCACGGCGTTGGCGCCGGGCAGCGGATTGAATCCAGCGTCGATGGTTCCGTCCGCATGAAGCCGGGCAATGCTACCCCGCACGATTCCATTGACCATAGTGAACGCACCGCTGATATAGACTCTGCCATCGGGGGTAAAGGCGAGGCAATCTACAAACGCAGGGTTTTCAATTGCCAAAGACAGGTTACTGGCAAAGTCGGTGTCTAAAGAGCCGGGTTGGGCTGAAAGGGAACAAGTCAACGCCAGCCCACCGACCAGCACCAGCAGCAGACCCCATCTCCACCGGTGCCGCCCCCGCGTTGTGTCCGGTGGCGCTATACCCTCTCTGAGCACGACGGGCTGGCCAGTGCCGGTAATCGGCAGGAGTCTCAGCAACGCCGAGGCGCCCCACCGCGCCGCGAATGTGATCCAAGCATTTTTCATAGGCTCTCCGTTCCTTTCATGGTTCCTCCGCTACCCAGGTATCATCTGTGGCATTGTAGATTCCCCACTGGCGGGAGATCGGGGATTTCAGAGCTACCACAGTCCGAGAGTATTCAGGCTTTGCTTCTTGGTGACGGGCAGCGAACCCGCCCAGTCAAGTCCCAGCACCATGATCCAACTCGGTCCACCAATCGCGCTTCCGACTAAGCCGCCGACATACGACTTGTGATAGGACGTGTGATGTTCCCAGAGGCGATCACCAGTTTTTGTCTCTCGCAGCGTGAAGTGCATTTCCAGCCGATCCGTCCGATACAATCCTTTGTAGCTGGATTCATAATCATCGAGTCGGCTAGACAGAACGCCGTCGCACTTCAAGAGCGCCCCCACCTTCTGGGCCTCCCCTTTGCAGGCATCTTCGTTGGCCGTGTCAGACCCGGCTCGAACGCCCTCTCCTTGGCCCGACACAGTCACGTCGTAGCCGTATTTCCTTAGCGTCTTGCTCACGGCGTCGCCGAGCTTGGGCAGGTTGGTTTTGTGGTCCTTGGAAAGGCGAGCATCCTGACTCCAGAACTCCTGACATAGAGGAGCGAGATCGGTCGTAATTCCGGGCAT
>CAYIIH010000002.1:0-94967 GCA_964363225.1 uncultured Verrucomicrobiota bacterium | reverse complement strand
TGCGCTACAGCCGCAGGCACGCTCACGCGTGTAAAATATCCAGGCCAAAGCCTGGCGGCTAAAGCGCCGGGCACAAATTGCCGATGATCTTTCGCCATGAACGAGAATGTCTCAGCCACCACCAGGACTTTTGCCTCGCAAGACAAGCCTTGCCTTTAAATCTCCCGGCTATAGACTCATCCCTCGCATGAAGCGTGAAGGTTTGCCTGTCTTTCTCAGAGTGTGGCCGTGTCTTTAAGCCGTTGCTAGAGATGTTGACTGTTTCTCCATTCGATAGGTCCGTGCGATCTCCGGTTCGGGTGGACTCCCGCAGTCGGCCGCGCACCTTGCTGGTCGTGGACGACGATGAAGGACCGCGAGCAGCCATGGCCATTGTTTTCAAGGATGGATACCATGTTCTGCTGGCTGAAAACGGTTTTAGAGCGCTTGACCTGATCCGGGAACAAGTCGTTGATGTCGTCATCCTGGACATCCGCATGGCCGGCCTGTCGGGGATTGAAGTTCTCAGCCAGCTCAAGAAGATCGATCCTGCCATCGAGGTCATCATGCTCACCGCTTACGAAACGATTGAGACGGCCCAGCAAGCGCTCAGGCTGGGAGCATGCGATTACCTAAGCAAACCACTGGACCTGGCCACCATACGGGCGGCGGTGGCCAATGCCCTGGAGCGCCGCGCCATTTCCAACGAAATCCAGTTCTGCAACCAAAGAGTGCTGGAGCTGCAGGAGGAAATCCGCCATCAACAAATGCGCGAGGAAATCGCCCGGACTCAAGGCGAGATTTACGCCAGCATCATTCACGATATTAACGGCCCCCTCACCGTCATTGCCGGCTTTGTGGAAGTGATCAATCAACGCCTCCGCCACGCCAGCCGGATCGAAGGAGAAGACCTGAGCATGATCAAGGATCGCTTGGCTCACATCACCCGCCAGGTCTGCAATTGCATCGAGATTTCCCGGCGCTACCTCAGTTTTCTGAGCGAAGGCACGTCGAATCATATTTCGGTGGGGATCAACCAGGTTTTGAGCGACGTCGAAGAACTGCTCAAGGTGCATCCCAATGCGAAGGGAAACGAACTCATCATCCGGCCCTTGGCCGAGGATGCGGCCACCGGCATCAATGGCACCGACTTGATTCAGATTCTCCTGAACTTGACCATCAACGCCCTCCAGAGCACCTCTCAGCCGCACCGTGTCGAAGTACAAGCGCGTCGCCTTTTGGAGCCGTTGCCCTTGCACGACCTGGAAAGCGGCCCCCATGCCATGTTCCTGAACCGCGAGCATTTTCAAAATCAAGCTCCGCTTTTGGCTGTCTCAGTGCAGGACAACGGTCCGGGGATTCCACCGGAAATAATGGGAAAGATTTTCGATCCCTATTTCACGACCAAACCTTCAGGCAAGGGAACCGGACTGGGCCTCTCCATCGTGCAGCGTTTAGTCCAGCAATGTCATGGCGGGATTCGGGTGCGCTCTCAGCCGGGGCACGGGGCGGCCTTCACTGTCTATCTGCCCGTGCGAGTGGCCGGAACTGTTCACTAAACAACCTCCGGGCGGCAGTCCTTTTCCGCGCTGACTTCGCTGCTCACTCCTCACAGATCAATGCAGTTATGCTCGTCGTTCGCGCCTCGCCTGCACAGAAAATGCCTTGCCGCGCGCGTCACGCTAATAAGTTGTCGCCGCGCAAGCTGCGCATGACCACAGGGCGGCGTGGAGTTCTTGGCGATTGAATCCCGAGAATCAATCGAATAAACTGGCGAGCGTGAAGTCAATCTGCATTGGATTGCCCATTGCTTCCGTCATCATCATCTATGCAGCCAGAATGTGGGAATTGGGAACCAAGCGTTCCACGATTCCAGGTTCCGTGCCGGAAAAACTGACGTTGCGCCTGTTCATCCTGGCCGGAACGGTCATGCTCGTCAGCATTGTCGCCGAGTTTTTCTGGCGTGGAGAAAGCCTGCGCTGGGCCACGTTCCTGGCGGGGTGGGGTTGCGCTCTGGTTTCCTTTCGGATCCGGCGCCAGGCCATGGCCGCTCTCGGCCCTTACTGGAGCTTGCATGTTGAAATCCGGGAACACCACCCGTTGATCAAAGCCGGCCCTTTTCGATGGATGCGGCATCCGACCTACTTCTCGATGCTTTTGGAGCTCGTTTCCGGCGGCTTGATTTTGAATGCCTTTTATTCGCTGCTGATCATTCCTGTTCTATTTGTGCCGGTGTTGCTGGCGAGACTGAAACTGGAGGAAGCAGCCCTCGTGGATAAATTTGGCGAGGCCTATCGCGCCTACCAACGAACCACACCGGCCTTGTTTCCGTACAAATGGCCGCCATCCCGATGAATTCAGGATTGTATCGTCGTTCCGTCGTTATCACCGGCATGGGAGTGATTGCGCCCAATGGACAAGACCTAGGGGCTTTCTGGCATAGTGTGCGCAACGGTCTGAGCGCCGCCGGGCCGGTGACCAAGTTCAGCACGGCCAAATTGCCGAACAAAATTGCCGCTGAAGTCAAGCGCTTCGACAGCCGGCACTATATGGATTCGAAAATGGCGCGGCGTTGCGATCTTTCCACCCAATACGCTTTGGCGGCAGCCACACTGGCCGTGAGGGACGCCGCCATCGATTTCCAAGCAATGGACCCGGACCGAATCGGTGTGGTGGAAGGGACGACCGTCAGTTCGATGGAGAGCGTTTTGAAAGGTTACCAGAATTATGTGGACAATGATGGTTTTCGGCTGCTCAGCCCGCTGACGGTGGTGAACGGCTACTGCGGGGAGGGCAGCCGCCGCCTGGCGCTTCACCTGGGCATCAAAGGACACGCCATAACCTATTGCTCCGGATGTGCTTCCGGCAATGACGCCATCGGCTACGCCCAGCGGATGATTCGCGACGATGAGGTGGATGTTATGGTCGCAGGGGCTACCGACAATATGATGATCGAGCCGATGTACGCCGGGCTTTCCCTTCTCAAAGTCATGTCGCGCCGCAATGAAACTCCCCGGGAAGCCATGCGGCCCTACGACCGCACGCGCGACGGGTTTTTGCTTGGCGAAGGCGCGGCCTTCCTGATCCTGGAGGAACTATCTCATGCCTTAAGCCGAGGGGCCAGGATTTATGCGGAAGTCCTGGGGCACGGACGCAGTTGCGAAGCGTACCATCCGACCGATTCGCGTCCGGATGGCCTCGGTTTTCGGCGGTCCATGCAAAAAGCGTTGCGAGACGCGCGCGTTCATCCGGCGGAAATCGATTACATCAACGGGCATGGCTCGGCCACGCTCATGAATGACACCATCGAAACCAAAGCCATTAAAGCGGTCTTCGGCGAGCATTCCAGCCGTTTGGCGGTCAGTTCCACCAAACCGGTCACCGGACACATGATGGGAGCGTCCGGCGCGGCGGAGACCGTCATCACGGCCCTGGCCATCAAATACCAGGAGATTCCACCGACGATCAACCTGACCGAGCCGGAGGAAGGTTGCGATCTGGATTACGTTCCGCAAAAGCCTCGTCCTTATCCCGTGCGGACGGCCATGAATTTGAGCGCCGGTTTCGGGGGCAAGAATGCCTGTTTAATCCTGCGAGCCTGCGACGGCCGGCCATGAAATACTCCGAGTTAACCCCGCTCATTGCCGTCATCTGCAACCTGGCCCTGACTCTGTTTGTCCTGAGCCGCGACTTGCGTGCGACGGTGAACCGGGTTTATTTTTTGTGGGGCAGCGCTGTGACGACGTGGAACCTCGGGGCCTACTTCCTCACCCGCTCTCAGAATCCGGAGGACGCTTTGTTTTGGGCCTATGTTTTGCAGTGCGGAGTGATTCTGCTCCCGATCAGCAATCTTCATCTGACCTTGCTCATTGCCCGGATTTCGATAGGTCCGTTGTTACCCATTCTTTACCTGCTGCATTTTGCTTTGCTGGGCAGCTTGTTTGCAGGGCGATTCATCGCGGGGGTGCGCGACTTTGGCTTCGCGTATTACTCCGTGGCCGGTCCGGGTTTCTGGGCCTATTTGGTGCTCTACGCCGTTTCCACTTCGGCCACGATGACGTTGCTCTACCACAAGCAGCGGCATTTGGCGCCGCTGCACCGCAAGCGCGTTCGCTCTTTGTTGCTGGCCTATGCCATTTTGTTGGTGCTGGGGACCAATGATCTCCTGCCGATTTTAGATTACGATTATTATCCTTATACTCAAATCAAGATTTATCCATTCGGGAATATCGGGGCGGTGTTTTACGTCATCGTGGTAGGCTACAGCGTGCTGCAGCACCAGTTGCTGGATTTGCACGTGACCCTGAGCAAGTGGGCCGCGCACATCGTCCGGCTTTTGTTTCTGTTTTTTACCGGTTTTGTGTTGCTGGCCTTTGTCGCGACGCTTTTCCGGGAGGAATTCACGCCGTTTTCCTTTGCCAGCGCCTTGATCATCCTGCTCTTTAGCGCGGCGATTGCTTCATTTTTCTTCCCGCGTCTGTTTGGGACCGGCGTGGATCGTTTGGAACGGCGGATTCTGGGCGACCGGTTCGAGTACCACGACCAAATCCAGGGCTTCGTGCAGTCCATGCAATGGTACACCGATTCCACCTCCCTCCTGGATGGTTTGCACGATCTGCTGGTCAAGACCATCAAGGTCCGCAGTTACCAGATCGTTGTCCTGGATGAGAAGATGCGGACCTTTTCCCTGTTCCGGTCGCATCCGGAACGGCCGGAAACACTATTGCCCAAGCTGAGGGGGATTCGCCTATCTTTAAGCTGTTCCAGAATTCCCGGATCGATTATATGCCGTTCAAAATCGCTTACGCGATGCCGGGCGAAACTGATCTGGAGCGAGCGACACGGGACCAATTTAAAGATTTTGATCCCGAGTTCTGCTTTCCGCTTTTTTCGGACGACGAACCTTTCGGGCTGTTTTTGATCGGCGAAAAAGCCAGCGGCGAGCCCTTCACGCCGCATGATTTGCAACTGCTGACTTCGCTGGTCAAAAACCTGAGCTTGCATCTCAATCAAATTCGGCTCAAGAACCAGATTCTCTTGTCTCAGGAAATGGATTTGCTGGGCTTAATGTCCCGGGGCATGGCGCATGACTTGAATAATTTGATGACGCCCATCTGGACTTACCTGCAGTTGGTCCGGGAGGAAGCTATGCCCGGAACCGGCACGGCTGAATTGCTGCCCATCGTCACCCTGAATGCCGAAACCATCCGGGCCTACATCAAGGAAGCCCTCTTTTTTTCCAACACGCAGACGCCCCAGTTTGCCATCGGTTGCCTGGCTCAAACCACTCTGCAGGCCGCCGAGCTGGCTCAACCGCGCGCCAGACAAAAAGGGGTGACAATCCACTGCCACAGCATGCCGCCCGCCGAGATCGAGATGGATTCGGTTTTGATCCAGCGGTTGATCACCAACTTGCTGGCCAATGCCATTGACGCCTCGCCCTCCGCATCCGAAATCGAGGTCAGGCTGATTCATCTCGTCCGCAGCAGCGCAGACCGCGCGTGGTATCGGCTGCAAATCATCGATCACGGAGAAGGCATCAGCCGCGAGAATTTGAAACGGGTTCTCATCCCTTACTTTACGACCAAGGATCGGGGCAGCGAACAGCGCGGCTTTGGACTCGGGTTGGCTATTTGCCGCAAAATCGTTCATCTGCACGATGGCAATCTGACGATTGAAAGTCAGGAGAGCAAGGGGACGATGGTGCAGGTCGATTTGCCCAATTACCAGGTCCGGAACCGGACTCAGGCCGCGGCAGTCTCGCCATGAAAACCTTGTTGATTCTGGCCAAATCTTCAGGGTTCGAACCCGCCATTCGCGCTGTCCTGGATGCTCAGAATTATCGTTTAGTACTGATGGAAACGGTGCTGAAAACCGAGTCGCTTCTGGCCAGCGGGATGATCGATGCCTGCCTCGTGGACGCGGACCTGACGGATATCGCGCCCATTCGCGTGGTCCAGCAGCTCCGTACTTTCAAACCCGACTGTCCCATCATCATGTTTGCCGCCGCCCGGCAGTGGGAATGGGAAGAAGAAGCCTATTTGCTGGGCGTCCGGCATATCCTGGCCAAACCCATTCGCGGTCGATTGCTCCAGGCGCTGCTCGGCCGGCTGTGGCCAAGTGACGCCCCTCCGCCCGCTCCGTTTCCCGCGCCTGCCCGCCAGAGAGAGCCGGCGGCCGAATCCTCCCGCAAACCGGTGCAAACCTTGGAAGCGTTGCGCGATTTTTCGGCCATGCTCACTCACAGCCTGAGAACGGAGGCGCTGTTAAATCAGTTCTTGCTTTTGTTGCGCGAGATTCTCGGCGTGAATCGAGCCGCCATCTTCCTGCGCAAACCGGCCGGCGCGTTCCGGAATGCCGCTGCCAGCGAAGACCGCGGTCTCCGTTCGGCCTGCGCCATGGGGCTGGCTCACGGGCTGTTCGAGCATTTTGAATTGTCGCTTGACCGCGGCATCGGCGGCTATGCCTGCCGTCACGGACGCATCCTGAGGCGCGACAGCGAAGAAGCCTTGCGGAACCGCGAGATGCAAAAGGAATTCGAACTTTTGGGGGCGCAACTGGCCATTCCCATTTTGGATCGCGAATCGTTTCTTGGGGTGGCTGTCTTTGACACACGGCTGACGGAGGAGCCGTTTACCAATGAGGAGCTGGCCTTGATCTTCCATCTCCTGGAGGGATTAGGGCTGGCCGTCAAAAACAGTTGGTTGCATGACCAATTGGCCGTCAACCATGAAATCATGGAGGCTATTCTAAGCCAGTTGGGCAGCGGCTGCGTCGTGGTGGATCGCAACCTGGACATTGTCCAAACCAACCTGGCGGCCAGCCGGTTTTTTCTACCGGGCCGGCCGGCGACGACGCGTTTAGAGTTCAGCCATCTGCCCCAAGTGCTGGGGAGCAAAGCCTTTGAGGTTTTGAAAACAGGTGTTTCCTGCCCTCCCTTCGAATATTCGCCGCCGGACATTCCGGGAGCCGTTTATCGAGTTTCGATCAGCTCTTTCAAACAACTGAACTCACTCGCGGCCAACGCGGTCCTCCTTTCCATCGAAGACGCCACGCAGCAGGAACGCACCCGGCAACTCGAGGTTGAGACGTCCAAACTGCGGTTGATCAAATCCATGGCCGAGCATCTGGCTCACGAGATCGGCAATTCGTTGGTGCCGCTCTCGACCCATCAGCAACTGCTGGCCGAAAAGCGCGAAGATCCCGATTTCCAGGCCTCTTTGGCCGGGGCCATGGCTGACACCGTCAAGCGTATCAGCCGCCTAGCCAACCAGATGATTCTCCTGGCGCGGGATACGGCCGGACCCGCCGAATTGGTTCCGGTGCGGGAACTGATCGAGGAAGCCTTTGGCGAAGCGAAAGAATACGCTCCGGCGGGCCCGGCCGAAGTGCAATGCGAAGGGGACGGGATAGCGGCGGCGGTTTATGCCAGCCGCGCGGGCCTCAGGCATGCCTTGGCCGAAGTCATGTTGAATGCGCTGCAGGCCAATCCGATCCATCCCCGCGTCCGAGTGGAAAGCGTCACGGAGACCGATGCCCAAGGCCGTCCCTGGCTGCGCCTGGCGATCCGCGACTCGGGGAATGGCTTCACCACGGAAACCGCTTTAAAGGCGCAGGAACCCTTCTTCTCCACGCGCAATGTCGGCCTCGGCATCCGGGCTGACGGTGGCCCGTAGAATCCTGGAGGCCCATCAGGGCAAAATCGACATCTCGCCCTCTTCGCCGGGCCAGGGAGGTTGCGTGGTTTGCCTGCTTCCCCTGGATTCTTCGCGGGAGGAGGACGGTTTTCATTCTGCTATTTCCGCGTTGGATCAGGGAACTTCCCGGCCTCTGCGATCCTGATCTTCGGGCCGCAAGGTTTTCCGGAAAGCCAGGCCGAGACGAGGTGCGGAGAGTGCCGCGCCTGGCCCATCCTGCTTTTTCTCGAAAAAAATTGGTTGCTTCGCCTCAGCATCTATGGCTCTTTGTTGGCCATCGTTACGCGTATTCAGAGTGGTTTGCAGATGAAATCGAAGCTCCGTCTCCTGCTCCTGAGCAGTTGTTGCTGGCCGTGCCTGGTTCATGGGCTGGGAATCCGCATCGCCGACCAAGACCCGCTGGCCACAGCCCGGGGCAATGCCTTTGTCGCGACGGCGGACAATCCATCGGCCATCTATTACAACCCGGCCGGCATCACGCAACTGGAGGGGCAGAATTTCCGGGCCGGCTTTTACGCCATCACGCTGCATTCCGCCTACACTGCCCAACTGACTGGAACGGAGAGCGATACGAAAGACGAAGTCCAAGTGGCGCCCCAAGTGTTTTTTGTTTGCTCACCCAAAGAACAGCCCCTCTCTTACGGACTTGGTTTTTACTCGCCGTACGGTTTGGGCTTGGAATGGCCGGACAACACGGGCATCCGCACCTTTGCCACCAAAGCGCGCATTACTTACCTGACGCTCAATCCATTGTGGCGTGGGAAATCGCACCTCGATTGTCCTTGGCCGCCGGTCCGACCTTGAATTATGCCGAAGCCGATTTGCGGCAAGGAGTTTATCCAACCCCATCTCTGGTCGGCGATCAATTGAAGTTCAAAGGCGATGGCACCGATATTGGCTTCAACGCCGGGCTTCTCTGGCAGCCGCACGCTCAACATTCGTTTGGGGCCAGCTATCGCAGCCAGACCACCCAGAACTTCCGCGGCCATACCGAAGGCCAAGGACCCATTCCCGCTTTCCTGGCCGGCCAATCGTCGGCCAGCATCCGCTTTCCATTTCCGCAGCACGTGGTGGCGGGATGGTCTTTTCGGCCCAGCCCCGTTTGGAACTTCGAGTTTGATGTCGATTGGACGGACTGGGATCGACTGGACAGCATCACCCTGCAGCGGGCGGCCGGAAATCTTCCCGCCCAAGCCTTTAACTGGCGCTCCAGCTTTTTCTATGAGTGGGGCCTGACCCGTTATTTTGACAAAGGTTACGCGCTCAGCGCCGGATACATCTACAGCGAAAACTCGGTCCCGGACGCCAATTTTAACCCTATTGTTCCCGATTCCGATCGCCACGTTTTCAGTGTGGGCGTGGGACGAAAGGGCCGACAATTTCGCTGGGACGCAGCCTATCAACTGGCCTATGGCCCATCCAGGACCGTGAATAACAGCGCTCCTTCGACCGCCGGCGAACTGGCCGACGGTCGATACCGGTTTATCAGCCATGCCCTCACCTTTTCTCTCGGATACACCTTCTGAACCCAAACGCTCGCCCACGGATCGAAACCCGAAGCGCGTGTTGTTGATCGTGGACGACGAGGAGGGACCGCGCCAATCCATCCGCATCGTTTTCAAGGAGGAGTATCAGATTCTGATGGCAAACGACGGCCTGCAAGCCATGGAACACGCCCGGCACCAGACCGTGGACGCCGCCGTCCTGGATATTCGCATGTTTGGCATGTCGGGCATCGACCTCCTGAAGCACCTCAAAGAAATCGATCCGGCCATCGAAGTGGTCATGCTGACCGCCTACGAAACGCTGGAGACCGCCCGCCAGGCTCTGCGGCTGGGAGCCTGCGATTACCTGACCAAGCCCTTTGACATTGCCACCTTGCGCGACGCGGTCGGCATGGCCATGCAGCGCCGGTCGATCTCGGACGAGATTCGCTCGAACAATGAAAAGCTGAAGGAGCTCCAGGAGGAAATTCATAACCAGCAATTGCGGGAAGAGATCGCCCGGACCCGGGGCGAGATTTACGCCAGCATTGTGCATGATATCAATGGTCCGATTACCATCATTTCGGGTTTCATTGAAGTCATCAATCAACGCATCAAGAACGTCAGCAAGGTCGAAGGGGAAGACTTGGCCATCATCCGCGATCGCCTGGCCCGCATGACCCGGCAAGTGAGCAATTGCATCGATATCTCCCGGCGGTATCTCAGCTTTTTGCGGGGTGAGAGGGCGGACAAGACCGAGATAGCGGTCAATCAAATCTTGAGCGACTTGCAGGAACTGTTGAAAGTGCATCCGCATGCGCATCGACATCAGTTAACTGTCCGGCTGTTGGAGAAGGATATTTGCACGCAAATTAATGGCACTGATTTGATTCAGATTCTTTTGAATTTGACCATCAACGCCCTGCAAAGCACGGCGCAATCACACCGGGTCGAAGTGCAGGCCCGCCTCCTTGCCGAGCCGCTCCCGCTCACCGATCTCAAGGAAGGACCTCAGGACCGCTTCCTGAACCGCGAAGCCTTTCATAACAAAGCGCCCCTGCTGGCTTTATCTGTGGAAGACGATGGACCCGGCATTGCGCCGGAGATTATGGGCCGCATTTTTGAGCCCTATTTTACGACCAAACCTCCCGGCCAGGGCACCGGACTGGGCCTCTCTATCGTGCGGCGTTTGGTCGAGCAATCTAAAGGCGTCATCCAGGTTCATTCCGAGTTCGGCCACGGGACTCTCTTTTCGGTTTATCTGCCAATGGCGGGCGGCACGCCGGCTCAATAGGGAAAAGCATCGCCCGAAGGGTATCCGCCATTTCACTTACCTTGTAGGGCTGTCCTCAGCCAAAGGCAATCGGAATCAGCCTGAGTTCAGTTCAGAAAGATTTGCGCAAAAAGTGTCACAATTATGACACGATCTGCACACTTCAATTTTAGTTTTTGCAGTGCCGGTCCCTGGCCGGGTAACCTGCGCGGCGATGACGGCCCGGACTCGCACCGAATTGACCTACCGCTACGAACGATGGCGGGCGGTGGCTTCAGGCATTCTCGAAACGGCCGGCACGACCTTTCTGCTGCTGATCGCGGTGCGTTGGTTTCAGGCCGGCGCGACCGCCAAAGCGCTCGTGGCGGGCGGGGGAAGCCTGGGGTTGATGCTCACTCCCCTGGTGGTGTCGAGTGTGGCCAGGCTGGGCTGGTCCACCGCGACGGCCGCCAGCCGGCTGGCGGCGGCGGGCGCCACCTGCTTTTTGCTCATGGCCCTGTGGCCGCTTCTGCCCGTCTTTATTGCCGGCAGTGTGCTGGCCCTGACGGCCTCCGCCGCGGCGATTCCGCTCCTCACGCAGATTTACCAGGAGAATTATCCGGAGGTCATGCGGGGCCGGCTATTCTCCAGGACGGTCATGATTCGCATTGCCACGGCCGCGTTGTTCAGCGAACTGGCCGGCCGCGCCCTCTCCGGACAAATCGCCAGCTTCCGCGCTTTGCTCCTCGTTTTTGCTCTGGCTTTTGCCGTGGCCAGTTTCCTTCTGGCGCGCTATCCCTCCCGGCCTCTGACCTCGGACGGGGGAACCCATCCCTTTCGTTCCTGGCGTTTCGTCAGGGCAGACTCCCTGTTCCGGCGCACCTTGGTTTGCTGGATGCTGATGGGGTTCGCCAATTTGATGATGATCCCGATGCGAGTCGAATTCCTGGCCAACCCAAAATACGGGCTGGTTTTGACGGTGGGCGAAATCGCCTTCTTCACCGGCGTCATCCCAAACCTGGCGCGGTTGATTCTGAGTCCGATTTGGGGGTGGCTTTTTGACCGGATGAACTTCTTCATCTTGAGAGTGGTCCTGAACACCGGTTTCGCGGTGGGAATTCCGGCTTTCTTTACCAGCCACGATCTGCGCGGCCTGATTTTGGGATCGATTGTCTTTGGCATTTCCAACGCCGGCGGCGACGTGGCCTGGAGTTTGTGGGTCACCAAATTTGCCCCGCCCGAGCGGGTGGCGGATTACATGTCCGTCCATACTTTTTTCACGGGCGTGCGAGGCTTGCTGGCGCCGCTGGTCGCATTTCATGTGGTCGCGGTATTGTCCATTGAGAAACTGGGGCTGATCAGCGTCGGTTTGATTGTGCTCTCCAGCGTTCTTCTCCTCCCGGAAATCAAATTCGGCAAAACAGGGCGGCCAGCCGGCGCCCTGGTCGAAGAGGTCTCGGAATGACTCCGAATGATCACCCTTGGTTTAGTTGCAGTCGCCCTTGCGTCCAGAGTCCGATTGCGCTTAGGTGTGAAGATGTTCTCAAATGAGGCCAGGACCCTGGTGAACGAGAAACCGGACAGGCCGCTCCGGCCCGGCGACTGCGCCACGGCTTGGATCGGTTGGACTTTTGTCCTGATGTTTTGCCTTGTCTCCGCCTCCGGCGTCGAGCTGGAGGAGGCGCGCAAGAAATTCATCGGCGGCGACTATGGCGACTGCATCCGGCTCTGTGCGCAAGCCATTCTCGAGAAAGAACGGGATGAAGAATGGCCCATTTTGCTGGCCAGGTCGTTGCTCGACACCGGGAAGTATCCGGAAGCCCAAACGTCCATCGTTGCAGCCCTGAAACGGTCTCCGTACAGCATCCGCATTCGTCTGATCGGGCGCGAGGTTTGTCTGCACAACGGCCAGCGTGAACAGGCGGCTGCTCTGCTGAGGGAGATTAACGAACTGGGCGGGAGCCGGCGATGGGGCTACCGCGACCCGGCCAACCTGGTGGCGCTGGGCCGCGCGGCGCTATTGCTCGGAGCAGACCCCCGCCTGGTGCTGGAAAATTTCTTTGATACGGCCAAGAAGGCGGATCCGAAGTCTCGTGAGGCTTATACGGCCAGCGGCGAGGTGGCCCTGGCCAAATACGATTATGCCCTGGCCGCCAAAATTTTTGAGGAAGGCCTGAAACAGTTTCCGGAAGAACCCGATTTCCATTTTGGCCGCGCCCAAGCCTATGCGCCCAGCGACCGTCCGGAAATGATCCAGGCGCTGGAGACAGCCCTGCGCCACAACACCAATCACGTGCCGAGCCTCCTGCTGCTGGCCGACCACCTGATCGATGCGGAGGAATATGCCGCGGCGGAGAAAACCGTGGCGAAAGCGCTGGCGGTCAATCCGCACTCGCCTGAAGCCTGGGCCTATCGCAGCGTGCTGCATCATGTGCGCGGCGAACCGGAAGGCGAAGCCAAAGCGCATCAGCAAGCCTTGGCGCACTGGAATACCAATCCGGCTGTGGATTATCTCATTGGACAGAAAATCTCCCAGAAATACCGTTTTGCCGAAGGGTCCGGCTATCAGCGTCAGGCCTTGCGATTTGATCCCAAGTTTTTGCCCGCCAAAATCCAGCTTGCCCAGGACCTGCTGCGCCTGGGTGAAGAGAAAGAAGGCTGGAAGCTGGCCGAAGAAGTCTATCAAGCCGATGCCTACGACGTGGCGGCCTACAACCTGGTTACGCTGCAGGAGAGCCTCGCGAAGTTCCAGACGCTGACGAATGACGAGTTTATCGTGCGCATGTCTGCGCACGAGGCCGCCGTCTATGGCCAGGAGGTTTTGCAGCTTCTGGGGCGGGCCAAGACCAACCTGTGCCAGAAGTACGGCCTCAAGCTGGATCAACCGACCACAGTCGAGGTTTTTCCGGAACAGAGAGATTTTGCGGTGCGGACCTTTGGCATGCCGGGCGGCGCCGGTTTCCTCGGCGTTTGCTTTGGCTCGGTCATCACGGCCAACAGCCCGGCTTCGCAGGCGGCCAATCCCGCCAATTGGCAGGCGGTGCTTTGGCACGAGTTTTGTCATGTCGTGACGCTGCAATTGACCCGCAACAGGATGCCGCGCTGGCTCAGCGAGGGCATTTCCGTGTACGAAGAGCGGCAGGCGAATCCGGTCTGGGGCCAAACCATGAGTCCCCATTATCGGGAATTGATCCTGGGCGGCGGCTTAAAGCCGGTGCGCGATCTAAGCGCGGCTTTTCTCACGGCCCAAGACGGCGAGGACCTGCAATTCGCCTATTATGAATCTTCCCTGGTGGTCGAGTTCCTGATCAAACAATTTGGACTCGAACGCCTGCAGCAATTGCTGGCCGAGCTGGCCCAGGGAACACCCATTAACCAGGCCATGGAAAAGCGCCTCGGACCGCTGGACAACATCGAGCGCGACTTTGCCGCTTATGCCCGCGAACAGGCTGAGCAATTGGCTCCCGGCCTGAATTGGGAAAAGCCGGCCGGCAAATCGTTGGTTGAGGATGAGGCCGGTTGGGAACTGCTGCATCCAAACAACTACTGGACCTTGATCCGGCGCGGCAAGAAATTGATCGCCGAGCGCAATTGGCAGGAAGCCAAAGCGCCCCTGCAAAAGCTGATCGAACTTTACCCGGAACAGACCGGCGCTGACAATGCCTACGCCCTGCTGGCCGCAGCGCATCGGGCGCTCGGCGAAACCGAGCCGGAGCGCGAAACCCTGGCCAAGCTGGCGGCGCGCGATCCCGACGCGGTGGAAGCGTTCCTCCGGTTGATGGAGATGGCGGCGCTGAGCCAGGATTGGCCCGCGGCAGCCCGCAACGCCCAGCGCCTGCTGGCGGTCAACCCGCTGCTGCCACAGCCCCACCGGTATCTGGGGCGCGCCAGTGAAGAGCAGGGAAAAAGAGAGGATGCTATTTCTTCCTATCGGACTTTGCTGTTGCTCGATCCGCCCGAAGTGGCGGAAATCCACTTTCGGCTGGCGCGCCTCCTGCATCAAACGGGCGATCCCGCCGCCAAACGGCATGTGCTCCAGGCTTTGGAAGAGGCGCCTCGTTTCCGGGACGCTTATCGTCTGCTGCTGGACCTCAACCGCCCAGGGGCGCCTTGAAGGCCAAAGGCTGAAGGCTGAAGGCTGAAGGCTGAAGGCTGAAGGCTGAAAATCGAAGACCGAAATCTGAAGGCCGAAAGCGGAAAGCCGAAAGCCGCAGCCTGAAGTCCAAAAGAAATCGTTTGCAACGGGGCCAGTCGTGTTAGTATCGCGCCGAAACGTTCCCGCGTGATGCCAGACGTGTCAAATGAAAGGTAACATGAAAAAAAGAGACTGCGCTTTTTTGATCCTGCTGAGTCTGCTGGCAGGATGCGCCACGCCGGTGCCGCCAGTGGCAACCTACACCGATACCGTGAGCGGCCTCCGGACCGATTTCATCCCAGAAAACCTGTTGGAATCCAAGGAGCCAAGCCGGGAACTGGTTTGGCTGAATGCCTCGCGCGTGTTTACCGATGTGCGGAATTTTACGTATTACCTGGAAGTGCATTACCAAGCCACGAGCGAGACAGGCTGGCTCGATATTCTGCCGGGCAAAACATTGGTGGTGCTGGCCGACGGCCAGGAAATGCGATTCCCCGGACTGGGCAGTCTGAATACGCGCAAGGAAAAGAAAGGGATCGTGATGGAGGATGCCATTTATGAAACCAACGCGGCGGCTCTCCGCGCCATCGCCAACGCGCAGAAGCTCACCGTCAAAGTCATCGGCAAGAACGCGATTGTCGTGCGTGATTTCGCCCCGGCCAACTTTGAGAAGTTCAAAAAATTCGTCGCCGAATACGTGGACGGAGGACGGTAATAGTCGGGCTAGATCATCCTCTCCCGCCGGGGCGAGAGCTGGGCAAAGGTGAGGGCGGAATTGATGTCGTGGCTTTGAGTTGGGCACGGGCTGCTTCCAGGCGGGGTTGCGGCCCGGCTGCAGAAGCGCGCGGCTTTTGTCCTTTGGGATCAAGATTCTGCTGCAAGTCTTCGGTGGTCACGCTGGAGGGGACGCCTTGAGCCGGCACCTCGACTTTGGCCAGCCAGAGCAAGGCGTTCAACATCACCTTGCGGAAATTCTCATTGCCCCAGTTCTTGTGAAAATGCCCGCCCGTGAAGCCGAAACCGCGCCCGCCGTCGGCGCGTTCCACGGCCCACATCATCGCTTCATCGCGGCCACTGGCCGCCACGATGTGTTCGTAAGGGCCTTGCGGATAAACGTAAGGGCCTTTGCGAACTTGATCCGAAGGTTTGGCCAGGAGAATGGGCGTGATGCCTTTCATCTCCGGACGAAAACGCATGTTCATGTACCATTCATCGCGGATGCTGAAGGGCTGCACGCCGCGCGTGATGGGGTGATCGGGGAATTTCTGGAAATCCGGCGACCACATTGGGTTGCAGGAGAAGAGGTGTTCGTAATAGCCGCCAATCCAATCAAGGAACTCCGCGCCACCCTTCTCCTTGGGCACTTCCACCGCGTAATGAGCCAGACCAAGGCTAATGCCTTTTTTCGTCAGCTCGCCCAGGATTTTCGCATGATCGCCTTGAATCGCCGGGTGGCCACCGCCGCCGTCGGAGAAAATGAGGATGGCGTCGGCATCGACGAAGGCATTGGCTTCGTGCGGCCAGCCATTGGAATAAACCGCTGAAGTAAGGCCGGGGACTTGATCGAGACACTTCTTGAGCAGCAGGCAGCCGGCGCGGAATTCATGGTCGCCGGGGCCGTGACTCGGTTTGCCAGCGATCAGGACCAGTTTCTTGTCGGCCGCCGCCGCAGTCAGGGTGACCGCGCAGAGGATGAGCATACGGAGAGTGTGAATGACGCGCGCAGGTTGGACACCTGCGCTCCTAGCCGAGCCGAGGATGAGAACAGAGAGAGTGCGAATGAGGTTCATACATTATTTCTTTGGCGGGATTTTGTCTGAGTTGCTTGTTTTCGAGAACGCCCAAATCCCGGCTCGCTTTTCTTTGGCTTCCTTTTCCAGCTTGCGGAGTTTTTCCAGGTACGTTTTCGACTTTTGGCCGTCGGGTAATTGGGTGCGAACGCCTTTGACTCGCGCCAAGCCTTTGCTGACCAACCATTCGGTCAGGTTCGTGCCTTTGACCTCCACCAACCCGTAATAGCGGGGCAACTGGCTCCGGCCTGGGGCGGTCGCCCGGCGCGTCCAGACCACGAAGGGCTGCTGCAACATGTCATGCACCGCCTCTTTCGCTTTCAACCCGGCGTCTATCGTCTCATCGGAAGTCACATCAAAATATTGACGCTGCTCCTGCGTCCGCACCGCATCACGCAGAGTAGTCTCAGGCGCGTCCACAAAGTAAAGCCGAAGAACGAAATCGCTGCGGTCGGAACGCACGTGAAAACTGTCGCCATCATTGTAATCCGCCGTGACATACCGGCAATTGGTCAGCTTGCCCAAAGGCTTCGGCTGCGCCGCCCAGCCCTGCCAAACCGCAAGCGAGAGCACCAACGCCATGACCGGCCTATACGCTGTTCGCAGTGCCGCTGAGATCCTCATCACCTATCTTCTGGCCGGCTTTGGATCGAGGTTCGCCGCCAATTCTTCGGCGGTCACCGTCGAGGCCACGCCGTCTTTGGGCACTTCGACCTTGGCGATCCAGAGCAACGCGTTGAGTGCCGTCTTGCGGAAGTCATCGTTGCCCCAGTTCTTGTGGAAATGGCCGCCGGTGAAGCCGAAGCCGCGTCCGCCGTCCGGGCGTTCGACGGCCCACATGACGTGCTCCGGTTTGCCTTGATGCTTTTGCACTTCGGGATTGCCGCCGTGAGGATCATTGGCTCCGGGCCGGCCTCGGGTGCTGTCGGGCGGGACGGCGGTCAAAATGGCCGTGACGTTCTTCATGTTCTCCGGGAAGCGCATGTGGTAGTACCATTCATCCCGGATCTTGAACGGCTTGACTCCGTGAGTGATCGGATGCGTGGGCAATTCCTTGAAATCGGCGTCCCAGTGCGGGTTGACCGACCAAAAAGTCTCGAAGTAGCCCCCAATCCATTGCAGAAACTCCGGTCCGCCCTTCTCCTTGGGCACTTCGACCCCGTAGTGCAGGCAGCCGACGCCGACGCCTTTCTTCGCCAGGTCACCGATGACTTTCAGGCGGTCGCCCTGGATGAAGGGATGTCCGCCGCCACCATCGCAATAAATGGCGACCGCATCCGCGCCATCGAAGATTTGCAGGTCTTTGGGCCAGCCATTGGTGACGACAACGACTTGCAGGCCGGGCACGTTGTTCAGGCATTTCTGCAACAGCAAACAACCGGCACGATGTTCGTGGTCACCGGGACCGTGGCTGGGAGTGCCGGCGATTAACACAAGTTTCTTGTCGGCGGCAGCGCTGTGGGCCGCGACCGCAAAGAATGCAAGAGCGAGAAGTATTGTTTTCATGTCATCGGTTTCTGATAGCCAATTCCCCAGATTCGTAACAGATTTCGGCAACCAACGTCAAAACCTTCGTCGAAGCCAATCATCTGGAACGCAGGCAGCGTCCATGACGAGAGACTTCTGTGGGAATCGCGGCCATGCTTTGGTCGCTCAGGCTGTCACAAGCAAGGCCCGCTTAATCTCGCTGACACAATCCGCGATCCGCCCTCCTTCCGGCACACGAACCATCTGGTATCGCCGCAGAATCCACGGAATGGTCTCATCCGGTATCCGTTCCGATTCGATGACCACAGGAATCAGGCGCTGACGGTATTCTTTGTTGCCCAAGGCAAATTCGATCTCGCGCATCACGGCACGGGACCGGAACGTCTCGGACGTGATCAACACCACCATCGCCTGCGATTCGTTCAACGCTTGCGAAACTTTCTCCGCCCAGTTGTCTCCCGGTAATATCTCCTGGTCGGCCAGCCAAACGCTCAACCCTTCACGCCGTAGTCCATCGGCAACCTTCCGCGCCAGTTCAGCATCCGGCATCGCATAGCTTATGAAGACTCTCATTTCCCAGAAACGTAATGCAACGACACGCCCAAAACAATGGCAATAAAGCCTCCCTGGCTCCGAGGCCTATTTCAGCGGCTTAATGCGAATGTCCTTGAACTGGACCATCATGGGAGGCCCGGCGTGAAGTTGCAGGGCGAGAACTCCGGACTTGAGTTGCTTTTGCGCATCCTCGTCCGTCACGTCCACGGTGACATTGCCATTGATTTTGTGAATGAAGTGGTTGCCTTTGGCGAGGATCACGTACTCATTCCAATCTTCGTGCTTGATGCCGGCCTGCAGTTCTTCGGAGGTCTTGCCCGTGCTGCCGGTTACTTGCTTCTTGCCTTCGGCGGTCCAAACCACTTTCTCGCCGCGGCCCGCCATAATGCCGCGCCCGCCGGCCACGCCCGCTTCGTCGTAAAGAATTCCCGAATAGGTCTTCTCCGCTGCGAAGTCGCCTTGATATCCGCCCACCACCCAATTCTTCTGGTTGACGACTTTGCTGCGATATTGAATCCCGGAATTGCCGCCGACGATCTTGTAGGACAGGCGCAACTCGAAATCGTCCACCGGACCGCCGGTGTAAATCAGGAACGTGTTCCCTTTGGTGGGATTGTCAGCGGTGGTCTGGCCGGTAATGCAACCATCTTGGACGGACCACAGTTTTGGATTCCCATCCCAGCCGGTCAAGTCTTTGCCATTGAAGAGCGATTTAAAGCCTTCTTCAGCCTCCGCCGCCGAGGCCGTGGGCGCGAAGCTGGCCAAGCAGGCCGTGAGCAGGAGCAAATTCAAGGAACTCAAATGTGTTTTCATAGTTGTTCTCTTGTTGATGGCCTTGATTAAAGCACCCGCTTCAGGAATCGCAGGCCTTTGACGGCGATTTCGTCCCGGGTCGGCTCCATCTGCCGCCAAATGGCTGCGGCGCGGGCGATGACTTTCACGTCGGTCGTAAAGGACTCGATGACGACGTCGCCTTTGTAGCCGATGCCTTTCAACGCTGCGGCAATGGGCTTCCAATCAATGTGATCGTTGCCCGGCGTGCCGCGATCGCTGCCGCAAGCATGGAAATGGCCGAGCAATTTGCCGGCTTTGCGGATGGCTTTGGCCTGGTTCTTCTCCTCGATGTTCATGTGGAAGGTGTCCAGGTGCAGCTTGAGGGCGGGGCTGCCAACGTCGCCGATCATTTTCAAACCTTGATCGCAGGTGTTGATAAAATCCGTTTCGAAGCGGTTCAACGGTTCCATGCAGACCTGGCGGCCGTGTTTCTCCGCGTATTTGCAAAACTGCTTGAGATTCTTCACGACCGTTTTCCACTGCTGTTTATACTCCTTTTCCGGCACCGCGTCGGCCCGGCCCACCGCCGAATAAACCGGTCCGATCAGCGATGGACAATCCAGCACGACCATTTGATCGATCAGCTTGAGCATGTACTCCAGCCCGGTCTTTTGCTGTTCCGGCGTCCCGCGCAAATCGCGGTCCGGCCCCAGGCAGGCGCACACCGAGCCGCAAACCAGTCCATTCTTGTCCAGTTCGGCTTTGACGTGTGCCGGGTCAATGTGGGAGGGGTCTTCGATAGGGATTTCGATCGTTTCAAAACCCCACTTCTTAAATTGCGGAAAGAGCTTCGTGCTCTCGTTGGTGAACGGTGAAGTAAACAAAAAAGTATTGATTCCAAGTCTCATAATGCTGGCAGGCTAGTCGATTGAATGGCGGTGTCAAAAGCTTTTCGCGCAAAGTGTTCGCCATGTGTGGATCTCAACAGCGAAAGCCCGCTCGGGTGAACAACACGCAGTCAGCGCCGGTCAGGCGGATTGACTGGGTGCTGCGCTCAAGCAGCGTCAGGCTCACTTCGTCGTTCACGTCTTTGGCGGCATCGTAGGCGGCTTCCTTTGCTTGGCAAGCCAGCGGCGGTGGGCCAGACGGATGACGTTGTGAAGGGACTCCTCGCTGACACCGCGAGCACGCGACAGCACTTCTTGAAGCCGCTGCTCGAATTCGTCGCGGCGACGCGCTGCCTCTTTTGGGCTGGCTTCCAAAGCCGCATCGTAGGCCTGGATCAACGCTTCCAGGTCAGGATGCATGCTCCGGGAAACTCGCGTGTAGGATGCTATCGGCTTCTGCTTCGGTCATCGGATTGTGCCGGCCTGCCCAATCCTCCTCCAATTGCCAGAGAGTCGCTTCGACCGAGCGGGCGAGGTGTCGATGCGGGAACTCCGGATCCAACATCTGCGAGAGCAGCGCACGGGTGATGCGGATCATCCACGGCTGGATTTCGTCCGCCAGTTTCTCCTGTTCCCTTGAGGGCCGCCTTAAAAGGAAACTCTGACGATACCACTGGCGGAAGGCGTGACATTGCCCCAACCACTGGTCCACCTGGGCCAGCACGATGCGCTCCAGGTTGGGTGGGGCCAGCGGCGTGGCCAGCTCTTCCGCAACTGTATTCATGCTCGAAGTATGGCCTGTCTTGTCACAAGTGGCAAGACACGAACGAGGCACGAACGAGCGCCGATGACGGCAGGGTTGGAGGCCCTCAAACTGTCGCGCGGCGTCGGGCAAAGCTGTTTCCAAGTTCGGGCATAACGTATGGCAAGGCTCGGCCACCTCGGCGAAATAAATCAAATTGCGGCCCACCGGCCAGCAACGGCGACGACTCAGTTCAATGCTTCCGCTGCCAAAACTGCCGGACACCAATTTTCGAAAAACCTTTTGGCACAGCCGAATTTCGGCAAATCCCTTCACGCTCAAAAGTGGCGAGTCGGACCGCCCAGTTTTTTGCTTCCGTGGGAGGAACGCCGTAGAGATTCGTGAGTATCTGCGGCTTAGCGTCCAGAACCTTGAGGCACATGTGGAAGTTCACCTCGGTGGCGTAGTTGTAATGGTCTTGGTCGAGGTCACGCGGGTTCTGTGACAGCAGCCAGGTGCCGAGGCCCTTGCCGCGCATCTCGCGCAAGCATTTTTCCAAAACTTGCGCGTTGTCTTTTGGCAGAAAGTTGTGTGCTTCGTCAATGACCAGGAGGCAACGTAACTCCCTCGCCCCGCTCGTCTCGTCAACGGACTGGTCGCGCAGCCGGCTGAAATAGTTCTTGAGAGTATCCACGACGAGGAACAGAACCAGTTCGCGGAGATCTTGCAGCTTGTGCAGGTCAATTATCCAAGAACTGGCTAAGAGGTCTTGCGTCTGGAGGGCTTGGTCCACATGCAGCGACGGAAACAGATTCAAGTCGGTGAGCTTTCCGAGCACACCTGTTAACGAATCCATGTCGCCGGTGGCTTCGACAACCGTTCGGAGGTCGTAGAAGTCTGGTGGCTTGCCTTGGCTGTCGTGATAGCACTGCTGGACTGCGGCAACCAGCCGTTGTTCCTGAACGATTCCGATGTGTGGCGCAACGTCGCGGAAAATTTTGGCTAGGTGATGAGCCTGTTGGTTGATTTCGATTGGCGTTCGACAGCCGGGAAACGGATTGAGTGGGACAGGCGTATCAGGCAAACTGACAACGCGAGCTTTGCTTGCTTTTACAAAGTCGGCATCACCCGCCACGTCACCACGGGCGTAGTCAAAAAACACAAATGGCAACTTCCCCTGCGTTTGTTCAGTGACCTGAACCAGCAAGTCTTTTACGAGATGAGTTTTGCCGCTTCCGGTTGTGCCAACAATGGCAGCATGGGCATTGTTCGCACTGTTCAGCATCCAGACCAACGGCTCATTTGTCTCAAAAACATTGCCTACTTCCAAGCGGAGTAGCTTCTGGACACCCCGATGTTCGATCAACCTGCTCTCCGGCAGGTGCATTTTCGGAAGGTTTTCCGCCAACTTAGCGTAGAAGTCCTCCGCGCGTCCCCCGGCCAATTCCCAGTCCTGCTTCAGCAGTTTCGTTCCCCGTTCCAGATGCAGCTTAAAGAGCTTTGGGAAGAACTCATCGTCCGATAGCGGTCGCTCGTAGCGGAGCGTGAAGATCGCTTTGAAGAGAGCGTCTTGGTCGCCAAGGATAGTCTCACGCCTCAGTTCAAGTCCTTCGGAGTCAATCTCCATTTCCTGCGGCAGATTCGGCAAGGTGAGAGAACGAGACGCCGCAATCCTCGCCCACACATTGCGCCGAACACCCGTCCGTTTTGCCAGTGTGTTCTCTAAGAACTCGTGTGTCTCCTTCGAAGGATGTAAGTTTGCCATCTCGCCTCCTACAGCTTGTTCCCGAAGTAATGCGACTCAATCAACGTCTGACCCGGCCCCTTCTTCACGAGCGTTGCGACTCGTGCGGTATGAGGGCGCAAGTCGTCAAGAAGCCGCAGCGGCTGGTTGTCGTAAACGCAGTTGTTGATCTCCGTGGGCGTGCTCAAAAGGATCGTTTGAGGCGAAGCGTTTTCGATGAAGAAGTGGCGCGTCACGTCACGGCGATGATTCACGTCGAGGCGTCCGAGCGGCGTGTCCACGATGCGAGGCAGGATTCTGCCACTTGCCTTGGCTAGCGCGCCGACAAACGCCATCGCCAGAACCTGGGCTTGACCCGCCGAAAGCCCGTTTTCAATCGGCCGCCTTCGGCCTTCCTTGTCCACGATCTCGATCTCGTACGTCTGCCGGTTCAACTTCAATTCTCGAATCTCGTCACGGCAGTTCGCCATCGCCAGGAAAAGCTGATTCAAGTGGCGCTCGATTTCATCAGATTTCCGGACTTTGGCCTGCTCAAGGTAATCCTTGATGGTTTGCTCAACGCGGTTGGAAAGGTCGCTCTTGGTCTTCCCCTTCGCCGATTTCCCGCATTCCTGCTCGAGGTTCGTGATTTGCCGCTCGATTTCGGTCAGCTTGTCATTCCGGTGTGCAATCTCCGTTTCCAAGTCCGATCGCTTCTGGTTCAGCGAGCCTTTCTTCTGATGACGTTCTGCAATTTCCTTCGCAATGGCTTGAGTCGCCTCTGTGTCGCCCAAGCTTTGCAGTTTTTCCAGCAGGCGACGCCGCTGCGCGCTCACGCGTTCTTTGGCTTCCACCAACTCCTGCACACGGCCCAATGAAAAGCGCAACGCTTCCTCGAACAGTTTGCGGATTTGGTCAATTTCTTCCTGTCGCAAATCAAACCAGAAATCTTCGCTGGCTTCGGCAGGCGGCGGCTGCCAGAGCCCCTTCACCTCTTCCTCGATTCGCTGCGTAAAGAAGGCAGTCTGTCCCCGCGTCAACGGTGGCTCGGGTTGGGGCGCGTTGGGACCAACAAGTCGGTCAATCAGCCGCTTGATGTACGGTTCAATCGCCTCGCGTCTCGTCAACCAGCGACGGCGCTCTGCTTCCTTCTCAATTCGTTTTTCCCACGCCGCCTTGAGCGGCAGCAGAAACGAAACTGAGATTTGATCACCAAGTGCTGCTTTAAGCTCCGCGGTCAAACGCTCATGCTCCAGCTTGCACTGCTGCTCTTGTTCTTTGATTTGGTCAACCTCTACCTGCTGCAATCCGCCAAGACGGCGGAACTCGTTCTCCTTTTCGGTAATCTTGGCGCCCAGTTCGGAGAGGTCTTCCTCAATTTCTCGGGCCTCGGCTTCCAACCTCTGAATCTCACCACGAAGCTGCTCTCTTTCTCCTTGGGCCTGAAGCAGAGCGGCTTGTTTGTCGTGGTGCTTTCCGTAAAGGCGAGGGATTGTGGTCCGCCGATAATCTCGTAAATCGTCCACCAGCCGCTCGAGCAACGAGAGACCGAGCAAGTCCCGGATGGCTTGTGAGATGTTCTCCGCGCTCGCCTTTTTGAACAATTCACGCACGCGCTCACCGTCAAAAAAGTAAAACTGCGCAAGATTGGGCGGGATTAAAAGCCGCAGCAGGTCATCGTATTGGTTCGCGTCGTCTTCTTCGGGGAGATCAGGGAAAGGCCGCTCCCAAAGTTTACCGTCTCGCAGCACCTCAAGGGTTTCCTGATTGTCCGTCAAGAACAGGCGACTGTCAGTGATTTGGAATGAACGTCTGACCGTGAGGGTGTGCTCAATCTTGTGTTCCCAAACGCGGAGGCTAATCTCCAAAATCATTTGGCGTTCGCCGGAGTCGAATGCGCGGTTATTGAACTTCTCGCTAATGAATTGCCGATAACCCTGTTGGCCACCGTCCCACAAATCCGCCGCTCGCTTGCCGTAAAGGCACAGCTTCAACGCGCTGAGAAGTGTCGTTTTCCCTGCTCCGTTATCAGCGCCAATCAAAACGACCGACTTCTTGCCGTCTGGCGACGGTGCGAGGTTCAAGCGGTGAGGCCCGCTGAACGGACCAAAATTTTCAACTGAAAGGTAGTCAATCAGCATGTCCCCGGGGCCCGCCTTTAGGCCGATGAGGTTACTTCGCCTGTACGCTATCCAGTATCTCGTCAATGCGCTGAAAGATTCCGTCGCGGCGCTGCAAATGGGCAACAGCCTCCTCTTCCGCTTTGAGCCGTTCAATTAATTCAGGCGGCAAGTCGTATTGCTCACACACTGTCTTCAGCAGCGGGTCAACCCCGCCTTCCAGCAAATCAAGGTAACCACTCATAGCTGTCTCTCCTCGTGTTTCTCTCAGGATTTTCGCCACTGAGAAATCAATGTCGGCGGTCGGGCCTGTGAGCGAACGACCACCCTTTTTCCAAAACCGTTGAATCAGCAAAAGCTCATCGATAGAGATTAGCTGAAAGCCGGCCTTCTTCTCCGTCTCCAACAGCCGCCGCAAAATTGCTTTCCGTGCTTCGAGAGTGAACGGGCCCCACACTTCTTCGCCGTCTTGATTCTTTAACTGGCCATTTTTTCGGACTCGCTCCCGCCAGTCGCGCCGCGAACGTGCTTCCTTCAAAAAATTCCTGAACTCAAGCAGCGGCTCGAGATGTTCGTCGCCTGATTCAATGAATCCCTCCACCGCTTTGTCATTCTCAATGACCGTGCAAGTCCAACAGCCGAAACGGGAGTTGCCGCAACTCGGAGTGGATTTGTCGATGACCAACGGACACTCTCCACCGTCCGCTTGTTTATACAGGTGGAACAAAGCCCGATTGTCTCCGCCCCAAGGTGAGGGCACGCCAATCAAATAGGCCCAAACTTCTTGCGTCGTCCAATCCTCGATCGGGGTGTACACGTAGGAGCGGGGAAGTGTCGAGTGGCGCCGCAAGATCGAGCCTTCGATTTTATGGCTCTCCATGGTTTGAGCGCGAGTGTTGCTCTCAGCTTTGCGCGCGCCGAGCAAAATGATGACCTCGCCGCGCGTCTCGACCAACTTGGTGATGTAGCGCGTCGTCGAGTCGATCTTCATGCGCTCAGTGCACCAGCGAAATCGGCTGGTGGGCGATGGGTATCCCCGCCCGATAATGTTGACGAAGAACGAATCCTCCAGCTCCGGTCTCGTCTGAGCAACGACCATTGGCAAGCCTCGACGCTTCGCCCCCTTTTCGATTTTCACCAAAGTCTCAAGCACCATCTGAGCGACCTGTGGGATTTCAACCAGCGTGTCGTTGCTCACAACGTGAACCTGCTTTTTGCGCGCGTCTGACGGGATTTTGGTCAACGCGTGGAATACAAGCTGGAGCAGTGCAGTCGAATCTTTACCGCCGCTAAAACCTACAACCCAGGGTCGGTCATCAGCGTGATACAGGTTAGCGATTTGGTCGATTACCGAGACGTCAAATGGCATCACCCACATTTCAAATGATTGGCCGAGACTTTGCAACCACTACATTTCACCGTCTGGGAGGCCACTTAAATTCCCGGAATGGCTTGCTCCGGGCAGCGCTCGCTTCGCCTCGCTTGCTTTGGGCTGTTGCTTTTCGGGCTTTTAGCCCTTTGAATCAGAGCCTTCTTACGCCGACTGCTACGGCTGGATTCGTGATCATCGGCGTTCATTCGTGCTTGAATCAAGGCTCGTCAGGAGCCTTGCCCTCCCAATATTCTTTCACGTTAGCCTTCACCGCTGGGTTTATCTTAACGAGCGGAAGTCAAGGGCGTTTGAAGCCTTCGCCCGGCCTGCTCTCGTCCTTTCACCGGATTCAGTTTGACCAGGTAAATGTCGCCGCGCTGGACAGCCATCAGTCTCTCCCCAGCCCGTCGGCTTCAGCGGCGCTGAACTCCGCGTTGATGCGCCTGAGTTCTCTTTGCATTTCCGGATCGGCGGCCATCGCAGAGAGGTCGGCTTCCCAAACGCCGTGACTGCCGGTCAAGCCCACGCGGACGTGATGCACGAGACGTTCCAATAGGTTCAATTGAGCTTCTGGCGACAATCCCGCAAACTGGCTTTCGATTTCGTTGAAGGCTGACGTTGACATAACGCCGTGATTTTCATGCTTTTTGGCTGTTAGTCAACTGCGCGATCATCGGCGGATACTTCGAATAAGGCGTCCATTCTCTTTCGGACTAAATCATCAATCCGCATGAACGGCCGCCAAAGCCGTTTGAAGCCTTCGCCCGGCCCTGCGATGGAGGGCTCGTAGCGCCAATCTTGTTCTGGCCAATGCCCTTGGGTGAAGATCTGAAGGTTGGAATCAACCGTTGTCTGCGAATAGGAAACCCGTATAGTTACGTCGAAAGAGCATTATGATGACACGCCAGCAAGTAACGGATCTTTATTTCATGGAGGCGCGGAGCAAGCTGATCGACCTGGCCGCTTTCCTCGACCGCGTGGAACGGGCCGAGGGCGAAGAGGATTTTCGCGTGAAAGCTTTTCGCCAGGCCTTAGGTGAACTGAGCAAGAAAGCTCCGGGCAAAGCCAGAAAGGCGCTCCTTACTTTCAGCGATCCGACCATCAAACCCATTGCCAAAGCGACCACCAAAGCGGCTTGCGGAGCCTGGCCGGGAACAAAGTCAGCGAACTCCGGCAAAGCCGGAGGTTTCCCAAGATGCCTGCAAAACGTAAAGTCCCCTGTCTAAAGTCGCCGACGGCCCAACTTTCGCCTTAGCAACACCTGTCATTCCGGCCCCAATCGCCAATCACCAATCACCAGTCGTAAATCCAAAAATCCCCATGCGCTACATTGAACCGCACGCCCACATGGTCAGCCGCGTCACCGACGATTACGTGGAGATGGTGACGGCGGGCTGCCAGGCCGTTTGCGAACCGGCCTTTTGGGCCGGCTTTGACCGCAGCTCGGTGCACGGCTTTTACGATTATTTTTGCCAACTGACCGAGCACGAACCGAAACGCGCCGCCAAGTTTGGCCTGGCCCATTTCTGCTGGCTCTGCCTTAACCCCAAGGAATCGGAGGACGTCAAACTGGCGGATGAAGTCTTGGCCATCATCCCCCAATTCCTGGATCGCCCGACCGTGCTGGGCATCGGCGAGATCGGCCTGAACAAGAACAGCCGGAATGAGATGACGGTTTTGGAGAAACACATTGATCTGGCCGCCCGCCACGATCAAATGATCTTGGTGCATACGCCGCATCTCGAAGACAAGCTGAAAGGCACGCGGCTCATCCTCGACGCGCTCAAGAGCGACCAGCGAATTCAGCCCGAGCGGGTGATCATCGATCATGTTGAAGAGCACACCGTCCAACTCGTGCTGGATGCAGGCTTTTGGGCCGGGATGACGCTTTACCCCGAATCCAAGTGCACCCCAGCCCGTGCCATCGACATCGTTGAGGTTTATGGCAACGAACGGATTTGGATGAACAGTGCCTGCGACTGGGGCGTGAGCATCCCCCTGGCGGTGCCCAAAACTGCGCTGGAAATGCGCCGGCGCGGTCACAGCGCAGAGGCTATCGACAAATTGATTTATCAGAACCCGCTGAAGTTTCTCAGCCAGTGTTCGAAGTTTAAACTCACCTTGTAGGCCAGCCCGCCTGCGAACGACGATTTCCGCAACGCGCAGCAGATTACCGGCATCGCCGCATGGGTCACGGGCAGCAATCTGAATGCAACTTGGGAGTGGGGAGAACAGAATCATGCCATGAACTCCCCTGGATGCTCAGGGTGGAATTATTGGACTGCGCCGACAGATGGCGCCTGGGTGCTTGATACCGTGGGCAGCAATTTCGACACGAAACGGGCCGTCTAGACTGGCAACAGCCTGGCCACGCTCGGCTTGGTGAGGGGCAATGACGACTATTCAACGTGTGGCGGGCAGACGAGCCGGATCGCCTTTTCAGTCAAAAAATACTAGCGCCCGCAAACTGATTCGCCCAACATCCTGCCGATGACTCGCGGGATGATCTCGCGCCGAAATGAAAGCAAAAATCATTGTTACACCCAAAAAGGCCGTGCTCGATCCGCAGGGCAAGACCATCCGGAACGCGCTCGAACACATGGGCTACACGGGCATTCAGGCCGTGCGCATGGGCAAGTACCTGGAGATTGAAATCACGGGCGACAAAGAAACCGTCCGCCAACAAATCGACGAGGCCTGCCACCGGTTGCTCAGCAATCCTGTGATTGAAGAGTACCATTTCGAGCTGGAATAAATGAACTTTGCCGTCCTCCAATTCCCGGCTTCAAATTGCGATCAGGACGCGATGCACGCCCTGCGCCATGTTCTCGGCCATTCCGCCCGGTTGCTCTGGCACAAGGAAACTTCCCTGGGCCAAGCCGATGCCGTGATCGTCCCCGGCGGCTTCAGCTACGGCGATTACCTGCGCACGGGAGCCATCGCGCGCTTCAGCCCAATCATGCAGGCCGTGCAATCGTTTGCCGCTCAGGGTGGTCTGGTGCTGGGAATATGCAACGGCTTCCAAATCCTGTGCGAAGCCGGTTTGCTGCCGGGAGCGCTCATTCGAAATCGCTCGCTGCAATTCCGTTGCGAGCACATTTATTTGAAGACGCGCAGCCGCAACTCCCCGTTCACCAGCCGCATTCCGGAAGGAAAACTCCTGCGCATCCCGATCGCCCATGGAGAAGGATGCTTCTTTGCCGACGAAGCCACGCTGCAGCAACTGCAAACCAACGATCAAATCCTCTGGCAGTACGTCAATGCCCAGGGGGAGCTGAGCGATCGGGCCAATCCGAACGGTTCGCTGCTCAACATCGCCGGCATCTGCAACCCTCGCCGGAACGTGGCCGGTCTCATGCCCCACCCCGAAAGAGCCTGCGAAGCGCTGTTAGGCTCGGACGATGGGCGCCTCATCTTTGAAAGCCTGATGGCGGCGCTGCAAGCGCGGCAGCCGGCCAGAGCCGCTTGAGGACACTCTTCCATGTTCATGGCCCGAAACATAGTTCGTTTCTGCTGGCAGGGAATGAATGCTGAACTCGCTCGGCCAACGGAACCAGGCAAAGCTTGTGAGCCGACCGAAAGTATTTAATCTTCCGCCATGAGCTATTTGACTTTGGAAGTGGAGATTGACCACGGCAAGGTGGTGCCGAAGGAGCCGGACAAAATGCCGGAATCGGGCCGCGGCTTGCTGACGATCCTGCAACCGGTGGCCGGCCAGACTTCTGGAGCCAAGCGTGTCCGCCAACGGATCCAAGTCCCGCTCATCCGCGGCGACGGAACCCACATAATAAACCCCACGCCCGAGGAATTGGATGCCAGCCTCTGGGATTAAACTCGCGGACGCTAATGTCTGGCTGGCGGTGGCTTTCTCGGACCATTTCCATCACAGCAAGGCAAAGGAATCCAATGACCGAACCCGCCATCACCCCCGACCTCGTCCAAAAGCACAACCTGACCCCGGACGAATACGACCGCCTCAAGAACATTCTCGGACGCGAGCCGACCTATACTGAGCTGGGCATCTTCTCGGTGATGTGGAGCGAACATTGTTCCTATAAGAACACCCGGCCGCTCTTGAAATTGTTCCCCACCAAGTCGCCGAGCATTCTGGTGGGCGCAGGTGAAGAAAACGCCGGGATCATCGACATCGGCGACGGGCTGGCCATCGCCTTCAAAATGGAATCGCACAATCACCCCAGTGCCGTGGAACCGTTTCAAGGCGCAGCAACCGGCGTCGGCGGCATCATTCGCGATATCTTCACCATGGGCGCGCGCCCCATCTGCGCCATCAACTCGCTGCGCTTTGGGCCAATCACCGACGACGCCCCCGCCATCCGCAATCCGCAATCCGCAATCCGAAATGACCCGAGCTTCCCTACGTCGGCTCCTTCCCAGGGTGGCGACGCCGCAACGGCTCCTGAGGGCACACTTGCTCCTCAACCTCAAGCCGCCAATCCCCAGTCACCAATCACCAATCACCAGTCCCCCGTCACCAACAACCGCCGCCTTTTCAGCGGCGTCGTCTCCGGCATCGCCCATTACGGCAATTGCTTTGGCATCCCGACCATTGCCGGCGAGGTTTACTTTGACAAATCGTACGAGGGGAATCCTTTGGTCAATGCCTTTTGCCTGGGAGTGTTGCGCCATGAGCAGATCGCCCGCGGCGCCGCCCAAGGCCTTGGCAATCCTGTTTTCTACGTCGGCCCCGCCACAGGACGTGATGGCTTGGCCGGCGCGGCTTTTGCCTCCCAAGACCTCACCGAAGAATCGGCCGAGCAACAACGCGGCGCCGTCCAGGTCGGCGATCCGTTCATGGAGAAGCTTGTCCTGGAGGCCTGCCTGGAATTGCTGGCCACCGGCGCCGTGGCCGGCATTCAAGACATGGGCGCGGCGGGCTTGACCTGTTCCACCTGCGAAACCGCCGCCCGTGCCGGCACCGGCATTGAAATTGAACTGAGCAAAGTGCCCCAGCGCGCCCCCAACATGACCCCTTACGAAATCATGCTCAGCGAGTCCCAGGAACGGATGCTGATCATCGTGCAGCGCGGGCGCGAAGCCGAGGTGCAAACGATTTTTGACAAGTGGGACCTGCCCTGGGCGGAGATTGGATTTGTCACCGGCACGGGCCGGATGGTGGTGAAAAACCACGGCCAAATCGTGGCCGACATACCGGCCAGGAAGCTGGCCGACGAAGCGCCCGTTTACGAGCGGGAAGGACGCGAGCCGGCTTACTTAAAAGCCGTGCGAGCGTTTTCCTTGAGCCAAATCACCGACACCAACGATCCGGTCAGCGATTTGAAAGGCTTGCTCAGTTGGCCCAGCATCGCTTCCAAGAACTGGGTCTATCGCCAATACGATCACATGGTCCGCGACAGCTCCGTGGTTTGCCCCGGCTCTGACGCCGCCGTCCTTCGCATCAAAGAGGACTCGCTGCCGACCATGCCGGGAGGGACGCGTTCCACCGTGTCCCTGGATGAATCAGTTGATGCGAGACAAGCCAGGGGCGCGGCGGAACACCTTCCCATCGAGAAATTCATCGCTCTGACCGTCGATGGCAACGCTGCTTACGTCTATCTCGATCCGTACGAAGGCGGCAAAATCGCCGTCGCCGAAGCGGCGCGCAATCTGGCCTGTGCGGGCGCCGTCCCGCTCGGCATCACGGACAACCTCAATTTCGGCAATCCCCACAACCCGGAGATTTTTTATCAACTCCGGAAATCCGTGGAAGGTCTGGCCGAAGCGTGCCGCGCCTTTGACGCTCCGGTGACCGGCGGCAATGTCAGCCTTTACAACCAGAACCCGAACGGTCCCATTGATCCGACGCCCACCGTAGCCATGGTGGGCCTGATCGGCTGCGCCGAACACATCACCACCCAATGGTTCAAAGACGAAGGCGACGTCATCTTCATGCTCGGCGGCGTTCTGGACGCGAAGGACCCGCTCTTGGGCCTGGGCGGCTCGGCTTATTTGCAGCGCATTCACGGCTTGAAAACGGGCACACCGCCCCGCTGCGATTTGGCCGAGGAAAAGAAGGTGCATGATGCGCTGCGCGCTCTGATTCAGGCCCTGTTGGTGAAAAGCGCCCATGATTGCAGCGAAGGGGGACTGGCGGTGGCGCTGGCCGAGAGCTGCATTTCCCGGCAGATCGCCCGTGATACTCCCGGACTTGTCGGCGCGCAAATTGATCTGTCACCGTGGCCTTCGGCCCGTTTGGATACCTTGCTTTTTGGCGAAGCCCAGGGACGCATCGTTATCTCAGTAGCCCCAGCCCACGCCGAGGAAGCGCTGGCCTGTTCGAGGGACGCAGGCATCCAGGCGGCGCGGCTGGGAACCGTCGGCGGCTCAGCTCTCATCATCCAAGCCGCCCGGCGCGAGTTGAGTTGGGACTTGAACGAGTTGCATGATCTCTGGTGGAATGCCCTGGCGCGCCTGATGAATGAAGCATGAGTCTGGTCTCGAACATTGGCACAAAAGCGGTCTGGCTGGTGGCGATTGTCCTGACAGCCATCGCCCTGTTTTTCCTCACGCCCTTGCTCCTCGGGGCGCTGGGCTGGCTTCTTTTTATCGCTTTGCCCGTGGCCTTCACCATCGCCGGACTCGTCAGTTGCCTGCGCTCGGACAAGGCGGGCGGCTTGAAGCTGCTCTGGATGATCGTTATTTTGCTCGCTCCGTTTTTCGGGCCATTGCTCTGGTTTTTATGGGGCAAGAAGCATACTTGAATCATGTCATCCTATCCCAAGCATTATTGCGGCGTCTTCGGCATTTACGGTCATCCCAATGCCGCCGAGTTGACTTATTACGGCCTCTACGCCTTGCAGCATCGCGGCCAGGAAAGCGCCGGCATCGTCACGTCTGACGGCCGGCAGTTCGTCAAGTACATCGGGATGGGACTGGTTTCCCAGGTCTTCAACGGCTCGATCCTGCATGACCTGGTCGGTTCGATGGCCGTCGGCCACACGCGCTATTCGACCGCCGGCTCGTCCCAGTTGTTGAACGCGCAGCCCCTGACCGGCAATTGTCTGCGCGGGCAGATTGCCATCGCTCACAACGGCAACCTGACCAACGCGGTGCAGTTGCGCGACGAACTGGAATCCAAAGGCGTCATGTTCCAGACGACCGTGGATAGCGAAGTGATTCTGAATCTCCTCGCCCAGCCCACCTTGGGTGGCAACGAAAACAATCTCGTCCAAACGGTCCGTCGCGTCGAAGGGGCCTACTCCCTGGTCATCATGACCGAGCAGGAATTGATCGGCGTGCGCGATCCGCATGGCTTTCGCCCGCTCTCCATCGGCAAAATCGACGACGCCTGGGTTTTGGCCAGCGAAACCTGCGCCTTCGATTTGATCCACGCCCGGTTTGTCCGCGACGTGGAGCCGGGAGAGATTGTCATCATCGACAAGAACGGCTTGCGCAGCATCCGGGCCTTCCCCGAGCAGGAGCGCCGCGCGTTTTGCATGTTCGAATATGTCTATTTCGCGCGGCCGGACAGCACCATCGCCCACCGCAATGTCTATCAGGTGCGGGTGGAAATGGGCCGGCAACTGGCCCGCGAAAACCCGCTCGAGGCCGATATCGTCGTGCCCGTGCCGGACAGCGGCAACTGCGCCGCGCTCGGCTATTCGCTCGAATCCGGCACCCCGTTTGAAATGGCGTTTGTGCGCAACCATTATGTCGGCCGCAGCTTTCTCCAACCCACGCAGCTCATTCGCGATTTCGATGTGCGGGTGAAGCTCAATCTGATCACCGACCTGGTCAAGAACCGGCGCGTCATCATCGTGGACGACTCGATCGTCCGAGGCACGACCTGCAAGACGCGGGTCAACAACCTCAAGGAAGCCGGCGCCCGGGAAGTCCACGTGCGGGTCAGTTGCCCGCCCCACATGCATCCGTGCGTCTATGGCATTGATTTCCCGGACCGCAGCAAACTGATGGCCGCGAACCATACCCTGCATGAAATCCGCAAATATCTGAATGCCGATTCCCTGGCTTATCTTTCCCAGGAAGGCATGGTCAAGGCCACCGGTTTGCCTAGAACCGCCTTCTGCATGGCCTGCTACGATGGCGATTATCCCGTTCCTTACGATCCCCTGGTGGACAAACACATCTTGGAACGGCGCCGCGCCCGCGTCGAAAGCCTGGGCGAAGCGCTGGCCAAGGAGGAACTCCAAACCAAACTACTTTGACCGTCCTTGCCTTAGCCGTGACTATGCAGTTCGAACGCGGCCAATTGAACCGCAGAGACGCGATGAACGCTGAGAGGGATGAAGAAGAGCCAATTCAAACTGGTTCACTGAAGCGTGAACGGTTTCCGACCGACCAGAAGCTCAATCTTCTCTGCGTCCATCGCGTCTCTGCGGTTTCTTTCCGGCTTCCCTTACTGCATAGAGACGGCTTAGACACAGCCGGATTACGCTGCAGGTGGCGGAACGGCAACCAAAACAAGGCAGATTTCCAGGAATGAAATCTCCCAGACGATTCATAACACCCAAAGCTTACGCGCGAGCCGGCGTCGATATCGACCTCGGCAACCGTGTCAAAGCTGCCTTGCCTGAACTGCTCGCCTCGACTCACCGGCCAGAGGTTCTGGGCCAGGTCGGCGGCTTCGGCGGCTTGTTTGCGCTCGACATCAAGAAATACCGCCAGCCCGTGCTCGTCTCCAGCGTCGATGGCGTCGGCACCAAACTCAAGATCGCCTTCGCCATGGACCGGCACGACACCATCGGCCAGGACCTGGTCAACCATTGCGTCAACGACATCGCCGTGCTGGGCGCCGAGCCTCTTTTCTTCCTCGATTACCTCGGCACCGGGAAACTGGAGCCGCACGTTTTCACGGAGATCATCAAAGGCTTTGCCAAGGCTTGCGCCGAGAACGGGTGTGCGCTCATCGGCGGTGAAACGGCGCAGATGCCCGGCTTTTATCAACCCGGCGAATACGACTTGAGCGGAACCATTGTCGGCGTCGTGGAAAAGTCCCGGATGCTCGATGGGAAAGCCATTCGCCCCGGCGACGCCGTCATCGGCCTGGCCTCCAGCGGCCTGCACACCAACGGTTATTCCCTGGCCCGCAGAATCTTCTTCGAGCAACTCAAACTCAAACCTAGGAGCCGCGTCGCCGAACTCGGCGGCGCCATCGGCGACGAACTGCTCAAGGTTCACCTCAGCTACGGCCCGCTGGTGCAAGCGCTTCTGCAGCGCTTCAATCCTCCCGCCTCACCAGACGACTCCCGTTCTGCCAAATCCGCACTCCGCACTCCGCAATCCGCAATCACCATCCGCGGCCTGGCGCACATCACCGGCGGCGGTTTTATTGATAACATCCCGCGTGTCCTGCCGCACAACTGCGATGTCGTCATCCGCAAGGGAACGTGGGAAATGCTGCCGATCTTTCAAATGATCCGGGCCAAGAGCGGCGTGCCGGAGGCGGAGCTCTACCAGGTCTTCAACATGGGCATCGGCATGACGATCATCGTCGCGGCGGACCAGGCGGAAGCCGTTCTCCGATTCGTCCGTGCCCAAAAACGAAAGGCTGGTCTGCCGGAGCACTGGCAGTCCTGGCTCATCGGCCAAGTCGTAAAGGGCCAAGGCGTAGCGAGGGTAGAATGAACCGGAGAGTGTGGCCGCGTTTGCTTGCCAAAGCTGGGAACTGAAAAAATTAGTCCTTTGTCCAGTCTTCCAATGCCAGAGCGTCGATGCGCTGAAATTCTGATAAGTTGGTCGTCACCAGAGTCCATGCTCGCACGCGGGCGATCGCGGCAATCTGCAAATCGTGCGGGCCAATGACCGCACCGCTGGTCTCCAAAACATGACGCAGCCGCCCGGCTTCTTCGGCGGCGGCATCGTCGAACGGCACGGAACCATGTCGTGCGAACAATTCGCGCAGCTTTGCGAATCTCGCGTCACGGTTCTCGTATTTCTGCGCGCCGTGGAACAATTCTTCCTTTACCACGGAGCAGAACCACACCTCCTCCGGTGTCACGGCATCGAGTCTCCGGGCCAGCGCCGGGCAACGACCTTTGAGCAGTTGAATCCAATGGTTCGTGTCCAAGAGGTGGGGCATCACCACTCCTCACGCTTCTCGCAAGGCAATTCACGCGGCTCCTCCCACTCCTCACCTTCGAACGCGCCGTAAAAGCGGCTCCAGTAGGTGGAGAAATGCCCGCCTGTTCCTCGCGCGGCGCTGTTGTGTTCAGGTGCGGTCTGCGGCGTGAGCGCATGAAGATAATCGAGAAGCTTCTGCGCGACGGATTCCGGTTGGCGCACGAGTTCTTTTTGCAGGGCTTCGTGTGCAGACATGGAAGAACTCTGCTCCTCATGCGCTCGAAAGTCAATCCGCCGATGGATGAGGACGGCAATGTGCCAATGCCAGCATCAGGGTGCGAACTGGCCAGGGGCGGGAAGACACCTTCTTCTCGAATTCCGGGTTTCGGATTTGGCGCTTACTTTGCCATGGCGCCGGAAACCGGTCTCACGCAACGAAAGCCATAGATGTCGTATCCGAAACAGACATCGGCATAGCCGGGATTCTCGTTGTAGCGGTACCCGGAGCGGCAGCTTTCAGCGCTGAATCTCCACGCTCCGCCTCGAACCACTCTGGTTTCACCAGCCGTGGGGCCTCGAGGGTCTTGTCGAGGCGCCTCTGAGTAATAATCCACTTGGTAGAAGTCGTGGCACCATTGCCAGACGTTGCCGCACATATCATAAAGTCCCCACGGATTGGGCTGCTTCTGGCCCACCGGCCGAGGATGTCCGCCCGAATTCTTGTCAAACCATGCGTAATCCCCCAGTTTTGCGGGCGCGTCCCCGAAAAAAAAGGCCGTGGCGGTTCCGGCCCGACAAGCGTATTCCCACTCGGCTTCCGTGGGCAGCCGGTATCCATTTGCGCCGAAGCTGCATTGCCAAGTGTTCGTGTCATAGCACGGCTGAAATCCCTCCAACTGGGAGCGCTTATTGCAGAACCGCACCGCATCGGACCAGCGAACCTGTTCGACGGGATTCTTGTCTCCTTTCCACCGGGAAGGATTCCCGCCCATGACTTTCTGGTACTGCTCCTGGGTCACAAGGTGCTTGTCCATGAAGAATGAGCTGACCACAACCTCGTGAGGCGTTGCATCGATCTCGTCCTTGTCTCCCATCATGAACCGGCCCCCGGGAAGCTGAACCATCTCCATTCTCGAGTCGGTCCCTGTTTTGCTGGAAACGGCCGCTGGTTTGTTGGAGTCTGCCGCTTCCTGAGGCGAGCCGGCAGCCGGCGCTGGCGCACGTTCTTGTGGAGTTTTGCGTTCACAGCCTGGCAGCAGTGCCAAAGCTCCGGCCGAGACCGACGCAGCTACGATGAGATGCATCATGATTCTCATGTTCACGTTCGGGATTCTTTGATTTGGTTCTTCACGTTTAGCCGCGACTATTCAGTACGGCGCTTTCTGATGGACCGCAGAAACGCGATGGACTCAGCACGGCAAAGCAGCAACCAAACGGAGCGCGGCCTTTAGGCTGCAGAAATGTTCGAAGTTCCGACACGCCCGCTATAAGTCTTTGGCCTTTTCACATCGCACCGTTTTGCAGCCTAAAGGCCGCGCTCCTCTGCGGTTCATTTGGGCTGAGGCCATTGAAAAGACACGGTTCAGTAATCCGCCCAGATTTCATAACCGTCGGGGTTTCTGAGGCACTGCCGGCAGCGTCTTCGCACCTCCTCAGCGACTTCCACGGCTTGAGGCTGGTTGGCACAGCCATAACCGGCCTCTTGAAACAGTTTTCGGGTGATGGTGTGACACTGAGCGACGACGTAGTCTTGAGCGCCACCCATGGCTCTCCAGGCCTTGCCGAGCTCCAAGCAGGCCGGCAGGTTTTGCGGGTCTTTCCTGGCGGTCAGGGCGATGGTCTGGCGGGTCAGTTCGTCCATGTAGGCCGGCGATTTCATGTTCTCTTTCTGCACGCTGTATTCCTGCGGTATTTGCTGAACGATCTGCTCCAGGCTTTCGAGGAACGGCTTCAGATCGGGAGAGGAGCTTCCCGTGGCCCGCAGGAACTTGATCATCTCCCCGGCAAATCGTCTGTACTCGTCAATCCTGGCCACGTGCCGCCGGATAAAATAGACCATGTCATCGAGAGCGCTGGCGACGCACTCTTTTTTCTGGACCTCTTCCCCCGCCTTAAAGACCGCCTCGATGGCTTCGGTGCAGCCACAGGTGCAGGCGCGATGGACCCCCGCGTCACCCCTTCGGTGGTGAGTGCGAAGCTTCCGACCGGCAGGGTCGAGCAGGCCATCGCACAGTTGCCGGCCCAGCGTCGCCTTCATGATATCGACGGGCGTCGAGATCGAGAGAGGCGTATCCGCTCCTTCCCGAAAATAGATGAGAGATTCGCCCTTGGGCGGCACTTTCTTGCTCAGGCGATAGCGAGCGGTTTGCCCGTCGAACCAGACGGGATAGCTGTACGAACCGGGCACGCCACGCCAGACTTGTCCTTTGGAGGCTCTGAAAGCAAATGTCGTTTTGACTCCTGCCTCCTCTAACTGAGTTGCCCATTTTGCCGAGAAAGGCCTTTTCCACTGGATCGCCACATCCTTCTCCAGGTAAGACGGCTTCAACTCTTCCCGGTGCCAAATACCGGGCGCTCCCAACGCGGCGAGGTAGAGACTCTGTCCGGCGTGGTCAAAGTCAACGGACTCAACAATGCGCCTGCCTTGGGGTTCTTTGCCTAACCGGAGCCTCAATTGCTGTTTTCCCTTCGGCCAGGTCATGACCAGCATGTTCTCTTCACCCTTCAGCAATCCCAGGAAAAGATTCTCCGACGGAAGACAAAGCGTGTCAGCCGACGGGTATTCGCCGGGACCAAAGATAAGATCATCGCCGATAAAGCTGGGCACCACGCCATACTCGATCGTGCTGAGCAAACTGATTCCCTTCATCCTCTCAGCCGGCTTTACCTCCACGATCTCGGTCTTGCCAAAGGAGAAGACCGCCGACACCTCCGCTGATCCCTTGGTGGAAAAGAAGACTTCCAAGGCCGCTTCATCACCCGCATTGCGCACGATTTCGCAGCGGCTGATGCTCGCCGGCTGGGTCGTCGTCTGTCGTGGGACCAATTCCAGGATTTTCCGCCCAAGACTCGTGTGTCGTGGCGCAGCGCCATTTGACCGAGCTGGATCGGTCTTCGAGTAAAGAACGACTCGGCCTTTGGCTGACCAGAACACCGCGGCCAAGCTGCGGTTCTCTACGACCGCATCGCCCTTGAATGAGTACTCCTGGCCGTAATAGCCCGGATCTGAACTGGCCTTGGGCGGGTCGGCTTCGAGGGTCAGAAGATCGCTCGGCACGGGCTTCCACCCTCGCCTGTCTGAAACCTCGACCGTGTCGGCAAAGGACGAGAACGTATCCCAAACCACGACATTGGTGGCCGCTTCAGCGCGCTGGGCTGCAAACAGGCCAGCGGCGGCCGCCAGCAGAACAAGCCACGCCGCTTTTTGCAGAAGCGAACCACCATTCCTGACGCCTCGATATGACCTCATAGCCTGTGTTTTTTTCCGGACCATAGTTGCTTTTCCGAACACAAAAATCTCCCTTCGCTTATCCCGTTCCCGGGGGGAAACTCAACTGGGAGAATGCGTTGATTGTAGTATGACCCTTCAAGCGTGCGGTCACACAATGTCTTCTGTCTGGGGGTCCCACCGCACGGTGCGCTGCCGACGATAAGAGGCAATGGCCATCTGGCAGGCTATCGCGGACCGGAAACCCATTTCGAAGGGGCAGACGGGTTCTTGGCGGCTGCGGACGCAATCGAAGAAATTCTGAATATGCCGGCCCGTCGAATCCAGATAGCCGGTCTTCTCCCTGGCCTTCTCATCCGCCCGTGATGCCTCGTCGCCTCCGCCGTCCGCCTTTTTCCCGGCCGGCCAGTACGCGACCTGATCGGACTCGTCGTGCCTCACGGTGCCTTTGGTGCCGAAGAGGTAGTCGTGCGTCTCTCCGTAGTAGGCGTTGGCAAACATCGAATTCCAGGTAAAAAGGATCCTTTCCGGTTGATTCATCGACACCATCATTGTGTCCGGCACCTCCATTTTCGGCGAGTGATAGTTGGCGCCGGCCATGGTGACAGTCTGCGGAATGCCCAAGCCCAGAACTTGGAACCAGAAGCCGACTTGGTGAACCATATTCTCGAAGACGTTGCCGCCCGAATAATCCCAGTAAAAGCGCCAATTCATGTAACGCTGCGGATCAAAGGGGTGGTGTGGGGCCTCTCCTTCGAAGGCAGGCCAATCGACGTGGTCAGCGTCGCAATCGGAAGGAACCGGCCTGAGCCAGCCGCCATACGGGGCATTGCGGTAATGGTGCGCCTGGATGGCGGTGATCTGGCCCATGCGGTCGGGGTTGATCAATTCCTGAACCTTCCGGAGGCCCGGCCCGCTGTTCATCTGCATGCCGATCTGAACCACGCGCCCTGAGCCGGCAAAAGCTTTCCGCATGCGCCGGGCGTGGTCGGGATTGAACGCCATGGTTTTCTCCTGATAAACGTCTTTGCCCGCCTGGATCGCGGGCACGAAGTTGAGCGCATGTTGGTGTTGCGGAGTCGCGATGAGGACGGCATCGATGGACTTGTCGTCGAGCAGGCGTCGGAAATCGCGGTGGGTCTTGATTTCCGGCGCGATGGCCTGCGCTTCGTCCAAGCGCCGAGCATAGACATCAGCCACCGCCACGGCCTCGACATTCGGGCAGCGCCGCGCCGCTCGGAGAATCTCTTTGCCGCGGCTGCCGGCTCCGATCAAGCCGATGCGGATGCGATCATTGGCGCCCCGAACGCGCCGGGATACAGCTATTCCGGAGACGGCTATCCAGGCGGCTCCGCCAGCCAACTGTTGCAGGAATGTGCGGCGATTCGACATAAGTCACCTCATGATATCAGGAGTTGCGCGCCAGAGTATTCCCGGCAGGGCCTGATGACAAGTGCAGATCACACGCCGCAGAATTCGGAACCTGGGAAGCGATGAACAGTGCGCGGTATTGGCCGGTGAGCAACGCGCCGGGGGGATGCCCTCTGCATCAAGAGCATACAACCGTTGCTGACAAACCGGGAGTCAAGCTGCATTATGGCGATATGAAGACTTGATATGAAGACTTGTCCAGAATGTTTGTCCGAGGTTCAGGATCAGGCGGAGATTTGTTGTGCTTGCGGACGGCAGATGGCGGGGAAGCGGTGCCCGGAGTGCGCCGAAATGGTCAAGCTGGCCGCGCAGAAATGCCGTTATTGCGGTCACAGCTTCGCTCGTGAGGAAAGGGTTGCGGCCATCGAGCCCTACAGCGTGCGCGCCGACTTGTTGCCCACCTTTCTCCTTCGCGGACGGCTTATTCCACAGCGGATTCATCTCACCCCGCAGAAAGTCATGATCCAAACCTGGGGATTCTTGGGTCTGAGCCGGACGGACGAGGATATCCCGTGGGAGAAGATCGCCGGTTTCCATTATCATTCAGGCTGGTTTTGGGACAGCGTGGAGATTCAGACACGAGGCCAAAAGGCCAATTCCATCGGGTGCCTCCCCAAGGCGCAGGGGATGCGGGTCAAGGAGATTTTGGAGAAGATGAAGGAGTAGCCGGATTCGATTACCGCGGCGTTTCTTTCCTGGGAGACAACACGTTCCACCGCGCCCCAATGTTAGCGACAATGTGGACGTCCTTCCTCCCAGCCGTTCTGGTTGACAACTGCCGAACTCGTTGTTCGTGCCTTGCGCCTTGAACCGCAGCCGCCGAGGTGAGTCGGCGCTGATTTCGGCAGAGCCAAAACGGGAGGTGATTCCGTTCATTTGCCCTCCTGAATCTTGATTCCTTCTTCTCAGGCAGGCCGCTGCGGTTGTTCAACTCTTCCCGGCGCTGACCGACGCCAGGAGCGCCTTGATGTAGCCGATGCTGTAGGCCCAGCCGGTCCTGGACCCGCCCACCATGCCCGGAACGTGGTCGGCAATCACCGCCCCACGGAAGTCCACCTCATGGAGCGTCTTCATCAGCTTGAGCATGTCCGTGTAACCGTTATCGACAAACGTCTCCACGAAGTAAGGGATCGGCGCGCTGACGTTGCGAAAGTGAATCTTCCAGAGCTTGTCCATCTTGGCGAAGGCGCGGGCCGCTTCAAACACGTCCTTGCCCATGTGCTCGCCGCCTTCCATCCAGGTTCCTGCACACAGGCAGACGCCGATGTTGGGGCTGTTGGCGATCTCAAAAGCCCGCGCGTAGCCCTCGAAATTGCCGAAGATGCAGCGCGGCACGCCGCCCAGTTCCGGCACCGGCGGATCGTCCGGATGAATGCCGATGCGGATGCCCAACTCTTCCGCCACCGGCACGACCTGCTTGATGAAGTAGGTGTAATTCTCCCAAAGCTCTTCCTTGCTGTATTTGCGGCCATGCGTGAGCGGGCTTTCAAAGACTTTGCCAGCCCAATAGCCTTTTGGATTCTTGGCCATGTCGAAGGCGCGGGCGGGCGCTCCGCCGCGGGTGGTCTCACGCTCGCTGCTCCAGATGCCGTTGCCCATGTGGGCGTAAGTGGTGTAGAAGATGCCGGCCTTGGCCAGGTTGCGCAGGTAATTCTTGTACTCCTCGATCTTCTGGTCTCGGCCCGGCAGGTTCAACGTCACTTCCGGCATGTTGTGGACGTTGCTGTTGCCGATGTTCCAGACCTTCAGTCCGGCGGCTTCCACTCTCTGTTTCAGGCGAACGAAGTTTTCCAGGGTCGCTTTGTCGCCGCCGCTCGGGATGTTGACATATTCGACGCCGAGTTGCTGGGCAAATTGCAGGTCCTCGTCGCCAGCTTCGCCGGAGATTTGCAACGATACCTTGATGCCAGGCGGCAACGCCTCCAGCTTCGTGGCCGCTCGCGCCTCCCACGGCCTCCAGGCCGCGCCCGCCGCCGCAGCGCCAACGGCCAGTTTGATAAAGTCCCTTCTCGGCAGGCGCTGGGGGGACGAGGTGAAAGGTTGATCAGTTTTGCGCGGGGACAGAGCAAGGTTCATGGTTGTTGGCTTTCGAGATGGAGTTTGCGGGCCATAGGGCGGAGTCTAGGGCCGGGGAGGCATCTGTCAATTGCAACCTCCCAACCTCCCAACCCCGCGCATCCCTACGTTGTCGGTCACGCACTTTTTGGAGTGGGGCGGGAAGCGACTCATCCTTACCCGCAAAATACCCCGTCCCGCAAATCGATCTCTGCAAAAAACCCTGCAGTTTTGCGATCCCCGAACGCAGGCGGCTCTTCGGCGGTCCAAAAATTCCTTGAAAATGGCCGACAGTCGCCATTGGCAACAGCAGAAGTTTCGAACAACCGCCCAAATCTTCAGTCGGGATTTGCGGGAAGTCGGGTTTTGCGGGTAAGGATGAGGCTCTGCCACCGCACTCCAAAATCGTCGCAGCCAGCGGCGATTCCAGGCGAGACTGACAGACGGCCAGTCTGCGCTACGAACGAAGCGCCGCTTGTCCATCGGTTGTATCGCAGACTGGAAGTCCGCTTGACCGCGACTTTGTCAACGGCCTTGGCCGAGGCGGTGAGGCCGAAAATGTTCGGCTTGTTTGGCCATAGGGCAGCAGCTATTTTCAAAGCATGGACGATCCGCTTTACCAAACAGGTCTGGTTGTCCCATAGTCCAATCCAAAATGAAATTGCTGATCATCGGTTCAGGAGGACGCGAGCATGCGCTAGTGTGGAAACTGGCGCAGTCGCCGCACGTCACCCAGATGTGGTGCGCGCCAGGCAATGCCGGCATGGCCCAGGAAAAACTGGCGCTCAAGGAAACCCCGGTTGAATGCGTGGGCCTCGGCGCGGAGGCCCTGCCGAAGCTGCTGGCTTTCGCCCAGGAAAAGAAGCCGGACCTCACTGTGGTCGGGCCGGACAATCCGCTGGCGCTGGGCATCGTCGATTTGTTTCAACAAAACGGGCTGCGTATCTGGGGGCCAAATCAAAAGGCCACTCAGTTCGAGTCATCGAAAGTCTTCGCCCAGTCTTTCATGGAGCGCTATGGCATTCCCACGGCGCGGGCGGGCGCGTTTGCGGACGCGGTTTCGGCTTCGCGGTTCGCGGCCTCCCTGGGCGGCCGGTGCGCCGTGAAGGCCGATGGGCTGGCCCTCGGCAAAGGCGTCCTGATCTGCCAAGACATGGCCCAGGCTGACCAAGCCATCGAGGAAGTTCTGGTCCGGAAAGCGTTTGGCACCGCGGGGACGAAAATCGTCATCCAGGAATTCCTGGAAGGGATGGAGATTTCCCTGCATGCGCTCTGCGACGGCCGGACGGCTAAACTGTTCCCGACCTCGCAGGACCACAAACGGGCGCTGGAGGGCGACCAAGGCCTGAACACCGGAGGCATGGGAGCTTGCTCGCCGGCGCCGTTCTTGAACGAGCGGCAGTTGTTCGAGGTGAAAGAACGGATCATTGGCCCGTGGCTGAGCGGCTGCGCAGCGGAGGGAATTGATTTCCGAGGCATCCTTTATCCCGGCGTCATGCTGACGAAGGAGGGTCCGAAAGTGCTGGAGTTCAATGCCCGTTTTGGCGATCCGGAGACGCAAGTCTATTTGACACGGCTGGACAGTGACTTGGCCGAGTTGCTGGAGGCCAGCGTCGGCGGAACGCTGGATCATAAGGAGTTGCAGTGGAGTTTCCTGGCTTCGGTTTGCGTGGTGATGGCTTCAGGCGGGTATCCGGGAAGTTACGCCAAAGGCAATCCGATTTCCGGCCTGGCGGACGCCGCTATGATGGCCAACACAAAGGTTTTCCATGCCGGCACCGCGCAGATGGGCGATGGGATTGTCACGAGCGGCGGGAGGGTTTTGGGAGTGACCGCCTGGGCGCCCGGTCTGGCGGAGGCGCGGCAGGCTGCTTATGCCGCCGTGGAACGAATTCATTTTGAGGGCGCGCACTTTCGGCGGGACATTGCCGCCAAAGCGTTGCGCCATTCAGGCTGAGTCCTGGGTGAAGCCCGCCGCCAGCCCCTGGGTCTTGTGCAAAAAAAAATCGACATTCCCGCTCCAACATTCGACATTTGCCTCCGATGAACTTGCAGAAATGGATCATGACCGCCCTGGGCGCCGCGTGGATTGCGGGCTCAATGAGTTTAATCAGGGCGCAAGCCGACAAAGAAGAGCCGGCGCCGCAGTTTCAGGAGGTCTTCGGCTTAATCCGCTCGAACTTGGCCGGCATGAGCGAGGCTGAGTTGAACCGGGCCGCCACGCGAGGATTGCTGGCCCAGCTTGGTTCGCAGGTTGTTTTGGTCACGAACGGTCTTTCCACCGTCCCCGCGGAGGGGCCTTTGATCGGCAAGAGCGACGTGTATGAGAATTTGGTGGCCTATCTGCGCGTGGCTCGAGTCGAATCCGGCTTGGCGGAAGCCGTCAGGGACTCTTTCCAGCGCCTCAAGTCCACGAACAAACTGGCCGGTCTGGTGCTCGATCTGCGCTTTGCCGGAGGCGATGATTATTCGGCCGCAGCCCAAGTGGCGGACCGCTTTTTAGCCCACGAGCAACCGCTGCTGAAATGGGGTGATAAAACCGAGCATTCCACCGTCAAGACCAATGCCTTGAAAGTGCCGGTCGCGATTCTGGTCAACCGCCAGACTTCGGGCGCGGCGGAGGCCCTGGCCGCCGTTTTGCGCCAGGCCGGCATCGGCCTGCTGATCGGAAGCCCGACCGCCGGTGAGGCGCACATTTTTCAGGAGTTCAACTTGAGCAACGGCCAGCGTCTGCGGATTGCCCGGAGCCGGGTGCAATTGCCGGAGGGCCCGGCGTTGACCGCAGCCGGCCTCACCCCGGACATTGCGGTGGCCGTGAGCCTGGAGGAGGAAAGGGCGTATTTCCAGGATGCATTCAAGCTCCTCGCCGCGGTGCCCGCCCTCGTGTCCGTGGCGGGCGGGACCAACGCCCTATCCGGCGTTGCGACCAATCCGTTCGCTCGCCGGGGCCTCAACGAAGCCGAATTGGTCCGGAGACATCGGGAAGGGATCGAAACGGACGCGGACGCGAAGAATCGCGATGCCGAAACGAAGCCGGTCATCCGAGACCCGGTCCTGGCGCGCAGCATTGATTTCCTCAAGGGCCTGGCCATGGCGCAGCAACTCCGTTCGCTCTGATTTCGCCGTTGACGATTCTCCGAGCGCGCCCCAACTTGAAACCATTAACGCCGGCATGAAGACCATCCTTTTCGTTTGCACGGGGAACGTTTGCCGGAGCCCCATGGCGGAGGGGCTGTTTCGGCACACCGTGCAGGGCCGGGGAGAGTACCAGATCTTTTCGGCAGGAGTCGGCGCGATTGATGGCCAGCCGCCCAGCGGGCATGCGGTGCAGGTTTTGGAGGATTTGGGCATTGACATTTCGCGCCAGCGCAGCCGCATGCTGACGGCGGAATTGGTGCAACAGGCGGACTACATTTTTGGCATGACGCACGGGCACATCGATGCCATCACCTTGCTCTACCCGCTGGCCGCCGAGAAGACGTTTTTGCTGCGGGAGTTTGACGAGACGCTGGATGCTTTTGAAAAGGACATTCCCGACCCCATTGGCGGTTCGTATGAAACCTACCTGAATTGCCGCGATCAAATCGAACAAGGAATTGCCGCGATGTTGAAATTCATCGAACAAACCTCCGGCGTTCCGCTGACCGGTCCCGACGCATCGAAAAAGACGGGTTGGGCGATAGGCGCGGACCACGCGGGCTATGAACTCAAGGAACAGCTCAAGGAGCACTTGCAGAAGTTGGGCCTGGCCGTGACCGATTTCGGCACCCATGCCAGCGAGTCCGCCGATTACCCGGATTTCGCCCAGGCCGTGGCCCAAAGCGTGGCCAGTCAAAAAAGCCAGTTTGGCCTTTTGATTTGCGCCACCGGGGTGGGCATGTGCATGGCCGCCAACAAGATTCCCGGCGTGCGCGCCGCGCTGGCTTTTGATGAACAGATGGCCACGCTGGCCCGGCAGCACAATGACGCCAATATCCTGTGCCTGGGCGGAAAAACGGCCTCTCCTGATCAAGCCAAGAAGATTCTGGAGGCCTTCCTGCAGGCCCATTTTGAGGGCGGACGCCACCAACGGCGCGTGCAAAAGATGGAAGTTCCTCCCGCAACTTATGGATGGCACCTCTGGAAGGCGGACCCGGAGATTGCCGAGACCATTCAATTGGAACGGCAGCGCCAGCAAGAGAATATCGAGCTGATTGCGAGCGAGAATTTTACCAGCCTGGCCGTGATGGAAGCTCAAGGGTCGGTGCTCACCAACAAATATGCCGAAGGCTATCCGCGCAAGCGCTGGTATGGCGGCTGCGAGAACGTCGATACGGCGGAGCAATGGGCGATCGACCGGGCCAAAAAGCTGTTTGGCGCGGAGCATGCCAATGTTCAGCCTCATTCAGGCAGCGGCGCGAACATGGCCGTCTATTTTGCCTTCCTCAAGCCCGGGGACAGGATTCTGACGATGGATTTGAGTCATGGCGGGCATTTGACGCATGGCAACAAAGCCAATTTTTCCGGCCGTTTCTTCGAAGTGATCCATTATGGCGTGCGCAAGGAAGACGAACAGATCGACTACGACCAGTTGGCCAGGCTGACGCGCGAGCACCAGCCAAGGATGATCACGGTCGGGGCCAGCGCCTATCCGCGGATCATCGATTTCGCCCGCATGGGAGAGATCGCGCGCGAAGCGGGCGCCTACCTGCTGGCGGACATTGCGCATATCGCGGGTTTGGTGGTGGCCGGCGAGCATCCCAGCCCCATCCCCCATGCCGATTTTGTCACCACCACCACGCACAAGACCTTGCGGGGGCCGCGGGGCGGCCTGATTCTTTGCCCGGAGAAGTATGCCCGGGAAATTGATTCGCAGGTTTTCCCCGGCATTCAAGGCGGGCCGCTCATGCATGTCATTGCCGCCAAGGCCGTCTGCTTCCACGAGGCGTTGCAGCCCGATTTCAGGCAGTACCAACGCCAGATTGTCAGCAATGCCAAAGCGCTGGCCGCCGGGCTGAAACGCAACGGTTACCGGCTGGTCAGCGGCGGAACGGATAACCATTTGATGCTGGTGGACGTGGGCGCCAAAGGGTTGACCGGCAAGGAATGCCAGGCGGCCCTGGATGAGGCCGGCCTCACGGTCAACAAGAATACCATCCCCTTTGAGACACGTTCCCCCTTCCAAGCCAGCGGCATTCGGCTGGGGACGCCCGCCGTGACCACCCGCGGCATTCGGGAAACGGAAATGGCGGCCATCGCCGACATGATCAGCGAAGTGCTGCTCGACATTAAAAGCCTTGACGCCGCGCACAAGGTGCGCGAACGTGTTCACGAATTAACCGCAAGATTTCCCTTGCCCTATTAGTTTTGGAGCAGAATCGCTCCTGGAAAACATCCCGGTTTAGAACTGCTTAGGTCGGGATGAAATCAGGCACTTAGACGAAGGTCAGGTCGCTCCCCAGGCCCCTTGCCGGACTCTGTGTCTGCCTAAGCTTGATCATTTTAACCCAGTATATTTTATGGCAAAACCGACAAAGAAAACCGTGGCCAAGCCAAAGGCCTCCAAAGCCAAAGTGAAGGCGGCGGAACCCCAGATTGAAGAAACGATCGCCGTCACGGCCGTCGCTGAAATGCCGGCCGCTCCGCCGCCGGAAGAATCATCCGTCTCTCCGGCAACCGAGACGGCGACCCAAATGGCCACCGAAACCGCAGCCGAGACGGCCTCCGAGACTGTCGCCACGACCGCCGCCCCTCCCGAAGAGGCGCCGGCGCCGCTGGCGCCCGAACCGGCGGCACCCCCCAAAAGGGGAACATCCAAAGGGCAAGCCAAGGCGGCTCCGAAGCACAAAGAGCCGCCGGTTCCGGCCGACATTGATGCCACGGTCACTACGATCAACATCACCCAACTGCAAGCCATGTCCATGGGCGAGTTGAACCTGATGGCCAAGGAGATGGGCATCGAGAACTTCGGGACGATGAAGAAGCACGAGGTGATTTTCCAAATCCTGCAAAAGAATGCGGAACGGAGCGGCATTCTCTTCTCGGAGGGTGTCTTGGAGATTCTCCCGGAAGGCTTCGGCTTTCTCCGCTCCCAAAGCTTCAATTACCTGCCGTGCCCCGAGGACATCTATGTCTCGCCCTCCCAAATCCGCCGGTTCGACCTGCAAACGGGCGATTTGGTGGCTGGGCAAATCCGCCCGCCCAAAGAAAAGGAGCGCTTTTTCGCCTTGCTCAAAGTCGAGGCGGTCGCAAAAGAAGACCCGGACAAGGCCAAGGATAAAACGCATTTTGACAACCTGACGCCGCTCTTTCCCAACAAACGATTGCTCCTGGAAACCGTGCAGGATGAATTGTCCACGCGCGTTCTGGATTTAGTCTGTCCCATCGGGAAAGGGAGCCGCGGATTGATTGTCGCGCCACCGCGCACCGGCAAAACAGTGTTGATGCAGAAACTGGCCAACGCCATTCTGAAAAACAATCCCGAAGCGTACCTGTTTATTCTGTTGATCGACGAACGGCCGGAGGAAGTGACGGACATGGAACGCTCCTGCAAACCGGCGGAAGTCATCAGCTCCACCTTTGACGAACCGCCGGAGCGCCATGTGCAAGTGGCCGAGATGGTCATCGAAAAGGCCAAACGCATGGTCGAGCACAAGAAGGACGTGGTCATTCTCCTGGACTCCATCACGCGCCTGGCCCGCGCCTACAACACGGTCCAGCCGCATTCGGGGAAGATTCTGTCCGGCGGCGTGGATGCCAACGCCCTGCACAAGCCGAAGCGGTTCTTTGGCGCGGCCCGCAATATCGAGGAAGGCGGTTCCCTGACCATCATCGCCACGGCGCTGGTCGATACCGGTTCGCGCATGGACGAAGTGATTTTTGAGGAGTTCAAAGGCACCGGCAACATGGAGGTGTGTCTGGACCGGCATTTGGTGGACCGCCGCATTTTCCCATCCATCAACATCGAGCTGTCCGGCACGCGCAAGGAAGAGCTGCTTTACCACCCGGATGAGTACAACCGGGTCGTCCTTCTGCGGCGCGCCTTGACCGGCGTTCCTCCGGTGGAAGCCATGGAATTGATGCTGAACAAGCTGAAGAAGACCCGGAGCAACGTCGAATTCCTGCTCTCCGTGGGAATGGGATAAGAGAGAGCGCCTGCCGAAACTCAAGGCCCTTTTTCTGCCCCGGCCCTTTATGGCCGCAGCTCTCACCAAAGAAAGGCTATTTTATTTGCGCGTCCACTGAACCACCAACTACCGTGATGTATATGTCGCCAGAATCTCCGTCCACCCAACCCGGCCCTTTGGCTTCGATCAGCCAAGGAGCTATTGCGTCCCTGCTCCTCCTCCTGGCCGCCTGCGGCCAGAACAAAGTCAGCGAGTACCAAATTCCGAAGGAAAAAGCCGAAGCCAAACCCGCCGCCGATCCACACGGCGAAGTCCGGTCGCCGGCGGTCAAGTGGACGTTGCCGGAGGGCTGGGAGGAAAAACCGGCCGGCCGCATGCGCGCCGCGTCGTTTGCCGTTCCTGGCCCGGACGGACAAAACGCCGAGGTGGCGATCATCCCCATGCCGGGCTTGGCCGCCCGGAATGCCGACGTCGTAAACATGTGGCGCGAGCAACTCCGCTTGGAACCGCTGGGCGAAGAAGCGGTCGCGCTCCAGGCCGAGAAGGTGGCCATCGGCGAAACCGAGGGACGACTTTTCGATATGGTCAGCAAAGAGCCGATCCTCGACCAGAAACACCCGGTGCGCATCATCGTCGCCCGGATGGATCGGGAGGGTGCCGCCTGGTTTTTCAAGATGTCCGGCCGGGACGAGGTGGTGACTCAGGGGAAGGCCGTTTTCGTGCAATTCCTCAAGTCCATTAGATTTGAGGCCGGCAGCGAGGCCGTGCATTTGGCGGCGAACCATCCTCCGGTCAGCACCAACCTTAAAGAAAGCCCGCATCCTGCCTCGGACAAGCCGGCCTGGCAAGTTCCTCCCGGCTGGCAGGAACAGCCGCCGACGCAAATGCTCCTGGCCAAGTTTCTGGCCAAAGGCCAGGACGGCACGAAAGCCGAAGTCACCGTCAGTTCCTTTCCCGGAGAGGTGGGAGGCCTGCTGGCCAATGTGAATCGCTGGCGCAGCCAGGTGAGTCTCGCGCCGGTCGATCAAGCTGAGCTGTCGAAGGGGCTCATGCCGCTTGACGTCAGCGGCGTTAAAGCCATGTTAGTGGACGTGACTGGAAAGGACCCAGACAGCGGACAGAAGTCACGCTTGGTTGGCGCCATCGTTCCCCAGGGTGAGCGCACTTGGTTCTTTAAGATGAAAGGGGATGAGCCGGCCGTCGAGCAGGAGAAAAAGGGGTTTATTGAATTTGTGCAATCCGTCCGTTTTCCGAATGGCTAAGAAATTCCTCAACATTCTGACCTCGCTCCATCTCACGGTGGTTTGCCTGAGTCTGGCGACGCTGCTGGTGTTCGTTGGGACCCTGGCGCAGGTGGATGAGGGACTCTATAACGCCCAGCACCGCTATTTCCGGAGTCTCTTGATTTGGTGGTCGCTGCCCGGGGCAAGCTGGAAACTCCCGGTGTTCCCCGGCGGTTACCTCATTGGCGGCGTTCTGCTGGTCAATCTCGTCGCCGCGCACCTCAAGCGGTTTAGTTTCAGCCGGAAGAAAATCGGCATTTTCATCATTCACGCGGGGCTGATTCTGCTGCTGCTGGGACAATTGTTGACGGACTTCTTGTCGGTGGAAAGCTCCATGCGGCTGACCGAAGGGGAAGCGAAGGACTACTCGCTGAGCCAGCAAGCCAGCGAGCTGGCTCTGATTGAGGTCTCGAATCCGGAATACAATGAGGTGGTGGCGATACCGGATAAAATTCTGGCCAGGCAAAAGGAGATTACGAACCGCAAGCTGCCTTTTACGGTCCGGATCAAGAATTACTACCCCAATTCAGCGTTGACCAACCGCCTGTCCAACGCCGGCGGCGAAACCCTGCCGGCGACCCGGGGAGTCGGCACCCAGTTGAAATTAATCCCATTGCAGCCTACCGTGCGCATGGACGAGCGCAACCTGCCGAGCGCGCTGGTGGAGTTGGTGACGGCGCAAGGGGCCTCGCTGGGCACCTGGCTGGTTTCCGCGTGGCTGGATGCCCCTCAAACGTTCACCCATGAGAGCAAGAGTTATCAGATGGCCTTGCGATTCACGCGATTTTACAAGCCGTTCAGCATTCAACTGGTGGATTTCCGGCATGACAAATACAAAGGCACCGAGATCCCAAAGAACTTTTCCAGCCGCATCCGGGTGCAACGCCCTGCGACGGGCGAGGACCGGGAAGTGCTGATTTACATGAACAACCCTCTGCGCTACTGGGGCGAAACCTATTATCAAGCCAGCTACGATGAGAATGATCCGCGCGTTTCCATCCTGCAAGTCGTCCGCAACCCAAGCTGGCTGACTCCCTACTTGTCCTGTTGCCTGGTTGGGCTGGGACTGGCCGTGCAATTTATGTCGCATTTGATTTCGTTCGCGAAACGGAGGGCCGCATGAAGAAATGGCTGCCCTGGATTGTCACGGGATTTTTCGCGGTGTGGATTCTCTCTGCGCTGCGGCCGAAGCCGGAAAAAGAATTTCACATTCGTGAATTCGGAACGCTGCCCGTGCTTTTGAACGGGCGCATTCAGCCGCTCGATTCCGTGGGCCGCAATGCGCTGCTGGTCATGCGCGGCAAACAGACTGTGGCGCTGGAAAACGGGAAGAAACTCCCGGCCTCGGAATGGTTGCTCGAAGTCCTGATGAAGCCGGAACTGGCCGACGAGCGGAAAGTCTTCCGCATCGATCACCCGGAATTGCTCGGCCTCCTGCGCCTGCCGGAAACTGAAAAACATTTTTCCTACCACCAGCTTCAAGCGCAACTGGAGGAAATCGGCAAGCAGGCCGAACGCATCAGCGAAGCGGAGCGGACCAAGAAATCCGACCCGCAATTGCGCACGACTTTCGAGAAGCAACTGATGAAACTCTACCACGCGCTCACCTTGTACCAACGGCTCAAGGTCAGCCTGCGCCCGGCTGAATCGGAGGATTTCGCGCGGGAACTCGAAGCGTTCCAGCAGAGCATTGCCCCCGGCGTGGCGGCCGTCCGGGCCCGGGAAGCCGGGAAGGAGTTCGATCAAAAAGCCTTCGATCGCCTCCTGGAATTACTCGGCCAATATGAGGCCATGACCCGGTTTGCCTACCCCCTCATGGTCCCGCCGCAGGAGGCCGAACACACCCGGGAGAACTGGATCAATGTCGGCGCCAGCTTGCTGGAATCGGCGCGCACCGGTCAAATCCATCCTGCCGTCGCGCGCTACGCCGCCATGGCCTCCGCCTATCGCCACGGCCAGCCGTCCGAGTTTAACAAGGCCGTGGACGACTATCAGCAGTGGCTGGCGGAGAAGAAGTTCGACCTCGAACTGAACAAGGGCCGGCGCGAGTTTTTCTACAATGGTTACCAGCCGTTCTACAAAAGCATCGTGCTCTACCTGACGGCCTTTCTCTTGGCCTGCGCTTTTTGGTTGAAACTATCACCCTGGCTCAACCGCTCGGCTTTCTATTTGGCTGTGCTGGCCTTGGTCGTTCACACCTCCGGTGTGATTTTTCGCATGGTCCTGGAAGGCCGCCCACCTGTGACGAACCTCTATTCCTCAGCGATCTTTGTCGGCTGGGGCGCGGTAATTTTAGGGCTGGTTTTGGAACGCATCTACCGCGACGGCATCGGCAACGTGACGGCTGCTTGCATTGGTTTTCTCAGCTTGGTGGTCGCCCATAACTTGTCCCTGGACGGCGATACGATGGAAATGCTGCGCGCGGTGTTGGACACGAATTTCTGGCTGGCCACCCATGTGGTGGTGATCACCTTGGGCTATGCTTCGACCTTTGTGGGCGGGTTCCTGGCCGTGGTCTATATTTTGCGCGGCGTTTTCACCCGCAGCCTGGGCAGTGCCACCCGCCAGGCGCTGGTCCGAATGGTTTATGGGATCGTCTGTTTCGCCACCTTGTTCAGTTTTGTCGGCACCATCCTGGGCGGTATATGGGCGGATCAATCCTGGGGGCGTTTTTGGGGATGGGATCCGAAGGAAAACGGCGCGCTGCTGATTGTCCTCTGGAACGCAATTATTCTGCACGTGCACTGGGGCGGCTTGCTCCGGGAGCGCGGCCTGATGGCCATGACGGTGTTCGGCAATATTGTGACCAGTTTCTCCTGGTTCGGCGTCAATATGCTGGGGGTTGGGCTTCACTCCTATGGTTTCATGGACCAAGCTTTTCTGTGGTTGATGGTGTTCGTGGCCAGCCAGGCGGTCATCATGGGCCTGGGCATGTTGCCCGAACGATATTGGGCCAGTCTTCGTTCCGAGGAACGGGGCATGGCTGGCCGGCCATCCTTGGCGCCCGCTGGCATTGGAAAATAGCATGATAACATGATCGGCTTTATCATTAGGAAACTCATCGGCTCGAAGAACGACCGTGAAGTCAAAAGGATGCGGCCTATGGTGGTCAGGATCAATGAGATCGAAGCGTCGCTCCAGTCGTTATCCGACGATGATCTGAGAAAAAAGACGGCCGATTGGAAGGCGCGCCTTTCGACCATCGAGGACAACGCGGAACTGGCCAAGACCCTGAACGAAATCCTGCCCGAGGCCTTCGCCGTCGTCAAAAACGCCTGCCGCCGCCGTTGGGGCCAGGAAATCATCGTCCGAGGCCATCCGTTGATCTGGGAGATGATCCCGTTTGATGTGCAACTCATTGGCGGAATGGCCCTGCACACCGGAAGAATCGCTGAAATGGCCACCGGCGAAGGCAAAACGTTGGTTGCCACCCTCCCGGTTTATCTGAATGCTCTCTCCGGCCGGGGGGTGCATATCGTGACGGTGAACGATTATCTCGCCGCGCGCGACAGTGAATGGATGGGCGCCATCTATCGCTTTCTTGGTTTGACGGTCGGCTGCATTCTTCACGACCAGCCTCCTTCCGTGCGCCGCGAGCAATACGCCTGCGACATTACCTACGGCACCAATGCCGAGTTCGGATTCGATTATTTGCGGGATAACGGCATGGCCACGCGCCAGGAAGAGCAGGTGCAGCGAGGCCACTATTACGCCATCGTGGACGAGGTGGACTCCATTCTCATTGACGAAGCGCGCACGCCCCTCATCATCAGCGGCCCGGCGGTGGTGAGCGTGGATAACAAGTTTGATCAATTCAAGCCCCCTGTCGAATCGCTGGTCCACACCCAGGAAAGTTTGTGCAATCGTTTTCTGAGCGAGGCGGTAGAACTCATCCGCCAGTTGCAGCCGGAAGACGGCTCGAACCCGGCCAACCCGGAAGCCCTGGAGAATGAAATCGGTTTGTTGCTCTACCGGGTGAAGCTCGGCCAGCCCAAATCCGAAGGTCTGCTCAAGCTCCTGGAGGACCCGGAAAACCTCCGGCGGATGAACCGGGCCGAGCTGGAGTTGCACGCTGAGCAATCCAAGAAACTCCTCTACGAGCAAAAGGAAGCTCTCTTCTTTGCCATCGACGAAAAAGGCCACGAGGCCGATTTGTCCGAGAAAGGGCGCAATCTCCTCAGCCCGAAAGACCCGGATGCCTTCATGCTGCCCGATCTGATCACGGCGTTTCACGAAATTGACACCGGGCCGGAGCCCGACGTGCGCAAGCGCCTGGAAGCCAAGACGAAATTGCAGGTTGACTTCGAAGAAAAAGCGCTGCGCATCCATTGCATCTCGCAACTGCTCAAAGCCTACTGCCTGTACCAGAAAGACGTGCAGTACGTCATCCAGGGCAATAAAGTCATTATTGTCGATGAAAACACCGGACGGCTCATGACCGGGCGCCGCTGGAGCGACGGCTTGCACCAGGCCGTGGAAGCCAAGGAGGGAGTGGCCGTTGAGGCCGAAACGCAGACCTACGCCACCATCACCATCCAGAATTACTTCCGCCTTTATCAAAAGCTCGCCGGCATGACCGGCACGGCCGAGACGGAAGCCAGTGAGTTTTTTGATATCTACAAGCTCGGCGTCCTCGTCATCCCCACCAATAAGCCGGTGCGGCGCAACGACGCGCATGACACCGTCTATAAAACGAAGCGCGAGAAATTCAACGCCGTCCTGAAGGAAATCCAAACGATTCACCAGCAGGGACGCCCGATGCTGGTCGGCACCATCTCGGTGGAGGTCAGCGAACACCTGTCGCGCATGCTGAAAAAAGCCGGCATCATCCATTCCGTCCTCAACGCCAAGTACCATGAGCAAGAAGCCGAAATCGTGGCCCGGGCCGGCCAAAGAGGCTCGGTGACGATTGCGACCAACATGGCCGGCCGCGGCACCGACATCAAACTGGGACCGGGCGTGCCCGATCTGGGCGGCTTGCACGTCATCGGCACGGAACGGCATGAAGCCCGCCGCATTGACCGCCAGTTGCGCGGCCGTTGTGCGCGCCAGGGCGATCCCGGTTCCTCGCACTTCTTCATTGCCCTGGAAGATGATTTGATGCGGCTCTTCGGCTCGGACCGCATCGTCAAGGTCATGGAAAGAGTGGGTCTCGAGGAAGGCCAGGAATTGGAGCATCCCTTGCTTAACCGCTCCATCGAAACCGCCCAGAAACGAGTCGAGCAGCACAATTTCCAAATCCGCAAGCGGACCCTCGAGTACGACGATGTCATGAACAAACAGCGCGAAATCATTTATGGTTTCCGCAACGACATCATCCGCGCCGACGATGTGCAGGACCGGCTCATGGACATCATGGAGGAGGTCGTCATCCAGAAAACCGAGCAGTTCACCGCCGCCGACAGCGATGTGCAGGAGTGGAACGTCCGCGCCCTGGCCGATTGGGTGAACCTGAACTTCCCGCTGGGTCTGCCCGAAGGCGAACTCATCAAAGCCGCCCACGCGGGCAATGAACTCCCAGTGCCCGGCTCGGTCTTTGACGGCCTCAATGCCGCCCAGTTTTCCGTCTGCCAGTTCATTTCCCAGCACATTCGCGACGCCTACAAACTCAAGGTCAGCTTCGAGAATCCAGAAGCGCTCAAGGAAGTCGAGCGTTATACGATCCTGAGCGCGATCGACAAGCTCTGGCAGGAGCACTTGTATGGCATGGACAGTCTGCGGAACAGCATTGGCCTGCGCGCTTATGGCCAGCGCGACCCGCTCATTGAATACAAAGCCGAGGCCTTCAAGATCTTCGAGGAATTGATGGTCAACATCAAAACCGAGATTTGCCACAACATCTTCCGCAGCGCATCCAGTCTGATGGCCTTTGAGCAGTTCCTGCATACGCTCCCCCAGCGGACGGTCCACCATGAAACGAGCGCCTTTGGCCAGAGCCAGTCCGCCGCTCCGGCCAAAGCCAGCGACATGGTCAGCGAAGCCTCGGAAGCCCTCGCCAAGGCCAAGCCGGTCCGCTCCGGCCCCAAAGTCGGCCGCAATGATCCCTGCCCTTGTGGCAGCGGCAAAAAGTACAAACAATGCTGCGGCCGGAACTTGTGAAGCACCGGCTGAGATATTAGAAATCGTAAAGATTGAATTGGCTCTTGCTTTTTGAAGCCCATTGTCGTACTCCGTCCCCCTGAAAAGTTCGCTTGAGACTTTTTAAAAAAATGAAAGGAAAATTAGTATGAAGAAAAGATTCGCTGCGGCGCTGTCGATCACCGGGCTGCTCTTGCTGGGCGCCTCCACCCAAACCTTCGCGGCCGATAAGACCGTCACGATCAAAGGCGAAGGACAATGCGCCAAATGCTCATTGAAAGAAACGGATTCCTGCCAAAACGCCGTTAAAGTGGAGGAGAACGGCAAGAAAGTCACCTATTACCTGGTGCAGAACGACGTGAGCAGGGCATTCCACAAGAACATTTGCACGACCAAAGAACAAGTCACCGCCGAAGGCACGGTCAAGGAAGTGAAAGGCAAGAAGGAATTCACCGCCACCAAAATCGATCTGGTCAAGAAGTAATTCTTTCCTAACCACTTCTCACCCAGCCCTTTCTCAATCACAGCCCGTCGCGCGGCATAAACCGCCCTGCGACGGGCTTGTTCTGTTTAGCGTTCGGCGCCAGCCCCACCTGGGGTGCGGCGGTGATCGAATAGTAAGGATCCAGCGGCCTAGGCTGCCTCGCTATTGTGGGGTGAAAGCAGGCGCGTCGGGGATCATCCCGCACTATTTGCGGCTGGTTCGCCAAAGCAGCGGTACACCGCCCCACTGGCGAATGCGAGTGTCGTCCGTGATCAACCGCAGCCCATGCACCAACGCGGTCGCGACGATCAACTGATCCGCCGGATCTTTGTGGAAACCGGCCGCCTCCAATGCTGTGACCCGATCAGCAATCGCCGGTGTGATCGGAAGGACGGTCAACTCATTGGTAATCGCCAGGCGAAAAAACTCCGCCAGCGGGACGGATAATTGCAGTCGTCCCAATTCCACCAACTTGGCTGCTTCCCAGAGCGAGATGTCAGCGATAGCGAGTGTTTCGGCGTGCCGCGACAGCGTCTGCTCCACGAGCAGCGGCAAGGGTTCGCCCAAGGCGCGTTGGATCCACGCATGGGTGTCCAGCAGGTGTGTCACCGCGACGCCTCCCAGGCCAGTCCGGTGCTGAATAGGTCGCCCGTGATCCTGGCCTTGCCTTTGAGCGCCCCCTGCCACGTCTTAGGCTTCACTGCTTGAAAGATGAACTGTTCTCGTCCGGATAGGACGTACACCGTTTCTCCAGCAGCCGCTTTGGCTTTCATGCGGGCAAAATCCCGTTGGAAATCACGTGATGTCACTTTCATTTTCGTCACCATGTCAGTCAGGCCTCAGATGGTCAAATGCCAAGTGGTGTTGCTCGCCATGATCCATCTGAGTCACCCCGACATGCCTGGCTTATTTGCACGGGCAACGCAGCTTGCACTCGGCGGCTTGGTTCAACTCTTCTTCACATACCTCGTCAGAATGCTAATCGCTTTTTGGGCGTTGATCGGAGTAATGTTCTTCCATTCGGCCAGCAACTTCGCGGCTTCATCCTCTTTGCGCGAGTTCAAGAGAACTCGGAGTTTCTCGGATTGGGCCTCGGACAAGCCCCTGGTCAAGAAAAAGTCGCACTTCAGACCGGATCCGATCAGAGAGAAGTAAGTTTCCACTGGTGAAGCAATGAGACAATACCCTACGAAGACACCAAATAGCAACACCAAGCAGTCCCGGTCCAAACACGCCAAACACGCCAAAGGTATTGCTAGCATCGGCATCATCGGCAGCATAACTGCAAACTCAGAAACAGCCCGTGCGGAAGTGAATCCGGAGGACGCTGGGTCCATTCGCTTCATGCCGCGTTTCAACCAACCGCGAAACAGGCTTGAGGCGGCTATTAGAACAGCCCAGGCGATCAGCCCGTAGCCCAGCCAGGGCGAAGTCTAGGTTCCCACTCTGAAAACCGGGTGGTCAGCCCAGACAACCGGGTGGTCAGCCCAGACGACGGCGGCAATGAGCCGCGCGCCGCAAAAGAGGACCCAACCCGTCCATAGGACACCTGCCAGTAGAACTCCCCATAAGAGCAGCGGAGAGGGGCGCGTGCCACGAACCCAGTGCCTTTTCATCCATATCCCATAAAGGAGGAAGAAGAAATTCATAGCCAATGCCACCTCTAAAGAAACTGACTCCTTAGCTTCCTTGAACCTTTCCAGCACCTCCGCGACGGGTTTGGGTTTGCCTGGGTGCGCCATTTGCCAGTGCAGGAGTTGATTCTGTTCCCACAGGCCATAAGCCAACGTCATCAACCCCAAAATGATGAAGGTTGCAAGGCTGGTAAAGGTCCAGGGGTGCTTTCGCGCCCAACTCGAGGCCTTGCGCAGCGGGCTTGCCGGCCGGGCCAGAATCGGCTCGTGGTTGAGGAAGCGGTTCAACTCTTCGGCCAAGGCGCGCGCCGTGGGATAGCGGCGTTCGGGCGATTTCTCCAAACACTTCAGGCAAATCGTCTCCAAGTCAGACGGCACTCGGGGATTGAGTTTTGAAGGCCGAGCCGGTTCGTCTTCGATCACTTTGATCAGCGTCGCCAGCGGCGTTTCACCTCGGAACGGCGGTTGGCCGGTCAGCAGTTCGTAAAGAATCGCGCCGATGGAATACACGTCGCTGGACGGACCCGCCTGATCCTGCCGGCCCGCCGCCTGTTCCGGCGGCAGGTAGCTGGGACTGCCCAGTACCGCGCCGCTCGCCGTCAGCCCGCTCTCCTTCTCGATCCGCTTGGCCAATCCAAAGTCCGTGATGTGCGGCTGGCCGGCGACGTCCCTCAGCACGTTTTGCGGCTTCAGGTCGCGGTGCAGCGTGCCGCGCTGATGCGCATAGTGGACGGCTTCGGCAATGGTCTTGACCAGTTGCGCCGCCTCACGGGCCGGCAGCGGGTTTTCTTTCGTGTCATCGGCAAGGTTCTTTCCCTCCACGTAGTCCATGGAGAAGTAGTATTGCCCGTCGTGCTGGCCAACCTCGTGGATGGCGACGATGTTCGGATGCTGCAGGTTGGCCGCCGCCTCGGCCTCGGTGAGGAAGCGCCGGATTTTTCGGTTTCGTTGGCGAGTTGGCCACTGAGGATCATCTTCACAGCGACGGTGCGGTTGAGACTGACTTGGCGGGCCTTATAGACGATGCCCATGCCGCCTTGGGCAATCTTCTCAAGCAATTCGTAGTCGCCGAAGTAACGGAGCTTCGTGCCAAGTTCCGGCGCGCCTGCGGTGGGGTTGAGCTGGAACGAAGTGCCATCGGCCGGCTCGGCCTTTGCCTTTGAGTCCTTTAGGGTCGCCTCAAGCGCCGCCGCCATCTTGCAGCTCGGACAGAGGCCGGGCGGGGCGTCGCTGGGCAGCGGCGCGCCGCATTTTTCGCAAACTGGGATCGTGTTCATGAATCTGTCCCGTCCGGTTGATGCCTTGCCCTTTGCTCCGGCAAAAGCGCCGAAAGGTTATTGACAGGTATTTCCTTTTTTGACGCTCCACGGGTGGCGGGGATTTGCTTTTCCGTCGTGCTCATTTTCGCCAGTCTAGGCCGGTGCGGAGGGGCGGCAAGCGCATTTTCTCAGGTGAACATGCACTTGCTTGAGGTTTTTCTTGCCAACTGCAAAATAGTCTTCCGTTTAGCGCTGTGAGTTCTATTTTCAGCGGAGATCATCATGAATCCGGTTGCATTAATTACAGGCGCCTCGCGAGGAATTGGACGGGGCATTGCCCTGGAATTGGCTGGCCTTGGCTACGACCTGGTCATCAATTACGCCCGTCAGGAGATCGCCGCCCAACAAACCGCCGCCGAGTGCCGGCGGCGCGCCGCCGGCCAAGGCAGGGAAATGCGCGCGGAACCTTGTCAGGCTGATATTGCCCTGGCTCCTGACCGGCAGCGATTGATCGCATTCACGAAGACGACATTCGGACGGCTCGATCTGCTGGTGAACAATGCCGGGGTTGCCCCCGACGCCCGAGCCGACATTTTAGAGGCCGGAGAGGAGAGTTTTGACCGCCTCATCAGCATCAACGTGAAAGGACCCTATTTCCTGACCCAACTCGCTGCCAAGTGGATGATTGAACAAGTCCAACAGGGAACAAGCAGTTCCTCGCCGGCCCTGAAAGAAAAATGCGGCCAGGCTCTCGGCAGACCGAAGATTGTCACCATCTCCTCGATCAGCGCTTACACGGCCTCCCTAAACCGGGGCGACTATTGCATCGCCAAGGCAGCGCTTTCCATGCTCACCCCCCTCTATGCTTCACGCTTGGCCGAACACGGCGTCAATGTTTACGAAATCCGGCCCGGCCTTGTGGCGACCGACATGACCAGCGCCGTCAAGGAAAAATACGACCGGCTCATCGCTGACGGCCTGACGCCTCTGCAACGTTGGGGCACGCCGGAAGACGTGGGCAAAGCAGTCGCAGCCATCGCCCAGGATTTGCTGCCGTTCAGCACCGGCGAAGTCATCAACGTGGACGGCGGATTTCATCTGAGAAGGTTGTAGATGGGGTCCCATCGCCTGGACGACGTTGATTATGATTTTGCCCGCAGACCTTTTGCCGAAGCGTGCGGTTGGCCCAGTCGCCGCACTCGCGGGCCCCGGCGGCGCCGTGGACGGCGTTGATCTTGGACGACTTGCCGGCCAACTCCTGGATCACGGCTGCTGCTATGCGCCGCTGCCGGTCATGGCCGGTTCGCTGCCGATCATCGCGTTCCTGGTCATGCTGACGTTCGTTTGTTCGCTTCAACCCTTGCCGGCCAAATTTTAAGGAAACCCATGAAAATCACCGAAATCCGCACCCGCGTCGTGCAATGGAAAGGCAAGACCGTCCCGCTGCCGCCGCACTTCTGCACCAACCCCATGGACGTCCTCTCACCCATGCTCGCAGAGTTCCCCTCCGACCGTAGCAGCCGACGTGAGTCGGCTCCACCTTCCCAGCCCGAAAGAGTGAGCGGGCTTACGTCCGCTGCTACGAATCTCAAGGCGAAAGCGCGCCGTGAGAAATCCTCAGCCAGCATGGGCACGTTCACCTTTCACGGCTGGCTCATCTGCGAAATCTTCACCGACAACGGCCTCGTCGGCAGCGGCAACGCCGCACTCGCGCCGCTCGTCACCAAGCAAGTCATCGATCTTTACCTTAAACCCCTGCTCATCGGCGCGGACCCGTGGGACACCGAGTTTCTCTGGCAACACATGTATCGCAGGACGATGGCTTTTGGCCGCAAGGGCATCGCCATGGTCGCTATCAGCGTCGTGGACATCGCGCTGTGGGACTTGCTCGGCAAATCCGCCAAGCAACCCGTCTATCGTTTGCTCGGTGGACGCACCAAGCCGCGCATTCCCGTTTATGCCAGCCGCCTCTACAGCACGCCGCTCGACGAACTTGCGCGCGAAGCGACGAAGTACAAGAACGAAGGCTACAAAGCCATGAAGCTCCGCTTCGGCTGGGGTCCGGTGGACGGTCCTGAAGGCATGCAAAAAAACGTCGCGCTCGTCCGCACCGTGCGCGAGACCGTCGGCGACGGCATTGACATCATGGCCGACGCCTACATGGGCTGGAACCTCGATTACGCGAAGCGGATGTTGCCGCTGCTCGAACCGTTCCACCTCCGCTGGCTCGAAGAACCCGTCATCCCCGACGACATCCACGGCTACGCCGAGTTGAAACGCTTTGGCCGCATCCCCATCGCCGGCGGCGAGCACGAGCACACTCTTTACGGCTTCCGCGAACTCATCGAAGCTCACGCGGTGGATTACATCCAGTTCGACACGAACCGCGTCGGGGGCCTCACGCAAGCGCGCAAGATCGCGGCGCTGGCCGAGGCGCACCAGATTCCGGTCATCCCGCACGCCGGCCAGATGCACAATTATCACGTCGTGATGGCCAGCTTGAATTCGCCGATGGCCGAGTTCTTCCCGCCCGTGGACGTCGAAGTCGGCAACGAACTGTTCTGGTACATCTTCAAAGGCGAGCCGACGCCCCAGGACGGCTTCATTGACCTGGACGAAAACATCCCCGGCCTCGGCATCACGGTGGACGAACACGCGCTGAAGAAGTTCAAGGTGACGGAGTAAGGGGAACCACGAAAGACGCGAAACACACGAAATCCTTTGCCGCAACTGGGTAGCACAGGCGACCCGCCTGTCGTGTTCGGCGACTCACTGAACACATTTCAAACCAGGGGTTTTCTCGCCGCAAAGAGGCACAAGGGCGCGCGAACAAGACGCCCGCCGGGACCTCTCGGCGGGCGTCGCGTTGGTGCTGGGTTCACAGCGCCTGTTCCGACCAGCCGACATCCGGTTGCGCAATTTGCGCGAGCGGCAATTGAGTCCACCTCACCCCGAAGCACCCGCACTTCAGCACGGTGACTTGGAACCAAACCGGCTTGGGCTGGAGAAACGGCCCGGAGCCCTGCAGGACATCGGCCCACGCCTGACGTGCGGCGCGAACCAGCCGCGAGCTTTCCGGGGCGACGGTGGTTGTATCGTATGCGAGGACCAGCGCCGCGAAGGTGCGGTCACCGATGCCGGGGATCTTGTCCGGCCGCAAATAGTTTCGCGTGGCGGCGCGGCCCTCCCGGCTCAGCCCCACGTGACAGATGCAGCCCTTCTGCGCGTCGTAAATGACCATGCCCGTCTCACCCATCGTCACCACGAGACCGCACGGAGGGAACGGCAACGTTTGAACCAGCTCGGCGATGGCCTCACCCACTTCCGGCACAGCCGTCAATCGTTCTTCACAGGGGCACTCAATCCCCAGCGCATCAGCCAACTCCACGAACTCCTCAAGGCCGAACTGGGTAAAGCGACTGTTCCTCAACAACAGTCCAACTTGGTCATCCACCGGGAGTGAAGTTGTCGCCAGGCTGTAGATGCGGGTTCCGTGCTGGAGGCTGTTCACCACGGCGGCGCGAACCAGTGCTTCCGGCCTTGCGCTGTTGATCAGCAGGACGCTCGGCTGCGAGCCTTCACACGCCCTCACGCGATTCCACTCGCCGTTGAGCGAGGCCGGCGATGGCGCGGGCGACTTGAAAATCCAGCGCAACAGCGGGCCGCCGCCGTTGGTCAGGACCAGGTTCGTCAGCGCAGGGAGCAGTTCGAGCGGAAAGTGCCCGACGTCCAGAGCCGCCATCTCCTTCTCCAACTCCGGCCACGACGTGCTCGCGTTGATCGCGCGCAGGCGGATCGGCAAGCACTTCTCCTTTCGCAGCCGTGCCAACTCTCTGGTGGAGTTCGGCAGGCCGCCGCCGTTCACACGCTTGGCGCCGAGCCGCTCCGCGACGGGGCCGAGGTCGGCTGTGCCGCCACGCGCTTGCCGCCTGCTGCGAGACTGAGAGGCGGCCCCACGTACGGCAGGCTCACCCAGCCGGCGGGCGTTTTGACCTGCACCACGTGATCCCCGAAGACCACCTCGGACGACTCATAGGTCGCGTCAACCACGGCGGCACCGACGACTTCCCACGCGGCTTGGCCTTTCGGCTCAAAGCCCGCAGTTTGTGCCCGCGTGCCGGCAAATCGGATCGACACGGCTCCGCTTTCTTCACCAGCTTCAAACGCGACTGGCACGCGTGCGCCTTTTCCGATTCCAGAGGCGCTCAACTGGGTTTGTTTTGTCTCTTTCATGCGTCTGCTTGTTTGTTTTGCAGCCCGCATGAAGCGCGCTTCGATGCAGGCTGAATGTTCAGCTTCAGGTCCGAACCATTCAGCAACTCGCGCACACTCGCCGCTCGCTTTAGACGTGTAAATGGTCGGCGTTCCACCTTTGATTCCACTCGATCTCCACCTGTTGCCCTCGGAGTAAGACTGGAAAATTCCACCGAGCTTCCACCCAAGTTCCACCGCCTTCCACAAAGCGGCACCGTCTGCCCCTTCCGCCTTGCCGGCCCGAAGGGCCGGGCGTAACTTAGTAGCGCATGAGCCTGGAACTCCGCCTCGAATTCGATCACTGGGGGAAAGAACTGCGCTTCTCGAAGACCCGCTTCAAGAACCCGGCTCTCAACCTGCCCGACAGCGAGATGGCGGATCGTTTTCACGTCGGTGAGTTGGCCGGTCGCTATCCGGCGCACGAGTTGAAGTCGCGCATCTTTCCCTGGCACGCTCCCGCCAAAGGACTCGCCGTGCTGCTCCTGCGCTCCTTCGCCGAGGGCAAGTTCAATCCTTTCCTCCTCGAAGGCGCGCAAGGCAGCCTGGCCAGCGCCCTGTGGGACATGGTGCGCAAACAACCAGCGTGGTTGACGACGATGTTTCCTCTCCCGGGCAAGGCCCAGCTTCAAACGACTTACTTCCAACTCAGCAAGGAGACTGACAAAGCGGGCCGGACCATCTACCAAGTCACGCTCAATCCTTGTTGGAACAGCGCGAAGTTCTCCGTCCTCGTCGATGGCAAGCCCGCCGCCGACGATTACGAAAAGCTCGCTCGTGAAATCGCCAATGCAGAGGCGCCGATCGCACCGGAAGCAGACCTGGACGTCTGGGTGTGGAGCGACCGCCAGCGCAGGTTCGTTTCCGCCCGCGAGCCGGGTGCCCTCCCGGTTCGTTTCCAGACAAAGCTTTGGGTGGAGGCCACGCTCTACCAACCGGCCTGCTGCTACCTGGTCTGGCGCAGCAGCCACGGCCAGGCGCACTCGCTCTATCCGTGGCAGTCGCTGGACTTCAGTGGCGCCGTGAAGGATCGCCCGGTGAGCGAGGTCTTGCGGCTGCCCGCGGCCAAGAAGGGCGCAAAACGGCAGACCTTCTTCATTGACACTCCGGCCGGGGTCGAGACGCTCGTCTTACTGGTCCGCTCACGGCCCATGCCGGCGGCGGAACTGCGCTCCTTGAAAGATTTGCTGTCGCTCCCGGCGGATGGCCTGGCGTTTGGCGAGGCAGAGTACTACCGCGACTTCGAATGGCGTGAAGCCGACGAAGCTCCAGGCGGCCAGCCCAAGCTCGGTCTTGCGCCGTGGCCGGTGACCGACGCGCTGGACCAGTTCCACCAGGACCTGATCAACCGATTCAAAACGCGCTGCGCGCTCGTCCAGGGCCTCAGCTTTGCCAACGCGGGAACAACGCCCAAAGGAGGCCAGCCATGAATTCAGACCCACACGCCCTTGACGTCAAGCGACTCGCTGATACCGGTAATTGGGCCGGCCTAGTGCGTTACTGGATGGCCCATCGGCACCAACCTGCTCTCGACGCCGCCATTGCCTGTGCTCATGCGCGTGCCGTGAGTGACCCGGGCTGGAGGACGTTGCCGAAGTTCCTAGAGCAGGTGAAGGCGGAGCCGATCGACCTGCAGCGCCAAGCTCCTGAATCCCTACCCACCCGCTGCGATGAGATTGAGAAAGCCACTCTGGGCATCCTCGTGCTCGACCCTCGCGCGGCCTTTTGCGAGCTGGCAGCGCAATTTGCGATTGAGCGCCAAGATCAACTTTTGCGAATGGGATTGGAGGCCGCATTTCAAGCCGCTACTCTAGCTGCCTCGTGCGAAGACACCGGGCGCTCGGCACATTCTACTTCACTACTCTGGCGCGTGGACTCGCGGAGTTGCGGCAATTGGAGAAAGCCCTCCAACTCTATGGCCAAGCATTAACATTCTACGGCGAGTTGGCGCGAGAACGGCCCGAGGTCTATCGACCGTACGTGGCTGTGGTGTTGAACAACCTCGCCTACCTCCAGCGTGACTTGAACGACCTGGAGGCGGCGCGAGCCAGCTTCGGGAAAGCGTTGGAGATTCGACGTGAGTTGGCGCGAGAACGTCCCGAGGTCTACCGGCCCGACGTAGCGATGGCGCTGAACAATCTAGGCAACGTCCAGAGCGCCTCGAACGACTTGGAGGATGCCCGGGCCAGCTTCCAAGAGGCACTCGGGATTTACCGCGAGTTGGCCCGACCACAGCCCGAGGTCTATCGCAGGGAACTCGCAGTGACTCTGAACAACTTGGGCAACGTCCAGTGTGAGTTAAACGCCCTGGAGGCGGGACGGGCCAGCTTCTCGGAGGCGCTGGCCATGTGCCGCGAACTGGCGCAGCAACGGCCTGAGGTTCATCGGCCCGACGTGGCGATGGCGCTGAACAGTTTGGGCACCGTCCAGCATGACCTGCGCGAGCTAGAGTCTGCGCGGGCCAGCTTCGAGGAGGCGTTGGCCATTCGGCGCGAGTTGGCGCGGGAGCGGCCCGAAGTCTATCGGCCTTATGTGGCCATGACGCTCAACACCCTGGGCGCCGTCCAGTGTGACTTGAATGCCCTGGAGGCGGCGCGGGCCAGCATCGAGCAAGGGTTGACGATTTGCCGCGAGTTGGCGCGGCAGCGGCCCGAAGTCTATCGGCCTTATGTGGCCATGACGCTCAACACCCTGGGCGCCGTCCAGTGTGACTTGAATGCCCTGGAGGCGGCGCGGGCCAGCTTTGAAGAAGCCAATGACCTCTACGATGCCGATGCGGCCAAGAATCGCTTCGCGCACCTGGTGGAGCGGATGCGCTGCCGCGACAACCTGGGCCGGCTGCTCTTGCGAGAGTCGTCCGCCCCTGGCAAGCCGGATTACGCTCTCGCCCGCGGGAAGTTCCGCCAGGCGCGAGCGATCTTCGAGCAGTTCCGGGCACGTTTTGTCAATCCGGGGGAACGCAAGCGCGTCTTGCGTGAAGCGGTTGGCATCTACGAGCGGTTGCTCCAAACGTGCGTGGATCTCTGGGACGTGTCGCTGGCGGACAACAAGCCAGATTACAGAGCGTTGCGCGAAGCGGTGGAAGTGGCCGAGGCCAGCCGCTCGCGGCATCTCATTGATTTGCTGGCGCACGAAGCGCTGGACCCGCGATTCGCGCCCGCGCACCTGGCGGAGGATTTTTGAGAGTTGCGCCGCCGCCTGCGCCAGATCGAGCGCCGATTGATGGAAGAAGACTCCGGCGGCCCCGCGGGCGCCTTTGGGTCGGAAGCCGGGCTGAGGAGGGCAGGCGCCGGTGTGAAAATGGCGCGGTTGACGATGGAAATGCCGGAAGCGCTCGCTGCGCCAGCGCCTGTCCGCACGGATGCAGATGACGATCAATTGGCAAAGCTGCTGGCTGAACGAGATGAGTTGAACCGCCAACACGCGGCGCTGCTGGCCCAAATCCGCCAGCACGATCCGGAGTTCGCTCCGGACCAACCGGTCGCGCCGGTGTCGTTCGCCCAAGCCCAAGCGCTCCTGCCGGCGGACGTGCCGACCGCCATTGTTCAGTTCACGCTCACACGCGAGCGGGGCCTGGCTCTGGTGATTACCGGGAACGACATCCTGAAGGTGCCGATCCCGGACCTCGCAGAACAGCAAGGGTGGGAATTGGCAAACGAGTGGTTGCGGAACTACTACGAAGGCCGCGACGGAGACACCGCTGCCTGGATGCGGCGATGGGAGCAGGTCTTGCCGGGCCTGTTGCGGGGCGTGGCCGCCAAGGCTCTCCAGCCCGTGATGAATCGAATCCAGGGCCTCGGCCTGCGGCGGCTGGTCCTCGTCCCGCATCGCGCCCTGCACCTGTTCCCGCTGCACGCCTGCCCGCTGGCGGACGGCTCGTTGCTCACGGACCACTTCGAGATCGTCTATGCCCCGAGCCTGTCGTTGCTGCATCGTTGCGCCAGCCGCCCTCGGCCCGAACGAGAGCAGTTATTGCTCGTGCAGAATCCGACGGGGGATTTGGCCTACTCGGAAGTGGAGGGGCGAGGGCTGCAACGGCTCTACGGTTCCTCCTGCCTGGCGTTGGAACGAGGCCGTGCCACCAAGGAGAGCATCTTCAAACACGCCGAAACCGCCCACGTGACGCACTACACGGGACATTCCTACTTCCATCCAAAGGAGCCGCTCCAGTCCGCGCTGATCCTCGAGGGCCTCTCGGAACAGGCCTCATCCCGCTGGCTGCGATTGCGCGACGCCTTCACGCGACTGGACCTCCGCCGCAACCGGCTGGCCATCCTCAACGGTTGCGAAAGCGGTGTGCTCTTCCCCGATCCGGTGGACGAGTACGTGAACCTGCCGACGGGTTTTCTCTACGCCGGCGCCGCCTGCGTGATCAGCACGCTCTGGCCGGTGTGGGACCTTTCCAGCGCGCTGCTCATGGTGCGCTTCCACCAGATTTGGAAGGAAGACGGTCGCAGTGACCGCATCGCCACCGCTCTCCGCCAGGCTCAGGCCTGGCTGCGCCGGGAGATTCGCAGCGGCCCGCAACTGCGCGATGAAGTGTTGCCGGCGTTTCTGAAGTCGGTTGAAGACGAAGACCTGCGGCGGAAATGCGTTGCGGCTGCCGACGAATATGCGCGCCGCTTTCCTGACCGTCCGCCGTTCGCCCATCCGATCTACTGGGCGCCCTTCATCTGCTCCGGCTTGGGCTACCCGCTGGCCCGGCCGTGAGAGGTGAGCGGCGGCGCGGATGGAAACGAGCCGCTTCACTGGCGCGGCCGGCGTACCTGCTGAAGCACGTTGCGCCACGGCTCACCGGGATCGTGGTCGCGCTCAAACTCCGCCAGCGCGGCGTCGAGTGCCTGCCGGTCGGCGGGCGAAGTCTCGTTGCCTCTGAGGAGATAGGCCTCGTGCAATTCCGCGAGCTGCGCGAAAATCTGCGACCGGTCGCTCGGCGACAGGTTCGGTAAATCATTCAGAATCTCGGTTTTGCTCATGATGAGAAATTAGCGCTCGGACGCCATGACGGCAATCCAGCAAAACAACCTCACGCAAGCGCGCAAGATCGCCGTGCTTTCCGAGCCGCACCAGATCCCGGTGATCCCGCACGCCGGCCAGATGCACAACTACTGCGTCGTGATGGCCAGACCCTTGAGGTAGAGGCGGCTTGGCGTCTCAACGGCCCATCAGTGTTATCTCACGTGGCCAGCTTGAACTCGCCGATGGCCGAGTTCTTTCCGCCCGTGGACGTGGAAGTCGGCAATGAACTCTTCTGGTACTTCTTCAAAGGCGAGCCGACGCCCAAGGACGGCTTCATTGACCTGGACGAAAACATCCCCGGCCTCGGCATCACGGTGGACGAAGCGGCGCTGAAGAAATTCAAGGTGACGGAGTGAACGCTCCAAGGCTGCGCAGCCGAAGTCGCCCGCGCCACCCAAGAGGCGTTCTCGACGGGAGCGGTACTACCGCGTAGGATGGAAACATGATGACCGCCTCAGCAAACCATCAGGCGACTAAACCCCTGCTCCAGCTTAAAGGAACCCATCCCATGCGAAACATCATCCTCTCTCTGTCACTGATCATTCTGTTCGTCGAGGCAACCCGCGCGGACGAGTCGGCGGCGGGCGCCAATGTTGCGACTACAGCGCCCAGCGGCTCTTTCCCCGTCACGATCCGCGTGGACGCCGCGCACGCCAAAGGCGAACTGAAACCCATCTGGCGTTTCTTTGGCGCCGACGAGCCGAATTACGCCTACATGAAGCACGGCCAGAAGCTGCTCGCCTGAACTCGGCGAACTGCGTCCGAAGGAAGTCTATTTCCGCGCCCACAATCTATTGTGCTCCGGCGATGGGACGCCGGCCTTGAAATGGGGTTCCACCGGCGCTTACAACGAGGATGCAGATGGCAAGCCGATTTACAGTTGGACGATCCTGGACCGCATTTTCGACACCTACCTCGAGCGCGGCGTGCGACCCTACGCGCAGATTGGCTTCATGCCGAAGGCTCTCTCCGTCAAGCCGGAGCCGTATCAGCACCACTGGACGCCGCGCGCGCGTTACGACGAGATTTACACCGGCTGGGCCTATCCGCCCAAAGACTACGCGAAATGGGCCGAGTTGGTTTTCCAATGGACAAAACATTGCGTCGAGAAATACGGACGCGCCGAGGTGGAGACGTGGTATTGGGAAGTCTGGAACGAAGCGAACATCGGCTATTGGCGCGGGACGCCGCAGGAATTCCGCAAGCTCCACGATTACGCCATCGACGCCGTGCGGCGGGCGCTGCCCACGGCGAAAGTGGGAGGCGCGGACACCGCCGGGAGCGGCGGAAGATTTACGCGGGACTTCCTCGAACATTGTCTGCGCGGCACCAACTACGCGACCGGAAAGATCGGCACGCCGCTTGATTTCGTTTCGTTCCACGCCAAAGGCGCCCCGACCACCACCAACGGCCATGTGCGCATGGGCATCGCCAATCAATTACGCACCATCGAAGACGGTTTCCGCATCGTGGCCTCTTATCCGGAGTTGAAAAACAAGCCCATCGTCATCGGCGAATCGGACCCGGAGGGTTGCGCCGCTTGCCAGGGGCCCGCGCTCGCTTACCGCAACGGCACGATGTATTCGAGCTACACAGCGGCGAGTTTTGCGCGCAAACATGAACTGGCCGAAAAGCAGGGCGTGAATCTCGAAGGCGCGCTGACCTGGGCCTTCGAGTTTGAAGACCAGCCTTACTTCGCCGGGTTCCGCTCGCTCGCCAGCAACGGCCTCGACAAACCCGTCCTCAACGTCTTCCGCATGTTCAGCCAAATGAGCGGCCGGCGGCTGGCGGCGGAAAGCGATCACGCGGTGTCCCTCGCAGCGATCCTCCGGGATGGCGTCCGTGGCCAACCTGACGTCTCAGCCTTGGCGAGCCTCGACAAAAACACGCTTTGTGTCATTGCCTGGCACTATCACGACGATGATATACCGGGACCGGACGCGGAGGTTGAATTGCGGCTCAACGGCCTGCCACTGGCGAGCGGCGAAGCGAAGCTCCGGCATTTCCGCATTGATGAAGACCATAGCAACGCCTTCGCGGCGTGGAAGCGGATGGGCTCGCCGCAGCCGCCCACGCCCGAACAATACGCACAGCTCGAACAGGCCGGCCAACTCACCGCGCTGGGCGCGGCAGAGATCCTCCGCGTGGCGGACGCGAAAGCCCGGTTGTGGTTCAAACTGCCGCGGCAGGCGGTTTCATTGGTTCGTATCTCCTGGTAAGGGGTGTGCGAACATCGGCCCGCCTTCTCACGCACATTTGACGCTGGGCTGGTCGCTTTGCAGTAGGAGCGCGGGCATCCATGCCTGCGCGTTGAGGAACGAAACCTCTTCGCGGCCCGCGCCAATTTGTTTCCCATCGGCGAAACACCTCACTGAAAGGCGAGGGACGCCTCCAGCGGTAGGCCTTGCGCCAAACTCGATGGCTGGCCATCGCTGGCGGCAGACGCAGGCATGGATGCCCGCGCTCCTATTAACAGCACGGATAAGCCCCGGCGCTAAGCCCCGGCGCTTGCCGAAAGCTCGCGGGCCGGTTTCTCGAAGGACAACGCCACCACGGCGAGCAGAGCCAGACCAATGCCAGCGGCTTCGCGGACGGCGATTTTCTCCCCCAACAGCAGCACCGCCAGCGGGATGGTGACGAGCGAATAGAGACTGGCCAGAGGCGTCACGATGGCGGCGCGGCCGCCCCTGGCATAGGCGGCCATGAGCGTCAGGTTGCCCAACCCGAACAGCAAGCCGAGCAACAACAGCAGGCCCCAGGTTGCTCCCGACAAGCTTGATTCCATCGGTTGCACCAGGGGCGTGAGGACAGCCAGCGGCGCAAAGCCCAGGAGAAAAGCGAACGTGGAGAGTTCCGTTGCCGCGTGGAGGGTGGACAGTTTCTGGAGCAAAGCCGCCACGCCCCAGAGCGCCACGGGAATCAACGCCACGACCAGCCAGGGCGTCAGCCACGCCGAGTCGCCTCCCACGTTCAGAACGAACAGGGCAAGCAGCGAGATTCCAATGCCACAGAATTGAATCGGGTTGAGCCGTTCCCGCAGAACCACCCGCGCAAGCACGATGGTCACCAGCGGATAGAGCGAGGTCAGCGGAATGACCGCCGCCGCCTGGCCGCCTGCCGCCATTGCCTGATAACACGCCACGTTGCCCGCACTCCCCGCGAGGCCGGCGATGAAGCCGTAAACGAAGCCGCGGCGGCGATTGGAACCGGTCTGGAAATGGCGCGATAAAACGAGCGGAACCAGCACGGGCAGCAGACCGAGCGAAGACAGCGCCTGGACCTGCCAGGGCGACATGGCATTCGACAGCGGCTTCGACACCAGCCCCCAGCCGCCCCATAGCAACATGGTCAGGAATGTATAGAACAGCCAGCGCGGCATGGTCAGCGCCTACTCCTGCCGCGTTTGGTCGTGGATGCTGTGCGCGGCCACTTGCGCAGGACGGACTCCTGCGCTCCCCCATCATCCTGCCGCGTCCGGTCGTGGATCCGGTGCGCGGCCACGGCCTTGTTTGCTTCTTCAAACACAAGCGGAGTGAACGTGCTTTCAACCGTCCGCGCCTGTCTGTCACGGCCCGAGGCCTGCGCCAGCAGCATCACTTCGAGGACGTGACAGGCGTGTTCCGGCGTCACCAGCGGCTTGGTCTGGTGATGAATGCACTCGACCAGGTGCCGCAATCCGTCGGTCCAAGGCCACTCCGGCTGGGTCTCCTTGAAACACTGCCAGCAACCGGCGGAGTTCTGCCACAGCTCGTAGCCGTCCGGGTCCCAATCATCGCCCAGCAGGCAAATCGTCCCCTCCGTGCCGAACAACTCCAGCCCCGGCCCGCGATATTGCTGGATGTTAAAACCGGTCGTAACCGCCGCCAAACAACCTTCACCAAAATCCAGCAACACCTGCGCGTTATCGTCGGCTTCGACGCGCACGGCCTTGCCATCGACCGTGCGTCCGGCCACCGCCACTCCCGTCATCGCGGCCACGCGGCGCACCGGACCGAGCCAGCCCGTCAGCGTGGTCAGGTTATAGACGCCCAGATCGAACAAAGCGCCGCCGCCGGGCTTGTAAAACCAGTCGGTCCAGTCCGGCCCGGCCCAGCCGTAACGGCCACGCGCGGAAACCACTTTCCCAATATCGCCCCGGCCCAGCCGGCGAGCGATGGTTTGAAAAGTCGGACTCAACAGGGTGAACGGCGCGCATACCAGGTGGCCCCGGCTGTTCCGTGCCAGGTCAGCCAGTTCGCGCGCCTCGGCCAGATGGACGGCCAGCGGCTTTTCGACCAAGACGTGCTTGCCCGCTTGCAGGGCCGCCTTCGCCATCGCGCCATGCGCCGCCATAGGAGTCAGGATCACCACCGCCTCGACGTCGTCGCGGGCGAGCAGAGCCGCGTAATCCGTCAGGAACTGCGCCGAAGGCCAGGCGGCTTGCGCGGCGGCCCGCTGGCGTTCGCGTCCGCACAGCGCGGCAACGTCCGCCAGCCCCTGGCTGCGGAGCCGCTCCGCCAGGGCGAGGTAAGCGCCCAGCACATTGCCGCAGCCGGCGATGCCCAGCCGGACGGGAGGCCGGTGTTCGTTCATCGGCGCCAGGGTGCTGGTTTTCTGTTGCATACGCAACATGTTTTTGTATCCTTGTTGCGTGAGCGTCAACAACCGCCTGCAAGATCGTCTCAAAGACATGCGCCCCAGCGAGGCGGAGGTGACCCGCCGCCTGTTGCGGAACCTGGGTTTGGTGGCGGAGAAGAACCTTCGCGAGATCGCCGCCGGATGCCAGACCAGTGACGCCACCGTAATGCGCGCCTGCCGGGCGGCCGGCTTCGACGGGTTTCAAGACCTCAAGTATCACGTCCTGCGTGAACTCACCGCCGGCGAGGTCCGGGAGGCGCCGGCCAGCCACGAAAGCTATCACGCGGATATCTCCGCCAGCCTCGGCGCGGCGGAAACGGACTTGCGGCGGGCGGCCCAATTGATTCGCGGCGCGCAACGGGTTGCCCTGGCGGGAGTGGGAGCGTCTTATGGAGTGGTTCTGATCGCGACGGACATCCTGTTCACGATGGGCAAGCAAGCGCTGCCGGTGCAAAACGAGCAGATGGCGGGTTTCGCCTTCACGCAACCCGTCACCGGTTTGGTCGTGCTGGCGATCTCGCACTCCGGAGAAACGCAATTCCCGGTGCAGGTGGTCAAGGAGGCGCAGCAGGCCAGGGTGAAGACCATCGGCCTGACCAATGAACCCGCCAGTGAGCTCGCACGGACCGTGGACGTGCTGCTGCCGACCCAGGCGGTGGAACCGCCGCGCGGCAGCTACGCCATTGCGCCGCGCATCTGCCAGTTGGCTGTGCTGGATCTGCTCTTCAGCCGGGTGGGCGCGAGGCCAGCCAAAGGAGAAACGCTATGAGGTTTTCTCTGGGTCGTCTATCATTGGCGACGCGAATTCGGCTCGAATGCTTGTTGCTGGCGATGTTGGTCTGCTCCGGGGACGCGTCGGCGAGTGATGCGCAGCGGCAACCGCCCTCCATGGCGGATGAGAAAGGCTTTGTTTTGCTGTTCTCGCAGGAGGCTCTGGCGCACTGGCGCCAATGCGGTCCCGGGCACTTTGTCATGACCAACGGCGTGGCCACGGGCGTTGGTGGCATGGGGCTTTGGTGGTATGCAGCCCGGCCTTTTACGAATTTCGTCTTGCGCGGAGAATTCGTGCAGGAACAGGAGAGTGCGGATTCCGGCGTGTTCGTGCGGTTTCCGGACCCGGCTGAGGATCCGTGGATCGCGGTAAACCAAGGGCACGAAGTGGAGATTGGCGACCCTGAACCAAAGGACCCGACGTGGCGCACGGGGTCCGTTTATCCGTTCCAGGCCTCGACCAAAGCCAACACCAAACCGCCCGGCCAGTGGAACCAGTATGAGATTGTCTGCGTCGGCCACCAGTACGCGGTCCGCATCAACGGCGAACAGGTCACCCAATGGACCGATCCCAAACAGCGCAGCACCCGTGGTTACATTGGGCTGCAGAATTACAATGACGGAAAAACCGTCCGGCACCGCCTGATGCGGATTAAAGAACTGCCCTGACGCCGGATCGCTTCCTGATGGCATAGAAACTCAATCCCAAAACCAAAGGACAAATCATGAATGACACGAGAACATTAAATCGCCGTAGTTTTATCAAGGAAGCCACGGCGGCAGGCGCCACTCTCGGCCTGGCGCCGGGCTTGCTGGCCGCGGCGGAGTCCACAGGCAAGATCAAGGTTGGCCTCATCGGATGCGGCAGCGTCTCTGGCTCCTACCTCCCCAACCTGACCAGCCAGCCGTTCATCGAGGTGGTGAGCGTCTGCGACATCATCATCGAGCGCGCCCGAAAGCGGGCGGAGCGGTTCAAAGTGCCGAATGTCTATCCCAACATCGACGCCATGCTGGCCGGCGCGCCGTTCGATTTGCTGGTCAACACCACGTCGATGCCGTCGCATTATCCGGTGAACAAGAAAGCGCTCGAAGCCAAACGCCATGTCTGGTCGGAGAAGCCGATGGCGCTGCAGGTGTCTCTGGGCAAAGAACTCATCGAGTTGGCGCGCCGGAACGGTGTGAAATTTTGGGTCGCGCCCACGTGCGTGACCAGCCCGCAGTTCAAGTTCATGGCCGAGACGATGGCCGGCGGCAAAATCGGCCGAGTCACGGCCGCCCACGGCATTTACGGCCACGGCGGTCCGGGTTGGTCGGCGTGGTTCTACGAGAAGGGCGGCGGCAGCCTCTACGATCTGGGCGTGTATAACGTCACCACCCTCACCGGCCTGTTGGGACCGGCCAAAGAGGTCGTCGGCATGACGGCTGTGATCAATCCGACGCGCCGGGTCGAAGACAAAGGCGAAGTCAAGGTCGAGGCCGACGAGAACACGATGTTGATCATCAATCACGGCCAAGGCGTGTTGTCGCACGTGCAGACGGGCTTTGTGTATTTCGACGCCGAGCACGCGCCCACCCGCGAGCGGAAGCTCTACACGGTGGACATCATGGGCACCAAGGGCGCAATGCACTTGCAGGACTGGGATTGGGGTCCGGCGGGCGTGGATCTGGCTTTTGAAGGCGAGTCGGAGCTGGAGACTTTCTGCAAGGAACCGGGGCAATACAACTGGGTGGGCGGCGCGACGTATGTGGCCGAGTGCCTGTTGACTGGCAGACCCAGCCTCATCACGCCCGAGCACGGTTTGCACGTGCTGGAGGTGATGAACGCGTGCCACGAGTCGCAGCGTACCGGCCGGCGTGTCGCCATCGAGTCCGCCTTCAAATGGCCTATCTTCGGCTGAACGGTGAGTTGAGGGATGCTCAACCCATCCGATCCGCACCCTGGTTCATCAACGAGCATGAAATCCATCACCAGCATGTTGCAGGAAGGCATCGTCCTCGGCGACGGTGGCTATCTCATCGAACTCGAACGGCGCGGCTGCGTGGAGAGCGGCTCCGGCCTCGAAAAGGTCGGCACCGGCCGGGGCAGCGGCCAGTTCACGCCCGAAGTCGCGATTAACGACCCGATGGCGTTGCGCGAGTTGCACCGGGAATTCCTCCGCGCCGGCTCGCAAGTCCTGCAGGCGCTCACTTTTTTTGGCACGCGCGAGAAATTGAGCCGCGCGGGCTACGGCGCACAGACCGAAGCCATCAACCAAGCCGCCGTCGCCATCGCCAAGGAGGTGGCCGGCGAAAAAGCGCTGGTGGCCGGCAGCGTCTCCCGCACGCAACTCGTCGAGCGCGAAGGCATGGGCGCGCTGGACAAGGCTCGCGACCACATCGCGGAGCAGGTCCGCCTGCTGAAGGACGCGGGGGTGGACTTCCTGATTCTCGAAACCTTCTTTCATCTGGCTGAGATGAAGGTTGCCCTGGACTGCGCGGCGGTCGTTGGTCTGCCCGCCGTGGCCACCATGAGTTTTCGCCCGCTCATCACGGCCTGCACGGATGGACATGCGCCCGCGGAATGCGCGCGAGTCATGGCCGGCCTCGGCGCGATCGCGGTCGGAGCCAATTGTGAGCAGGAACCGCAACGGATGCTTCCCCTCCTGCGTGAGATGCGGGCCGCCGTGCCCGTGCCCCTGGCCGCGCAGCCGGCGGCGTTTCGCACGACCGACCAATGCCATTGTTTCACCCGCCAACCGGCTTTCCCGGACGACCTCGAGACCATTCAGGTGTCGCGTCGCGAGTTCGAGCACTTCGGCAGGGTCGCCAAGGCTGAAGGCATCGGCTACGTGGGCGGCTGCTGCGGGTGCAACGCGGCCTACATTCGCGCGCTCGCCCACGGGTTGGCCGAGGCGACATGAACGTCACGATTTTCGCCAGCCAGGAACCGGCGGATGTCGCTGCCGGGGATTGCCTGACGGGGTGGCTGGCCTCGCCCGCCACGCGCAACCTGATGGTCGCCGGAGGCAACACGCCGCTGGCACTCTACCGCAACATCGCCGCACGCCGACTAAAACTGCCGCACTTGCAGGTCTTCGCGCTCGACGAGTACGTGGGCGTGCCGCTCGACGAACCGCGGAACTGTGCGAACCTGCTCCGGCGTAGCGTCGCCGAGGCGTGGGGCATCCCGCCCGCCCGGTTTTTCGCCGTGAGTTCGCTCGAAGCGCAAGCCTGGGCGAGCGTCCGGGAACACGAACGCCGCATCGAGCAATCGGGTGGGCTGGACGTGATCGTCCTGGGCCTTGGACAAAACGGCCACCTCGGTTTCAACGAACCCGGCAGCGCGCGGGATTCGGCCGCGCGCGTGCTCGACCTCGACCCGCTGTCGATCGAAGCGAACCGGCGATGGTTTGACGGCAAGCATGCGCCGGCCCAGGGCGTGACGGTAGGCTTGAAGACAATTCTCTCGGCGCGCCACGTCTTGATCCTGGCCTACGGCGCTCACAAAACCTCGGCGGTCAAAGCGATGATTGAGGGGCCGCCGGGCGAGCACTGCCCTGCTTCGTTCCTGCAGGATCATCCCGACACGCACCTCTTTGTGGATGAACGGGCCGCGGCGGCCCTGAGCAAGAAACCATGAATTCCGAGCCTACTATTGCCATTGGCATTGACGTCGGCGGGACCAAGATCGCCGCCGGTGTCGTCACTCTTCCGAGTGGCCAGGTTGATTATGCGAGGACGCTTTCCACCCGACCGGAACGCGGCGGTGAAGCGATATTGGAGGACGTCGCGAATTTGGCGGAAGCCTTGACCGCGGAGGCAGCAGCCTCCGGGCGAACCGTCCATGCCATCGGCGTCGGCCTGTGCGAATTGGTCGATCCGTCCGGGCGCATTCTCAGCCGCAATTGCGTTTCCTGGCACGAGGACCAGGTGCGTCGCCGCTTGGCTCACCTGGGGCCGGTCACATTGGAGGCGGACGTCCGGGCCGCCGCCCAAGCGGAAGCTTTTCTTGGTGCCGGCAGTCCTTATCGGATTTTTCTTTATCTCACGGTCGGCACGGGCATCAGTTCCTGCCTGATGCTCGACCGTTCGCCCTATGTCGGCGCCCGCGGCGCCACCGGCACCATGGCCAGCGGCCGGCTTGGCATTCTTTGCGAGCAATGCGGGCATGTCAGCCGGCGAACTCTGGAACAGATTGCTTCCGGGCCGGCGCTTGTCGCGCGCTTCAATCAGCTCAAGCCGGGAACGGCCGTCACCAGCCAGGACGTGTTGGCGGCGGCCGAAGCAGGAAATCTGCCGGCCTTGAGGGTGGTTCGCTCGGCCGGAGAGTCGCTCGGATTTGCGGTGGGGTGGCTGGTCAACGTTTTGGACCCCAAAGCGGTCATTGTCGGCGGGGGCCTCGGCTTGAGTGAGGGGCTTTACTGGGAGAGCTTCCTGGCCGCCACCCACCGGCACATCTGGTCCGAGGTCCATCGCGATCTGCCCATTCTGCGTGCTGCGACGGGCCAAAGCGCGGGGATCATCGGGGCTGCGATTGCCGCCTCGAGGCAGTTGAAGACTGAAGGATGGTGGAGCCGAGGGGATTCGAACCCCTGACCCCCACAATGCCATTGTGGTGCTCTACCAACTGAGCTACGACCCCAGCCAAGTGGGTGCAATGTAGGATGCACGCACAGTTTGTCAAACCTTTTGCCGTTTGCCTTTGCCGTTTGCTTTCTGCCGTTGCTGCTCGATGGCGTGACGGGCGGCCGGAAATTCGAGGAGAGAATGCCCCGAAGCAAGTCTTCGTGCTTTGCGCCCCTGAACCCGTGCAGGGCGGTAGGGCGCGTCACTCCGTGCGCGCTTTCCGGGTACCAGGCTCGATCTTGCGGCCGTGCCTGCCGGGAGGCAGGCGCGCACGGAGTGACGCGTCCTACCTGGAAGTTCATAGGCAGGTTCATGGAGAGGAATTCCAGAACTTGGGCCACGGTTGAGGATGGGGGAAGGGATCGGGAACCGATCGGCTTGCGGCCCTGATCCCGTATTACGGCCGCGAATTGATCACGGGATGTTTCCCAGCACGCGTTTCAGGGTCTCCAGCAACTTCTCGGCACTGAACGGTTTGCTGAGGAAGGTGACGTTTTTTGTCAGGATTTGCTCTTTGATCTTGTCGCTTTGCATCAAGCCGCTGACCGCGACAAAGGGCACGTGCGGCAACAGGTTATGAATAGTGCTGATGGTGGAGGGCCCATCCATAATGGGCATCATCATATCAATCACCACGGCGGTGATTCTCTCCTTCTGCTGCAGACAGATGGAAACGGCTTCCGCACCATGAATCGCTGTCACCACCTTGTAGCCCTGATCGGTTAAAATGACCTTGATCATGTCGCGGATGGCTTGTTCATCATCCACCACCAAGACCAACTCGCCTTCTCCTCGCCACAATTCCGGTGTTAATGAGGTTTTCTGCGGGATCGATGTCGTAGTGGCAGCGGGCAGATAAACACTAAAAGTTGTTCCCTGGCCCACTTCGCTTTTAAGATGCAGGAAACCCTGGTGTGCTTTGACGATACTGAACACAGTGGAAAGACCCAGGCCGGTTCCTTTTCCCACTTCTTTGGTCGTAAAAAAGGGCTCAAAAACCCGGTCGATGATCTCCGGCGGTATGCCGGTTCCGGTATCGGAGACGACCAAGAGCACGTAGGAGCCAGGCTTGGCGCCGGGCATCAACTGGGCCGCCTGCTCTGTGAGAGCGGCCGTTTCGGCGCAGACGAGGATGTCGCCGCCCGCCGGCATGGCATCGCGCGCGTTGAGGAGCAGATTGAGAAGGACCTGGTGCAGTTGCGTGGGGTCGCCCAGCACCAACGGGAGATTGCGCTCGATCTGCGAAGCCACGCGAACGGATTTGGGGAAAGTTTCGCAGGTGATTTTTTCCAGTTCTTTGATCAGGTGGCTCAATTGCAATGCCACTTTCTCGCCGGCCTGTCCCCGGGCAAAAGTCAGGACTTGTTTCACCAGATCGGCGCCGCGTTTGGCGCTGTTCTCGACTGCTTCCAGAATCGCCAAGGTGTGCCGATCGAGCGGTTTCATGCGGAGCATTTGGGCCCCCATAATGACCGGTGTGAGCATGTTGTTCAGGTCATGGGCAATGCCGCCCGCCAGAGTGCCAATGCTTTCCATTCGTTGCGCGCGCAAGAACTGAGCTTCCAGCGTTTTCTTTTCGGTGATGTCACTATTGATGACCAGAATGTCTTTGGGCTGGCCAGCCTGATCGCGAACCAATGTCCACCGGCTTTCGACAATGATGCCGCGGCCGGCTCTGGTCTTTTGGCGCAATTCCCCGCGCCATTCTCCATGTTCCAGGACGGCTTGCCGGGCTTCCGGCAATTTTGATGTGTCACCGTTGAAGAGCAGCTCCTCCAGGTTTTGCTGTCTGATTTCCTCGCGCGTCCAACCATAGAGGCCTTCGGCACCCTTATTCCAATAGGAAGCACGCCAGGCCAAATCGTGCATCATGATCGCATCCTGTGCTTGGTCAAGCAGGGCCGCCTGTTCATGAATCTGCCTTTCTGCTTGCTGCCGTTCCTGTTCCATCTTTCTTTTCTGCACATACCAATCGACCGAGCGAAAGAGCACATGCCAAAAATGCGCGACCGGAATTTGCGCCACCGAAACGATCATCCAAGGAAACCACAGTTTCTGATGCTCGAACAAATAAATCGAGGCCAGGGTGATGGCCAGTGCGCCCAATAAGGCGACCCCGGCGGCGGGAAGGGGGCGGAGGTAGGAAAGGCCAAATCCAAATAGGAGGCCCACCCCGAGCAGAATAGCCCATTCTGCGGCGGGCGATAACCGGTTCAGCCAGTCGCCACGCAGAAGATTCAGCAAGAGCGTCGCATGCACTTCCACGGCGGGCATGAACAGAAACCGCTCGTGCCACGTGGAATAGGAACTGCGAAACTCGTCTCTTTTCTCGATAAATGAGCCCGTAACGGGACGAGCGCCAATAAAGACCACCTTGTTTTGAAAAAAGCCCGGTTTCACTCCCTGGTCAAGGAGCGCCTGGCTGTAACTCACGTGCGGAATCGTCTCCGGGCGGCCGTAATAGTTGACCCATCGTTCCTTGCTTCTTTCTCGCCATTCCTGGCCAGTGGATTGCGCGATGCCAACACCAAGGCATTGCGCCACTTGCCAGCTTAAACTGGGGATCTCGTCACGATAGCCATGGAAATGCTCGCGCACGATGAAGTCAGGATCCGGACGCAGTTGCGCTTGTCCCCAACCCGCCGCCGCCTTCAGAAACAAGTCATAGGGCGGCTCTAAAGTGTTCGAGGCAATGACAAGCTGTTCGTTGCCCACAGGACTGGAAGGCGGGTTATCTCCCGCCAGTATCACTTTGCCCTGTGCCTGCATGGCTCGCGCCAAAGCCGCGTCCGCTTGGGCATCCGGACCGGGGCCGGCAAAGAGAATGTCAAATACGACCGCCCGAGCTCCGGCTTTCGTCAACCGCTCCAGCAGTTCCGCATGGAGAGACCGCGCCCAGGCTTTATCCGTGGGCTGCTGGAGAGCCGCATGAGACTCCGCGTCCATGTAAACAATGACGATTTCGGAGCTCTCCAGTTCTGTCTTTTGGAACGATGCCAAATCGAACGACCAATCATAGCTGGCACGAGTCAAAGTCCGCCCGAGGCGAAAATTGCCGTTGAGAAGAAAGAAGCCGATGCTCAGCGTTAACAACGCTCCCACCACGCCGGCAAGCTGGCTTCGGTCCAAATGTAAGTTCAGCTTCACTGGGTTTCGGCTGGCGATGATTCAGGTTGACTGGAAGGTTGAGCCAGGCGTTTGCTTCATCCGGGGCTGACTAAAAGTTGAGTTTAAGACTGGCCGTTAGAGTTCGTTCCCTTGGCAATTCCGCATGCAGATTGAGCGGGTTCAGCAGGTAATCCCGGCCGGTCAGGTTCAACAGACCCAATCGGATTTCCGCCAACCGTCGGGGAAACCGATACCCGACAAAGAAATGGTGCTGCCAAAAACTGTCACCGGGAAGGCCCGGGTTGTACCCCTGGTTGCTTTGCGCAGTCCAATGCGATTGAACCTGGCTGAAAAAACCGCCGGGATGATTGTAGATGAGGAAAAGGTTCAACTGCTGCAAGGTGGCGGTATTGTCTTGATTGAAGGAGGAAAGCCCGATCACGCCCGGGGGAACATCAATGAAACGCCCCGTCAGGCGGGCTTCGCTGAGCCGATAGCGCGCTCCGAGCGACCACTCCTTGCCGAGCAATTGATTCAAGGTGAACACGATTGATTTTTCCTCGAAGTCCAGAGATTGGCGCGTACTCGAGGGGGTGTCGGCCAGCGGCAACCCCCCGGCGAAGTTCGTCATCACGCCCAGCGTTCTTTGACCCTCGGAACTGAGCAGCTCGGCTTCAACTCCCGCGTAAGTCCGGCTCTGAAAAGCGTGGTCAACCCCGGCCGACCAGGTTTCAAATTCAGCTCCGGGCAACAAGCCTACAGCCGATTCGGGCAGAATGCTGCGGAACGCTTGGTTAAAACCGGCCACCTGCGTCGGCTCGAGCCGGATGCTGTTGTCATAGAAAAGCCCGCCCAAGGATTGCGTGTAGAGCGCGCGGAACGTGGTGTTCTTTCCAGGCGCATAAAGGAGTCCGGCCTTGGGAGAAATTTGATCCTTCTCCTCCTCTCCACCGGTGAGCGGCGGCACATCGAGATTGCGCGGAAACCGCAAGCGGTCGTAGCCCAGGCCCGTGCTCAACCGCAGCGCCTCCAGGATTTGCCATTGATGATACGCATAAAAGTCGAGGCGCTCCAACGGCGCGCTCAAATCCTGCGCAAACGAGTTTGGCCGAGTGCTGCCGTCCGGCAAGTGAAACACCGTCGTGGCGCGCGCCAGTTCCGAAAACGCGTCCACGGTCCCGGCTTGATAGCGTCCGCCCAGAATCAAGGTTTGGCTTGGACTTTGCCAGAGCTGCTGCAGTTCGGTGGAATACGCTTCAAACGAACGCCGGTACCGCGATTTAAAATTCGGCAAGGGCGGCGGGGTCGTTTGGATCACGAGCGGGCGCAAGAAGAGAAGTTTCGGAGCCGGATCTTGCAGGTCCAATGTATCCTCCAGACGGCCGCCTAAGAACAGAGTGTGGCTGCCCGGATTCCATTCATGATGCACTCCGAGAAAAAGGTTGGGCTCCTGCTTTTCGATCGCTCGCAGGCCGAGACTGGGGGACGGCACGTTGGCTATGGCGCCATGCTGATTGTAATATTGGCGCACATCGCCGCTTTCGCCGTTGTAATAAAGCGCCTGAAAATAAACGCTATCCTGAGGGCCTACCTGCTGTTTGAATTGTGCAGACAGGTTTAATTGATCAAGGTCGTTATTGGGCCGGTGTCCATTTTGACGCAGATAATAACTATCGAGCGCGTAGCTGGTGTTGCCAAAGGTGCCATAGTGCGCGCCGGATTGAATCCAGTCGCCGCTGCTGAAATACTCCGTGGAGGAACTGACGCCCAGGCGGTCCGTGGCAAAGAGCCGCCCGTAATCCTGCTGCGAAATATTTTGCGACAAATTGCCCCCGCCGACGGGGGCGAGCAAATTGGCCATGAGCAATTCGCTGATCCGGGTTGTTTCATAGCGCAGGTTGATCTGCTTCGGATCGCGCAGCGCGTCATAACTTTCGGCCAGGAACAGGTGCGCCGAATGATTCGCGTAATCATAGCTCACCGCCCGGGCCGCTTCCCGCACGCTCACATCAAAGAGGCCGGCGTCTTTGTAGAGCGATGCTAAATTGGCGCTGCGCACCGCGCGGTCTTGATCCAGCAGGAGCTGGGAGCGATATAAACGGCGATTATCATTGAGCTCGCGGGATTTTTCCAGGTCGTGAATGGCTTCGTTGATGCGGTTTCTTTGCTGGTTGAAGAGCGCGGAGTAAAGCCAGGCGGTGGGATCATTCGGATCAAGTTTCCTGGCCAGGGCCAGTTCCTTCTCCGCCAATTGATCCTGCCGCGTGCTGACAAACGCCTTGCCCAGGTAACTGCGCAGCAGGCCCCGTTGCGGCTCCAGCGCGGCTGCGACCTGCAAATCCTTCCGGCCTTCCTCAGTCTCTCCTTGCTGAATACGACACAAACCGCGGCCCAGCCAGGCATGGCCTAAAGCCCCGTCCACGGCCAGCGCCTGATCGAACCAACCCAGCGCCTCTTTGGTCCGGTTGCGGGCGCTCAGGAAAAAGCCTTTCAAGGCCAAGGCCTGCGGGTTGCGCGGAGCCAACTGCAAGCCCTTTTCTAGCGCGCTCAGGGCCTCGGTGGTCCGCCCAAAACCAAATTCCAGTTCGGCCAGCCGCACCCAGCCGAAACCAAAAGAGGGAGACCGGGCGACGGCGGCGCGCGCTGCCTTTAGCGCCTCCTCCAATCGAGATCGCGACTGCAAATAATACGATTCAGCCAGCCATTCGCTCGCCAAAGAGGGCGGCGCCGCGCGCGTCCAGGGTTGGAATTGCACGGCCGCGACGGTTTCCTGCAAAGCGTCGGCCAACGGCGAAGCGGCGGCTAAACCGGCCAGCAGGCCGCGCGCTTTTTCGACGTGCCCGACACTCAACTGCAAGGCGGCGGCAAAAGTGCGCGCCGCATCCGAAGCCGGCGGTTGGTCCTCGGGGAATTCAGCCAGGGCCAAGAGCAACTCTCCGGAGCGATATGCGGCCAGCGCCTGGCGATAGTGCTCCTTTTCGGCGTCGCTCAGATTCAGTTCCTCGGCATGGAGAACACCCGGATAGTACAGGCACCATTGAATGATGTTCAGTGCGTTCAGGAGCGCGGTTTTCGTCGGCCCGCGGCCGCGTTCCACGTTCCCGAGTTCGCCGCTGTGCAGAGTAATTTGTCCCAGGTCATTGCGCAGCTCCACTTCGCCTTCGAGCAGGGCGAGGAGGGTGAGGCCGTTCTCCCCCGCCTGCAGTTGGAATTCGGTGCCGCGGATCGCTCCGCTGGCCGTCGGGGTGCTGAATTCGACATCGGCCGGTTTTTCGCGGCTGAAAAAGTAAACCGAGCCGTTCTTCAGATCGAGCAACGGCTTTTTGTCAGCGGTTCGCGGCGGGAAAATTTGCAGCGTGGTCAGCTCACGGATGCGCAGCACGCTTTGATCGGAGAGCCGCACCATGGCGCGGCTGTCTTGGCCCGTTCTGAGGCGATCGCCCCAGTGCAGATATTCATTGATCCTGGCCCGGTGCCAATCCAAGGAGCCGGCCAACGCAACCTCCACCGTTTTGCCTTCGGTCGTCAGGATTTGACTCGGCGCCACGGCGGGCACCGCCGTGGGCTGGCCTTGTGCCGCCCAGGATCCGGCCCCGAAGACGAAACCGACAAGAACGCTTTCAAGAAATTTGCGGTGCAAACGAAAACCGCGTCGGCGAGTGCAAATTCCGAATGGATGGATCACCTGAGAATGTGGCTTTTCTTGGATTCCGCTAATAGGTGCCTGCGCTGGAATTCGTCACGTAAACTATGACAGTCGTCACGGCAGTGCCGCCAACGCCGTCGCTGATCGTGTAGGTGAACCAATCCGTCGAGTTCGCGTACGAACCGGTCGGCGGATAATAGATGACGTAAGAACCGCTCTTTTTCACCGTTCCCTTGTTGTAACTGCTGCTGGCCACGGACGACAAAGTGATGGGTTCGCCGTCCACATCGTAGTCGTTGCCGAGCAAAGTTGAGACAGCAAAGCTGAAGGAAGAGTTCGGATTCCGATAACCATAATCGGATCGGCCCGTGGGGTTGTGATTGACATGGGTGACGGCCAACGTAAAGCTGCTGGTCGCGGACGCTCCGCCGCCATCCCTCGCCACGATCCAAATGGTGCCCCCCCCCGTAATGATAGATGGCCGGCTTGACCGTGACCGTGCGCGACGCGCCGCTGCCGCCAAAGGAAAAGCTGGAGGCGGGCACCAAATCCGGATTGGAAGAATAGCCCGCGACCGTCACTGAACCGGCGGGCGTCTCGCGATCGCCCACCGTAAAGCCGAGGGCGGCAGTGGATCGATCTTCCGGGATCGTTTGATTGGCGATGCTGGAAATGGTCGGATAAACATTCAGGTTATAATTCAAGTAAGCGATGCCGGTGGCGCCGCTCACTCCATCGACGACGATGTAGTAAATCTGCCCGGAAGTGGCCGGAAATACCACCGCGCTCGTCTTGCCGTTCGACCCGCTGTTGTTGTCGCAAGCCACAGGAATCAAGCTCGCATAGCCTAAGCCGCGCCCGTCATCGATATACACAGCCAAAACCGTATCGAACGTGCTCCCGTCCGTGTTAACCGAGAAAAGGCCCGAAGCAGGCGCTTGATAACTAAACCAATAGGATGAACCGCCGACAATGTTGCAATGATTCGGTTCGCCCACATCTTTGCCGGGCGCGTTATTGAAGATTTGCGAGCCGCTGTAGCCCGCCACGGGAGCAATCACGGCCAGCTTGATCAGGCCCCGCGGCAAGGCCCCCCGCCAGGGCCGGACCGCCTGCAGCGGTTGAACTGGTTGCATTGCGAAACTCGCAATTCCGGACGCCACCGCGTCGTCCTGTTTATTTCGAGCCAAAGCATGCCTGAAGCCCTCGCTGTTGATCTGGAGTTCAACCGGCACGGTCGCCAGGATCACCTCGCCGTTATTCAATCGGACTGAATACCGGCCGAGGTCTGTATCTTGAACGTTGTTTAAGGCCAAGAAAGGCTCCGTCGCGCCGAGGACCGGTTGATCCAGACGATACCATTGGAGGTCCACCGGAACCGAACTCCGATAGTCCACAGACAAAACGGCCGTTCCTCCCCAATTGACGGTCGTATGTTGGGGCGCCCGCGTAATTTCGGGCATGGGCCACTGCGTCCGAAGCAAACTCCAATTCAACACCACCGGCCCCGTGTCTTTGGAAAAAGAATCAATGGCGATTTCATATTCCATCCCGGCGGTCGCATTGAACATAACCCGGCTGGTATGATACCCGCCAGTATCATCATCACTGGCGACGCGAGTGAGCGCGCTGACGGCTTGCCCGGTATAGACCGCCAGCAGGCTGTCAAAGCAAGTGCCATCGGTCGAGAAGGTCGCCACCCCGCTGACCGGAGCTACCCAAGCCAGCCATAAAGATCTGTTGCCTTTCTTGTCGTCGTGCACGGGCTCGCCTATTTCCCGAGTGGCTTTGTCGTTGTTGCCGCGCCCGGCCCCTCCCATGGTGGAGACAATCCCACGAGACACAAAATTGTCTGCAAAAGGCAGGATCGGCGCATCCACAATCAGGTCAGCGCTGTCGCTGTCCAAAGCCACCCAATCGTTGTAAACCGTCACCGCGAACGTACCGCCATCGGCCGGCTTCACATTTTCGAGCACCAGAGTGGCATCGGTCGCGCCTGGAATGTGGTCTCCATTCAAAGACCAGAGATAATGCAGGTTGGGGCCCTGTGCCCCGGCGCTGAGGACGACGGTACTGCCAGCCGTAACAAGCTGGCTGAGAGGTTGTTGCGTGATTCCTAAAACTGTGAGTGTGGCCGGGTCACTGTATAGCTCGCCGGTGCCATTATTAATTCTCACGGTGTAAATGCCGGCATCGGATAACTGCACCTGGCCGATATTATACTCGCTGGAATTTGCGCCGGGGATAGGTTGGCCATCATGGTACCATTGATAACTCGCGGTCCCGACATTCGCCACCACTACAAATTTCGCATGCGAAACGAGACCTCCTCTGTGAGTCCAATATGCTACCACATTAGTGCTTTGCGGTTGCTGGATAAAGACCGGCTCAAATTGCAGAGTCGCAATCTCACTGACTACTTCGCCGTACGGATTGGAGACGACGACAGAATAATCTCCCGCCTGTGTTGGCACGGCATTGGCCAGCACCAGCTTGTTGGCGGTGGCGCCCGGAATGGGCACACCCTTGAACAGCCACTGGTATTTGAGAGTGCTAGCGCCACTGGCTGTAACCGCAAAAGTTGCCTGGGACAATGCTTTCACCACCATGCTTTGTGGTTGAGCCGTGATGAGCAAGGGGCGGACATTCACGACTGCGCTGTCACTGATTGCGGTGCCGTAAGGATTCAAGACCACGACTGAATACGCGCCTGACTGTGACGTGGTCACGTTCCTCAAAGCCAGTTGATTGGCATTTGCGCCTACAATTGGGACACCATTGAACAGCCATTGATAAACAATCGGGCTGGCTCCGCTCACTGTCACACTGAGAGTGACGCTGGCTCCGCCTAACAGCTCGCAGCTCTTGGGCTGGCCGGTAATGACAAACGGCTGAACGTCCAGGATGGCGTCAGCGCTGACCACCTCCCCCTCAAGATTAGCGACGGTCACTGAGTAAGCGCCAGCTTGCGCTGGCTTCACCGCTTTGAGCGTCAATTGATTGGCGGTGGCGCCAACGACGGGCACACCGTTGAATCGCCACAGGTACAGGAGCGGAGCAGATCCGGTTGCGGAAACCTTCAGTGTGTAATCCTTCAGCGCCAGGACAGTCGCCCCCTGCGGCTGTGCGGTGATCAGTGGCGGAGCGGCCAGCACTGCGACGACCTGGGCCGCAAAGAGCAGGGTACTCACCAACGCCAGAAGAGACCTATTTCCTAACTTCATAGGCTTGTTCCTTTCGGGTAAAAAGCAGGCAGACAAGACTCATCATTCAATTCTCGGCGGTCCGAAGCATACAAAACCGGTCGCTTATCGGCAGGATGGCGGTGAAACTTTAGAAAAGAATTCTGCGCAGCCATGTTTTCCGCTCTTAGTTTTCTTCCGCTCCAATCCGATAATTGAACCAGGCCGGCCAATCCCGCACAGGGGGGCTGCACTTGACCAAGCGGCCAGGACCGTCGCTGTTTGCATTTCTGTTTTACGCTGTTCACTTGAATCGTGCATAAGGGGATAGCACTTGAAATGCCAGCAACGCCCAATGTCTTCCCGTAACCAAAGAAGCCGTTTCCATTTTCATGTCCTCTCACAGAAACCGAGGCTTTTTGCTTTTCATGAAGAGTTGGATGTGCCTACAATTGAGTGGCGCTTGGTGCGAATGGTCCGGCGCAACGGTCCGTTTTCGGACCGGCAAACGACCGCAGTGGTCCGAAACAGGACACTCGAAATGAGCAAACCTCGAAATCAGTTTTTCAACTGTTTGATCTTGGAGGATGACTTATGCTGTGCGCAATTGATCGCCAAGGTCGTAGAGCTTGATGGAGGCAAGACCGTCATCTGCGAATCTATCCAGAGCGCCCGCGAGACAATCGACGATCAAGAATTCGACCTGTTGGTTTTGGACCACAGCCTGCCGGACGGTTTAGGCAGCAATTTCTTTTATGAAACTCGAGAGCGAGGAATGGTCGTGCCGACCATTATGTTGACGGGTCATCCGGACATACCGACCGCGGTGGAACTCACCCGCAGTGGACTGTTCGATTATCTTGTGAAACCGTTTGACGTGAAGACGTTTCATGAGGTCATGCGCCGGGCCATTGCAGGTGTTAGCCAGGCCAGAACAGATAGGAAGGTTTTGGATTTCCTGGGGCGCTCCCCTGCCACAGAAGAGGTCCGCCGCCTCATCTTTCAAGCCGCCGCGAATCCCAGCGCGACCGTTCTGCTGACCGGAGAAACAGGCGTGGGAAAAGATCTGGCCGCGCGCGTGATCCACGAATTAACCCTGCTAAACAAGTCCACTGCGCCGCCTTTGATCTCACTCAACTGCTCCACTTTGCCCAGCGAGATGTTCGAAGCCGAATTGTTTGGCGCCGAAAAAGGGGCTTACACGGGCGCGCACCAGCAACGAACCGGCTTGGTAGAGGCGGCCCAAGATGGAACTTTGTTTCTGGACGAAATCGCCGACGTTCCGTTCTCATTGCAGGCCAAGCTGCTGCAGTTTCTGGAAACGCGAGATTATCGCCGTTTGGGCAGCACGCAACCACGCCACTTTGAAGGGAGACTGATTGCCGCTACGAACAAGCCCCTCGAGGAAGAGGTTAAACAAGGCCGGTTCCGAGCAGATTTGTGGTATCGCCTGGATGTCTTCACCATCCACTTGCCCCCCCCCTCAGGGATCGCATGGAGGACCTGGAATGCCTCTCTGAGTTCCTCTTGGGTAAATTGGCCCAAAAGTTTGGGCGAACCAAACCGAACGTGAAACCAGACGACTGGAGAGTCTTGGAGGCTTACGATTTTCCCGGCAATGTGCGCGAGTTGCGCAATCTCCTGGAGCGCTCGCTCTTGCAGACTCCTCCGGAAGGGAATTGGCTGGAGATGGATCGCGCCTGGCTGAGAAAAATGCGCCTGACGGCGCCTCCTCTCTCGGTGGGCCCAAGCGAAGCTCCTGATCACCCTTTGTCTCTGCTCGAGGATCAAGAATACCTGCTGATTCAAAAGGTCTTAAAAGAAGAAAATGGCGTCATTCGGCGAGCAGCCGCCAAATTGGGTATCTCCAATCAATCGCTGTTGCGCCGTTTGGAAAAATGGCCGCAGTTGCGGCCTCACCCCGGGCCATAGCCAAACACGATTTCTCGTCAGCGGAAGGGAGAAAAATCTCTCTCCGATTTCCAGGGATTTCCTGTATGCTGTGGTCCCGATATGCAAAACCCGGCGTGGCGAAAAGCCTTGAGCGGCTGTGCTGATCCGCAGCGCGCCCGGCATTTCTTGGATCAGTTCAAATCCACCCCCGCCGGGCCGCGCCTGAAAACAGCCTCGCCGGAACAAGCCCGCGTTCTGACCGCGCTGTTCAGCGGCTCCCAGGCGCTGAGTGAGTCGTTGATCGCCCACCCGGAATGGCTGGCCAGCACCCTGGAAACGGAACTCTTGCAGCATCCACGACAGGAACAAGGCTTGCGCCGTGAAGTCAACGCCTGGCTGGAGCCGCTGGTGAGGTCGGGTGATTGCAGCACCGCGTTTGCCAAGCTGCGCGCCTTCAAGCAACGAGAGATGTTGCGCATCGCGGCCCGGGACCTGGCCCGGTTGGGAGACGTGAGCGAGATCACCCGCGAGATTTCCAACGTGGCCGATCTCTGCCTGCAAACCGTCTGCCAGCTCTGCAACCTGCAACTGACCGGACGCCTGGGAAAACCGTATCACCAGGACCTGAGCGGCAACTGGCAACCCACCGGATTTTGCGTGTTGGGCCTGGGAAAGCTGGGTGGCCAGGAATTGAATTACAGCTCCGATGTGGATGTGATTTTCCTCTATAGCGCGGAAGGTTTCCTGTTCAAAAGTCCGCCGCGCAAATCCGACCTCGCCGGGCGCGGCCTGGCCAATCATCAATTCTTTAAGCAACTGTCGGAAGCCATTATTGCCGAACTAACGCGCCTCACGCCGGAAGGAACCCTTTATCGCATCGATCTTCGGCTGCGGCCTGAAGGCAAAGGCGGCCCCTTGGCGCGCTCCCTCGCCAGTTGCGAGAATTACTATGCCCAATGGGGCCAGACCTGGGAGCGGATGATGCTGATCAAAGCCCGGGGCGTGGCGGGCGACCCGGCCCTGGCGGCGGAGTTCCTGGAGATGATCCAGCCGTTCCGCTATCCGCGGTCCATGGGAGACCAAGCCTCCCGGGAAGTGGCCCTCATGAAACAGCGCATCGAAAGCGAAGTGGTCAAGGCCGGCGAGATCGATCGCAACGTCAAGCTCGGCCGCGGCGGCATTCGCGAAGTGGAGTTCATCGTCCAGACTCTGCAAGTTTTGCACGCGGGCCGCCTTCCGTTTTTGCAGGAGGCCCAAACGCTGCCGGCGCTCAAGAAACTGGTCAATTACCAGCTTTTGCCGGCCGCCGAAGCCGGCGCGCTGGCGGAAGCGTACTGTTTTCTGCGTGAGATCGAGCATCGGCTGCAAATGGAAGATGATCGCCAAACCCACACCATTCCCACCGACCGCAAGGCGCGGGAACGGCTGGCGGCGTTGATGGGCTTTTCCAGTCTGGCTGCTTTTGAAAAAGTGCTGCTCGAGCATACCGGCAACGTCCGCCGGGTTTTTGACAAACTCATCAAAATCGAACCGGAAAAACCGAGTGACGCTTTGCCGCCGGACTTTGACGGGATGGAAGCGGAATGGAAAAGGATTTTGGCCGGCCATGCGTTCATTGATCCGGAAAAATCCTGCCGGCTGCTGAAATCATTTGTACAAGGTCCTGGCTACGGCCATACTTCGGCCCGCACGGCCTCGGCCGCCTTTCAATTGGTGGCCAAGATGCTCTCACTCTGCCGCCAAACCGCCCCCGGCAAACCGAACCCAGCCGTGTTTTTGTCCGACCCGGACCGGGTGCTGGCGCGGCTGGACAGTTTCGTCACGGTCTATGGCGCCCGGGCCATGCTTTATGAAGCCTGGAGCGCGAATCCTTCCTTGTTCCAACTGTTGCTGCTCCTGTTCGATCGCTCCGAGTTTCTGGCCGAAGTGGCCATTCGCACCCCCGACCTGGTGGACGAACTGGAATTGAGCGGGCAATTGCGCCGGCGCAAAAACGCCGAAATCATCCTGGCCGACTTGCGGCACGGGCTGGCCGATGAAGACCAGCACCTCTGGCTGCGGCGTTATCATGAGGCTGAACTGATGCGGATCGCCTTGCGCGACATTCTTGACCTGGAGGACGCGGTGCAAACTCAGGACGAGCTGACCGCGCTGGCCGACGCCTGCTTGCGCTACGCCCTGGAGGTCGTGCTCAGGCAAAACAAATTGAAAGCGCCGCCCTTCGCCATCATCGGCCTGGGCAAACTCGGCGGCCAGGAATTGATTTACGGTTCCGACCTCGACATCATTTTCGTGGCTGACGACAAAACGCGGAATCTGCCCAAAGTCCAGCAACTGGCGGTGCAATTCATGGACTTGCTCTCGCGCCGGACCGAGAAAGGCGTGGTATTTGCCACCGACTCGCGCTTGCGGCCTGATGGCGAAAAGGGATTGCTCGTCAATACGCTGGGCGCTTACGAAGAGTACTACCGCCGCCGGGCCATGCTGTGGGAGATTCAGTCGCTCACGCGCGCCCGCCCTATCGCCGGCGACAGCAGAGTGGGAGGGCAATTCCAAAAGCTCGCGCAAACACTCACCAATTTTAAGCAAACCAGTTTGCCCCTCGAAGCCTGCGCGCCACAATGGAAAGAGCAAATCCATCAGATGCGCCTGCGCATCGAGAAAGAACGGACCCCGGCCGGCAAACATTCCTTGGCGATTAAGACCGGCGCAGGCGGATTGGTGGACGCCGAGTTTATTGCGCAGACACTCTGCCTGGCGGGCGGCTTTTACGAGCCAAACACTTTGCGAGCACTCGAACGCGCCAGCGGCAGCGAGCTGCTCCCCTCGTCCGATGGCGTATTATTGATGGAGAATTACCGGAAAATCATGGCCATCGAACGCATCTTGCGCCGCTGGAGCTTCGAGTCCGAATCCGTTCTGCCCGACGATCCAGCGCCGTTTTACCGCGTGTCCGTCCGCTGCGGATTTGCCGACAGCGATTCTTTCATGCAAGCCGTGGCCGGCTATCGCGCGGGCAATAGCGGGGGTTTTTGGAAGGTGTTTAAGTTGCCAGAGAAGG
>CAYIIH010000001.1:0-102052 GCA_964363225.1 uncultured Verrucomicrobiota bacterium | reverse complement strand
GTGATGATCACTTCACCTTCAATAGCTTGGCTCACGCCAAGCATTGGCCCTGGCCCTCAGCCAGTTGGAGCATCTCGGCTATGGCGCGGACGCCGTGGCCAACGGTTTGGAGGTGCTGGAGGCGCTGCAACGCATCTCCTATGACCTCATTCTCATGGACTGCCAGATGCCGGAAATGGATGGTTATGAAGCCACGCGCCATATTCGACAGGCGGAGCAGGGGATGGCCCATAGAGGCAAATTGAAATTCTCTATTCGTATCATCGCCATGACGGCCAACGCCATGCAAGGCGACCGTGAAAAATGCCTGGAAGCCGGCATGAACGATTACATCAGCAAACCGGTGGAGGAAGAAGCGCTCCAGGCGGCCTTGGAACGATGGGTGCCGCCCGCGGCCAGTCGCGCCGTGGAAACGGCGGCGGCCACGCCGCCTGCCGGCCAGGAGCCCGCCGCCAAGCCCGATCCGGCCCTGGGCGCAGAAGCTGCCGTCGGCGCGCCGCCGCCGGACGAACCTCCGGTCGATATCAAACGCCTGACGAAACTGGTTTTCGGCAATCCAAAGAAACTGCGGGAGATGATCGACATGTACCTGACGCAGGCCAATCTTATTGTCACCAATCTCGGTTTGGCAGTTCAGGCGGGTAACGCTGCGGAGGTGGCCAGCCTAGCCCACAAGTGCGTCGGTTCCAGCGCCACCTGCGGCATGAACGCCGTCGTTCCTTCCCTCCGCGAGCTCGAACGGCTGGGCAAGGAAGGCAAGTTGGATGGCACCCAAGCGCTGCATTTGGAGGCGAGAAGGCAGCTCGACCGCATCCAGCAGTTTCTGACCGAGCACATTCGAACGATGGAGACGGATTTGTCGAGTTGAAGGCAGGACCATGAAAAGAATTTGCCTGATCGATGATGATCCAATCATCACCCATATTTACCAGGAGCTGTTCCAGAGAGAGAATTTCCAGGTGGATGTGGCTGCGGATGGCGAGATCGCGCTGCAAACGATCAAACAAAACACGCCCGACGTCGTCTTGCTGGACCTGATGCTGCCCAAAGTCAACGGGATCGAGGTCCTGAAACGCATCCGCGCCGCGCCCGCCACCCAGAAAACGCCGGTCATCGCGTTCACCAGCACTTACTTGAGCACCTTGCTGGAATCAGCCTGGAAAGCCGGCGCCACCAAATGCCTGACGAAAACAGACTGCACCTCGGATCAATTGCTCAAAGTGGTGCGCAGCACTTTGGCGTACGCGGATCAGCCCGCCTCATCCCCCGGCGCCGCCCAGGCGCAGGACTTGCCTCCGCGCAGTCCCTCAGGGCTCGAAGCGTCTGCGCCTGCGCTCCACGACACCGCCATCGGCACGCTGGGAACTGACGCGGACAGAACTTTTTTCCAGGCGGAAGTCCGCAGGTCCTTTTTGCAGAGCGCGCCCCAGATACTTGTGGCGTTGCGCAGCCGGCTGCAGGCGTTTGCGCGCAGTGACGTGGACACCGCCACCCGCTTGCTGCAATTGTTCGAGTTGTGCCGCGCGGTCCATTCTTTGACGGGCAACGCCGGCATCGCCGGCTGTGGCAAGGTCGCCCAGATGTCGAGCGCACTTGAGACACTGCTCAAGGAGCTGTATGAGGAGCCAAAAAGCATCAATGTCTCGACCTTGCGAACCGTGGCTCACGCCGTCGATTTCCTGTCGGTGCTGATCTCCCAGGTCGCCAAGCAGAATCCGGAGCCGTCCATGCCGGCGCTCGTCCTGGTGGTCGATGACGAAATCATGTCGCGCTGGACGCTGTGTTCGGCGCTGGAAATGGCGAATTTGCGGTCCGTCTGTCTGGATGATCCTCGGATTGCCCTGGCGGTCCTGGAGCAAAACCGTTTTGACTTGATTTTTTTGGACGTGGAAATGCCCGGCAAAAGCGGTTTTGAACTCTGCGCGGAACTGCGCACCTCATCCCTGAACAAAACAACTCCGGTTGTTTTCGTCACCGGACTGACTGGCTTTGAAAGCCGCGCCCGTTCCACCTTGAGCGGCGGAAATGATTTCATCGCCAAACCGTTTCTTTTGATCGAACTGGCCGTGAAGGCGCTGGTCTATGTGCTCAGAGGCCAGATCCAGGATGCCCCCCCCAAGTCCGCCTGAACTCGCAGCCTCCGGCCCTTTGCCTCCCAGCAGTTTGGGGTCACATCTCAACATTCAACAAATGGCTGGTCTTCCCGAATGCTGGTCCGGGATTCCGGCGCGCGGCGGCGGTTCCGGGCGCGTTCTCAGCCCGCAGACGTCATGATTCATGCTGCGCTGGAGCATGATTTCAGTCTGTTACCGTGATAACGAGTCGGTTGCGCGCGGAAAAGAGGCCTCGGTCGAAGTTTTTCGGGAGCATTTGCCCTCTCATCACGTCCAACGAGAAGGAAAGCAAACGTGCTTTGCATCTCAAGTTTATGACTCTAACAAAAGCGGTTAACGTGGTTTGCCTCGCGGTCTTGTTTGGCTTTGATTCCAGCATCGCGCAACCGGCTGGTTACGAGCCTCTCAAGGCCGAGGCCGAGAAATTTTATGCCGAGGGTTCGTTTGCGCGCGCCCATAAGATTTACCTCAAAACAGGCAAAACCAATCTGCCCCCGGCGGAAGCGCGCTGGGTCGATTTCCGGGCGGCAGACGCGCTCTGGCGCTCCCGAGCAGCGACGCAAGCGTCCGATGCCACCGCGTTCGATCAGGCTCAGCATCAGTTGGAAGTGTTGGTCCGCGACCTCGACCGTGCCGAGGAACGGGACCGGGTTTGGGCGGAAGCGCAGGAATCGCTGGGCGCTTTTCATTGGGAGCGCCGCCAGGTCCGCAACTGGAGCGAAGCCTGGCCACACTACCAGGCGGCGCTCGAGTGGTGGGCCGGCGCGGCTGACATCGAATTGGCGCGCGGGCGATACCTCCAGATCGTCTGGACCATCGCTCGACCTCCCCAGTCGGAGGACTATTATTTTTACGGCTATTACGGCAATGCGCTGCCGCTCGAAATCCTGGAAAATGTCCTCAAAATCGCGCGCAGCGAAAACGACCTGGCCCACGCCCATTATCTCATCGCGATGACCCTCCGGCAGCAAGGCGGCGATGGGATGCAAGTGCAGCGTGTGCCGGAGGAATTCGCGGCCGCCCTCAAGCTGGGCAAGATCACTGATTGGTACGACGATGCGCTTTACTTTTATGCGGAGTGGATGGCGACGGGCGGAAAGTGGGTCTTCAATGAAGAGGGCCAGGCGCGGCAGGAGCCGGACTATGTCCAGGCCCTGGAACTCTTTCGGCGCCTGACCCGGGAGTTTAAAAAAGGTGAAACGCGCTATTACGATCAAGCCGCAGAACAAATCAAAAATATCATTGGTCCCACTCTCGATGTGGGCGTGGAGAACATTTTTCTGCCGCAGTCCGAGATACAGTTTCATCTCCACTGGCGCAACCTGCCGCGCATTGATCTGGCGCTCTACGCGGCGGACCTGGCGCGCGATGTCGAGTTGCAGGGCGCTGAGGCGGGCAGCGGCGATTGGATTCGCAAAATCAACCTGGCGGGCCGGGAGAAACTCAGGGTGTGGACGAAAGAAACAGCGGACAAAGAAGACTTCAAACCGGGAAGCGACACGGTGCGCCTCGACAAGAAACTGCCGATGGGCGCTTACGTTCTCGAGGCTAGGGCTGAAGGCTTGAGCGCGCGCGACTTGATTTTGGTCACCGACACCACCCTGGTTTTGAAAACTTCGGGCCAGCAAGCCTTGACCTATGTTTGCAGCGCGCTCGACGGATCGCCCGTGCCCAACGCGGCTTTGAAAGTGTGGGAGCGCTATTACGACGGGAAGAAATGGCAATGGCGCGACACTTCCAAACAAGCCGGCATCGACGGCCTGGCGGTGTTTGATTTGATGGACACCGCGAACAATGTGGAGCTCTTCGTGACCGCGACCGCCGGCGATCGGCAAGCGTTCAGTGTCAGCCAGAGCCACCCGTACCACCGGGGGCGCGAAAGCTGGCGCATCTACGCTGTTACCGACCGGCCCGCTTATCGGCCCGGCGAAACGGCGCAATGGAAATTCATCCTCCGCCAGTATGACGGCTCCGTCTATTCCACCCCGGCCGGACAGACCATCGAATTTGCTCTTCACGATCCGCGCGGAGCCGAGGTCAAGGAAGAGAAGGCGACGCTCAATGCCTTTGGCAGCGCGTGGGGTTCGCTCGAGTTGACCGAGAAAATGCCGCTGGGCGAGTATCGCGCCACGTTTTGGGAGGCCGGGCGCCGCCAGGTGATCGGCCAGGCGACTCTGTTCCGGCTGGAGGAATACAAACTGCCGGAGTTCAAAGTCACCATTCAGACGCCGCAAGAGAACGGGAGGAAAAAAGCCTTCCGCCTGGGCGACAAGGTCGAAGTGCAAATTCAAACTGATTATTATTTCGGCGGCCCTGTGGTCAATGCCGGCGTCGAGTTGCTCGTTTATCAAAATCCGTTCCAGCATTATTGGTCGCCGCGCCGGGAGTTCCCGTGGTTTTACGAGGATGTTTCGGCGGCGCCATATCGCCCGCGGGGTGGCCAGGGCGAAATCATCAAGCGCGAAACACTCAAGACCGACGCAACCGGCAAAGCGCTGCTCACGTTCGATACGCCCCTCGATCTCGGTCAGGATTTGCAGTATCGGATCGAAGCGCGGGTCACCGACGCATCGCGCCGGGAAATCGTCAGCAGCGACTCGGTGCGAGTCACCCGCCAGCGCTACTACGTGTATTTGAACCCGGCGCACAATCTTTACCGCCCGCAGGACAAGGTTGTGGTGGAGGTCAAAGCTCTTGACGCCAATAACCAAACCGTGCAGGCCGAAGGCCAGGTCAAGCTGATGCGCGATTATTGGTATGAAATCTGGCTCGATCCCGACGGCCAAGAGGTCAAGGGCGATGAATTGAAGGCGCTTCGGGAAAAGAGCGCCATTTTCCCGCCGCCGCCCAAGGAAGCGCGTGACCATCCCTGGCAGCTCAAGTTCCGCGGTTACGCGCATGACGAAATCCTCACGCGCACACTCAGGACCGATGCCGAGGGCAATGCCGAGTTCACCTTCACTCCCGAACGCGAAGGGTACTATCGAGTGGCTTGGACGAGTGAGGACACGACCGGGCGCACGACTTTGCGCGCCCCGCCGATTCGCGCTGAAACCACCGTGTGGGTCTGCACTGGAGCCACCACCGAGATTGGCTATCGCCATGGCGGACTCGAACTCATCATTGACAATGACACCTTCCGCACCGGCCAGACAGCGTCCGTGATGCTGAGCGCGCCCACGAACGATCGTTATGTCTTGTTTAGTATCGAGGGCGAAGACCTCTACAGCTACCAACTTGTCCATCTAAGCGGCACGGTCAAGCTGATCGAGGTGCCCATTGCAGAAAAGCATGTGCCCAACATTTTCCTCGGCGGTGCCATGGTCAGCGATAGCCAGATTTTCATCGACACCAAGCAAGTGATCGTGCCGCCGGCGCAGAATTTCCTAACGGTCGAAGTCCGGCCGGACGGGGAACAGTACCAGCCGCGCGAGGAAGGCACGTTGGTCATCACAGCCCGGAATCATGAGGGCAAACCCGTCTCGGCGGAGGTCGCCCTTGGGCTCACGGATGAATCGGTCTTTTACGTTCAGCAGGATTACGCGGGTGATCCCCGGCAATTCTTCTTTGGCAACAAACGGCCGCACCTCATTCAAACGCACAGCACGTTTTACCAGAAAAGTTATCGGCGATTGATCGAAGGGAAGGACAAGGCATTGGTGGATGAGAGGGAGGCCGGCCTGCACCGGGATCTCGACCTCTACTCCGATGATTATTATTCCGCCGGGAACCGGCCTGAAGATGTGGCGCTCAAAGGAGCTATGAACGAGAGGCTTTACTTGGGTGCCGCGCGCGCACGTTACGGCGATTTCGCCGGGGCAGGCGGGGAAGCCTTGGTCATGCGCTATGGGCTGGCCAAGGCCAAGGCCCCGATGGCACTGCCGATGATGGAAGCGGCTGCTGTTGCTAGCGCCCCCGTGGCTCGGACTGCCGCCGCAGAGTTAATAGATCAGTTGGGCGCCGCGCCGACTGGGCCGGAAGCCACGATTCAAGTTCGGAGTGATTTTCGTTCGACGATACATTGGCAGCCTGATCTCGTGACGGATGCGGATGGCCAGGCCACCGTCAAAGTGAAGTATCCGGATTCGTTGACCAGTTGGAGAGCAACCGCGCGTGTGGCGAGCCAGGCCAATCAATTCGGCATCGCCACCGCCGGCACCCGCACCCAGCAGCCGCTCATGGTCCGGTTGCAGGCGCCCCGGTTCTTCGTGGTTGGCGATTTGGCCACGGTCTCCGCCGTCATGAACAACAACACCGATGAACCGATGGCGGTGCAACCTTCCATTCAAGCCGATGGTTTGGTCATCAGCGGTTTTTTCGACAAAGGCCAGTTGGTTAAGGACAAGCTTGGACCCGTGACCATTCCCGCCCGTGGCGAAGCCAGGATTGATTGGGCGGCTTCTGCGCAGCAATCCGGATCGGCCAGAATCAAAGTGGCGGCGAAAGGGGATCGGCATGGCGATGCCATGGAAAAAACCTATCTGGTCCACGAACATGGCCTGGAAAAATTCATCGCCAAGTCGGGCAAACTCCGTGGCGACGAAGTCGTCGTCAGACTTGACCTTCCCAAAGAACGCAAGGCGGACTCGACGACGCTCTCGGTGCAGGTCACTCCCAGCCTGGCGGTGACCATGCTGGATGCGCTGCCCTATCTGATCGATTATCCCTACGGCTGCACCGAACAAACGATGAGCCGGTTCCTCCCTGCTGTCATCACGGCCAAAACGCTGCAAGACCTTGGCCTGCACGCGGAAGATGTCATGAACCGGGCTTTTGGCGGGATCGAGCCGCCGCACGCCGGCCAAACGCAACCGCAAGGGAAGAAAGACTTGGCCAAACTGAACGAAATGGTGCAACAGGGCCTGGACCGGCTTTATGATTTTCAGCATGGCGATGGCGGCTGGGGCTGGTGGAAAGAAGGCGAGAGTGATCATTTCATGTCGGCTTACGTCGCCTGGGGATTGACGCTGGCCCGGGACGCCGGCGTTGGCATCAAAGCCGATGCTCTGGAGCGGGCCGTGAATTTCCTGGCCAAGGAACTGGTGGAGGAAGAAACGAGCTACGATCAGCAAGCTTGGATGTTGCACGCCCTGGCGGTTTTCCATGCAGCGTCCAAGAGGAATCATGCCGGTGAGTTTCAAGCCAAAGCGTTCGACAACCTCTGGACGAATCGCGACAAGTTGAACGCTTACCCGCGCGCTTTGCTGGCCTTGAGCGCTCATCACTTCGGGTTGGCCGACAAAGCCAAGGTGCTCGTCGAAAACCTGGAGAACGGAGTGAAAACCGACAATGCTCCCGACACGTCCGTTCTGATCAATCCTTCAGGCTCCAACTCCCAAGCCGCCACTTCCAATGCCCAACCTTCAATCCTCAATTCTCAACCCTCAACTACGACGGGCACCGCTCATTGGGGCGAGGACGGCATTTCCTGGCGTTGGTCCGAGGGCGGGGTGGAAACGACCTCATTTGCGTTGCGCGCCCTGCTGGCCATCGACCCTCAGAACAAACTGATCGAGCCGGTAACCAATTGGCTGATCAAGAATCGGCGCGGCGCGCAATGGAGCAACACCCGCGACACCGCCATCACGGTGCTGACTTTGAATGATTATCTCCGCCAAAGCCGGGAGCTGGCGGCAGACCTCGAATTTGAATTGCTGGTCAATGGAAACTCCGTTGTCCGGAGGAAGATAGCCGGCGCGGACGCTCTGAGCGCGCCGAGCCTGTTCGAGGTGGACCGGAAACTCATCAAGGATGGCCCGAATGAAATTCGCCTCGTGCGGAAAGGCGGAAGCAGCCCGGTCTATTTTGCTGTCCACGCCAGATTCTTCAGCCTCGAAGAGCCGGTCACTCCGGCTGGCCACGAGATTTTCGTCCGGCGCCAATACTACAAATGGGTTGGCCGCCCGACGCTGCTCAAAGGCTACGTCTATGACCGGCAGCCCTTGAACGACGGCGCAACGGTAAAAAGCGGCGAGCGTGTCGAAGTGCTGCTCACCATTGAGGCGAAGAACAACTATGAATACCTGGTTTTTGAAGATTTGAAGCCGGCCGGATTGGAGGCAGCGCAAGTCCGGAGCGGCCAACCTCTCTATGCCCAGGAACTCAAATCGAGCACGGTAAATCGGCGGTTCAGCACCAATGCGCCTGCCAGTGGCCGCCTTCGTGAGAATGCGGCAGATGAATCCACCCGCGCTGTCACCCGCGCGGCCACAGCCGCAATCCGCGATCCGCAATCCGCAGTGGATTCCACCGGCCGGACGCGTTGGGTGTACCAGGAGTTGCGCGACCGCAAGGTGGCATTATTCATCGACAAACTGCCGGAAGGCGTCTGGGAAATCCGTTACGACCTGCGCGCGGAAGTTCCCGGCCAATTTCATGCCTTGCCTGTTCTGGGACATGCCATGTACGTGCCGGAGATTCGCTGCAATAGCGACGAGGTACGTCTCCGCGTGCAGGACACGCCGTAACCTGAAGACTTTCACCGACGCGGAGGCGGGTCGCTTTGTGGACAAGGAAACAGTTCTGAGCGGAGCGAAACCGTCGTCGCGTCGGCTCGCTTCCCATGAACCTCCAGGTAGGGCGCGGCCAGAAGGCGCATCACGCTTCGATGCCCGCCGCTTGCCTGAGGTCGCTCCAGCCTCGCTCGGCCAACCGTTCTTGCAGCCCGGCCACCATTTCCTTCACCACCCCCGGGCCTTCATAGACTAGGCCAGTATAGACCTGGACCAACGAGGCGCCGGCCGTGATTTTTTCCCACGCATCGGCGGCACTAAAAATGCCGCCGACACCGATGATCGGCAATTGGCCTTCGGTCTGGCGAAAGAGATGACGGACGACTTCTGTGCTGCGAGCGCGCAACGGTTTTCCACTCAACCCTCCCGCTTCGGCGTAAATCCGCCGCAATACGGGATCGTTGGTTTCGGGCCGCGTGATCGTGGTGTTGGCTGCCACGATGCCGGCAATGCGCCGGGGTCCGGCCAACTCCAAAATCTCATCCAGAGCCGGGAAAGAAAGATCGGGTGCGACTTTGACCAGAATCGGCCTTAGGGATTGCGGATTGCGGATTGCGGATTGCGGATTTCTCCGCGTCCTGTCGCCCACTGATCTTGCCTCCGACAACGGATCGGGGCTACGGAGAGGATGTGTTCTTGAGCTTTGATCGACCGACCGGGCGCTCTGGACCATGCACTTGGAGCTTTCGGCGCGGTTGACTTCCTGCATGGCCGCCAAAATGTCATCCAACGCCGTCTTATCCTGAAGCTGGCGCAGATTGGGCGTGTTCGGCGAGCTGACATTGACGACAAAGAAATCCGCGTATGGCCAGAGCACGCGCAAGGAATTCGCGTAATCCTGAGCGGCTTCTGCGAGTGGCGTGATTTTGGATTTGCCGAGGTTGATCCCGACCGGGTGCTTTGGCCAGCGATCAGAGGCGCGCCACTCGGCCAATGTCGCCGCAAACGCTTCCGCGCCCGGATTGTTGAATCCCATCCGATTGACCAGTGCTTCATCGGGGATGGCCCGGAAAATACGGGGTGGCGGATTGCCGGGCTGCGGATGCCAGGTGATGCCGCCCAGCTCGCTGAAGCCGAATCCCAGCGCGGCCCAGGCCGGGAGTGCTTCGGCCTGCTTGTCCATGCCCGCGGCCAGTCCGACCGGATTGGGAAAGGACAATCCCCAGAGCTGGACGGGCAACGCTGGACTGCCGAAGAAAGACTCCAGAGCCTCACAAACCAGTTCGTGCCGGCTGGCCCAGGCCAAGCCCTGCAACGTGCGATTATGAATCTCTTCCGAATCCTGCGCGAAAAGCGCCGGACGAATGAAAGTGCGATAAAGCCATCTCATAAACCGCGACCTGAAACGCTGCCACAAGCACGACCGATACAACACTGATTAAAGCGAATCCGGCTTTCAGGAAAGAAGGAAATTGCGTTGGGCGTTCAGTCCTCCTAACGGCGGGACAAGTTGCAGGTTGTGCAGATTCTGTCACAATTGTTACACAAATTGCACAATCTACTTCGCTGCTGGAGTGCGGATTTTCTGCAGCGCCTGCTGCGCTTTTTCAGAGACAAACTCACTTCGGTCCTCGAGCTTGCGCTCCAATGCTGGAATGGCGGAGCTGGCTTTGGACCCCATTTGGCCCAAGAGATGGGCCGACCAGCCGCGCACTTTAGAGTCTTCGTCCTCCAGCAATGCCACCAAACGAGGGAGGCACCGATCAGAAGCCTGCCCCGTCCGTAAAAGAGCTTGCAGCGCGCTGAGGCGCACCGCCGGCTCCGGATCCTGCAACGTGTCAACCAAAGCCGGGGCGACCCCCTGAGCTACCGGCATAATGGTCCCCAGGGCGCCAATGACTTTTTCCCGGACGGACGCCTGATCGTCCTTGAGGCGTTCGAGAAGTGCCGGGACTGCTTCTTTCGCGGGCAGGCCCATGCTGCCAAGTGTAGAAGCCGCCAGGGCACGCACGCGCGGGATGGGATGTCTGAGGGCCACCACCAAGGCTGGCACAGCACTGGGGCCGATGCGGGTCAAAGCGAAACTGGCTTGCTGGGGAAGGCTTCTTTCCGTGCTTTTGAAAACCTCTAGGAGGGCTGGAACCGCCCGCGCAGCCCTCGGCCCAATTGTGCCCAGGGCGGAACAGGCCAGGGAGCGCACGCTCGGATCGGCCTCATCCAAAGCCCCGATCAACTCCGAAACGGCGGCCGGACCAATGCGCCCCAAGGCCACCGTAGCTTGGGAAGCAACACTCCGGTCCCTATCCCGAAGCGCTTTGCCTAATGCCGGAACAGCCGCTTCGGCACCCGGACCGAGTGCTTCCAAGCCGCGGGCCGCGTCGGCCCGCTCCATGGGAGCGTAGAATGACCGGAAGTGCGGCCACAATTTTTGCCTGAGGCCAATCGAAAACCGGGGCGCGATCTTGAGGTGCAATTCCCGTATCCAGTTTCGAGTCCGCAGCGATTTGACGAGGATGGGAACGGCCTCGGGGCCCATGTCGCGCAAAGCTTCGCCGGCCTGGGAGCGAACCGCCGGGTCGGGGCTGTTCAAATCCTTGGCCCAGGCGCTGAGGGGCCGACCTTGATAAAGCGGTTCCGGCCGGCGCAGGCTGAGAGCCAGCACCGACACCCCAACCAGGACCGTTAAAACGACCCCGGCGATGAACAATCTTTTATGCTCCGGACGCATTACCAAGAGCTTAGTGCCTCCGCAAAATGAGCCGGTGATCCACTCGCCGGGTTTGTTGATATTCCAGTGGCGGCAGGTCAGTGATCGTGGGCGATTCGGTCTCGTGCAGGATTGACTTGGCCAGGGCCTGCAACGCGCTCCAGCGCGGCCAATCCAGGGCGGGCGCATGCGCGATCTGCCGCAGCAGGCTGCGCCACTCGATGATGATGCGGTCGATGTCGCCGGCCCCCAGCAGTTCGTTGATCCAGGCCTGTTTGCTGAGCGGATTCCGGTGGATGCCGGCGACGACCAGTTCCGCGCCGCAGCCGTATTTGGGTGGCACACCGTTTTCCAGGTAACCGGGAATGGATTGCAGCCCAAAGTTTTGCTGGCAAGCCATGGCCAGCCGCCCGGCCCAGCGATTATCCTCGCCGCAAAACCGAAACCCGGCATCGAGGTTGGCCAGATCGTAAATCAGCTCCGGCAAAGGATACGTTTCGTCCTCGAGCGCAGCCGCAATGGCCAGCCCGTTGCCTTGTGAAAAAAAGCTGACGACGCGCCCGCGCAAAGTCGGGACGCCGGCGGCATCGACGAGTTTCAGACGCCGCCAGAGCAGCGCCACGCCCGTGGCAGCGGACAGTTGGCGGCAGACCGGCACCAACGAACAAATCGCGCAATCGGCAGGCAGCACGTCGCGTTCGATTGGTCTCCAGAGCGCGACACCGTGGGAGTCCACCGGCACGCGCATCGTCTGCTCAGCGAGGCTTACTTCGGCGACAATTTTATGGGCGAGATGCTTGAATCGGATCACCGGCAGCTTTTGCAGGGCCAGTTTCTTTTCCACGAGCGGCGCGAGCCTTTCTTGCCAGAGGCTCATCGGTGCCTGGCGGCTGCTCCAATTGGTCAAGCGGCGAATCCATTTGGCGATGAGGATGCGGTTGTCATGCAAACGATCGGCCACGGTGATGGAACGTCCGTAAATCTTGCCGCCGCCGCTTTCGGACAGGACACACAGTTGGCCGGAGCCGATTTTTTCCAGCGCGGCCGGTTCCGAGAGCACCGGACGAAGAGAGAGTGACGGGTGGCGAGTGGCGAGTGGCGAGTGCAGAGAGGCGAGTGAGGCATCTTCAGCCGCGGGCAAAAGAGGAGCCTGGCCTGCCGTCGGCCATTCGCCATTGGCCGCAGCAAAAATTTCTCGCAACGGCTTTTCCATCGGGGCCGGATACGGTTCCCATTGACCCTGGCTGTTGAGCAGCTCGCGGACACGTTTGCGGACGTGGCGGGCCCGCTCGGCGTCGGTTTTCAAGCCGCAAGGCGCGTTGGGATGCTGCAACGAGTCTTCCACGCCCAGGAAAATGGGTTTGGTGGTGAAGAGCCGTTGTTGAACGCGCACGGCTTCGCCAAAGGGATCGAGACCTTGCCGGGCGGCGGCGGCCATCAGGCTGAGCAGCGCGCTCCAATCCACCAGGCCGCCGCGCGCGAGATGGCAGGGGCGTCCATCGAGCAGGCGCAATTCATTGGCGGTGATGAGGACAAAACCCGTTTCGTCCAGGCCACGCCGGCCGGCGCGCCCGAACATTTGCAGGATTTCGTCGGGCTTAAGCGGCTGTTCGAGAAAACCGCGTTTGTATGATTCGCCGGCCAGGGCGACGCTGCGCAACGAGAAATTGATGCCGGCGGCCAGGCCCATGGTGGCGACCACGACACGGAGCTGGCCTGCTTTGGCCAGCGGCTCGATCACACCCGCCCGAACGCCGTAGCTGAGCCCGCTGTGATGGAAAGCGACGCGGCATTTGAGCATCCGGGCCAGGTGCTCGCCGACGAGTTGCTTTTGTTCGGCACTGAGCGCGAGTGGATTGGGCGTGGGCAATTGCCGGGCCAGTTCGGCGGCCATGCTTTCGGCGGCTTGGCGGAGCGGGGCAAAGATCAGGATCGGCCCCAGGTCTTCCGCCAGCGATTTTGCGACCAGGCGGGGCCAGTAAGCGCGAATGCTGCCGGGCACCTGGTAACTTAGGTTATTGGCATGGACTTCTTCCAGAGGAACCGGGCGCAGATCGTGGCGGATGAGAACGGCATGACGGCCCAGGCGGCCGAGCCATTTGACCACGTCCTGGGGGTTGGCCACGCTGCCGCTCAAGAGCAGCAATTGGGTTTTGGGCGGGGCCAGAGCCAGAGCCAGCTCATAATTCAGCCCGCGGTCTTGATCGCCGAGCATTTGATACTCATCGACGACCAGCAGAGCGGGACCGTCGCCTTGAATGAGCCGGTTCTTTTGCGTCTCCAGCGTGGCCACCAGGATGGGAGCGTAAAGATTCTCGGCCAGATCGCCGGTGGCGATGCCGACATCCCAGCCGCGGGCGCGCCACTCGGCCAGTTTGTCATTGGCCAAGGCGCGGGTGGGAACGGTGTAAATGGCCTGGCCCCGGTTTTTGCCCTGATTGGACCAGAGCTCGAAGATGAGCGTCTTGCCGGCGCCGGTGGGGGCTTGGACGACGACGTCGCAGCCTTGCCGCAGTGCGGTGACGGCTTGCTGCTGCCAGAGGTCCGGCATGGTCACCGTGTTCAAGACCCGCAGGTTTTCGAGCTGTTCGGTCATCGTGCCCATGCCGGAAAGATAATCGAACCGGCTGAATGTGAAATGGCGAAATGAAGAAAATCAACCTTGCTGCCCGATCATTTGCGCCCGGTGAAACGGTTGATTGCCGCTGGCGGCAATTGCAGTCGCAACGCCCTGGATACCGTCACCTAAAGCAGACCCATTTGAGCCATCCCATTGGACGATTGCGATCAGGCCAGAGTCATACCACCGAGACGAGCGGCAGGTAGTGTCCTAATTTGGCAACCGGATTGCCTCGAGGCAACGCACGCTGCCAGGCATCCTTCGGTATCTGGCCCAAACGCACAAGCGCTCTTTGTTGATAGATTCCCAGTGCCTGCGGGTGCCGAGTTGAAAAGGCGCGTTGTTCTATGCCGGCGCACGCCCCGGGTTGGAGCCGACCCATCCCACACAACGGTTGGATTTTCCTGAGCCGGTGGGGCGTTAAGCATTTGAGATCAACCCGAAAATCAACCGGAAAAGCTTTTGACACTGAAAGCAACGCCCCTATATTTCGGCGAGCTTGGGAACTGTCTCGCCGAATTCCGGAGGCCAAGCAGACCTGTCGAAGGCTGCCTTTTGATAGCCAGGCCCGGGCTTGCCGGTCCCACTGGGAAATAAGACAGGTCAGGCCGGCAGCGCTGCATGCCAATTTGAGGGCATTTGCCTTGACGGCGTGGCGGTGGTTGAGCCCGTGAATCCGATGGAGTATTGTCTCGGTGGTTATGCGGAACGTTTTTTTAGATTGCCAATCCACTACACCGGTGTTGCCAGAGGTTCTGGAGGCCATGAGGCCGTATTTTGCAGAGAGTTTTGGCAATCCTTCTTCCTTGCACCGGCAAGGCCTGCGAGCCCGAGACGCTTTGGCCAGAGCCCGCACTCAGATCGCCGCGCTGGTCAATGCCGAATCTTCTGATGATATTCTGTTCACTTCCGGCGGGACGGAAGCAGTCAACCTGGCGGTCAAAGGGACGGCTTACGCCAACCAGCGAAAGGGAAATCATATCGTGGTCAGCGCGATCGAGCATCCGGCGGTGCTGCAATCCGTGGAGTTTCTCGAAACGCAAGGGTTTGCCTGCACGCGGGTCAAAGTCAACCAGGAAGGCTGGGTTGATCCCGACGAGGTTCGCGCGGCTCTGACAGACAAAACAATCTTGATTTGCGTGCATCTGGTGAATCATGACATCGGGACCATTGAGCCAGTGAAGGAGGTTGGAAAAGTGGCCGGCGAACTGGGCATTTCCTTCTTCGTGGACGCCGTCGGCGCAGCCGGCTGGCTGCCGATCGATGCACAGGGAATTGGGGCCCATTTGCTGGCACTTTCACCGCACCGGTTTTACGGGCCCAAGGGGATTGGCGTGCTCTACCGCAACCGCCGGGCGCGCCTGGCCAGCCTCCTGCACGGCGGCAGTCAGGAGGGCGGCAGAAGGGCTGGAACTGAAAACGTCCCGGCCATCGTTGGCGCAGGTGTCGCTGCCGAAATCGCTTTGCGCGAAATGCCCAGCCGGATGGCCCACACTGCAAAGCTACAGCAGTATCTCTGGCGCCATTTGCAGGGTGCCGTCCCGTATCTCAAGTTGAATGGGCCTGTACCCGGCCCCAGCCGCATCAGCACCAACCTCAACATCAGCACCGAATTCGTCGAGGGCGAAGGCCTGGCCTTGAGTCTGGACATGAAAGGCATCGCTGTGGCCAGCGGGCCAAGCTGCATCAGCAAAGCCCTCAAGATTCCTCCTGTGCTGACGGCAATTGGCTTGGATCATGCGCTGGCCCAGGGAAACATCATCCTCTCTTTTGGAAAAGACAATACAGAGGAAGAAATCGATTACTTCATTGCCACGTTTGCCAAGACGGTCAATATGCTGCGAAACATGTCACCTATGTGGGATGAATTTGAACGCGGCACGATCGATTCCTGTATCGCTCCCAAGAGGTGTTCTTCATCCGCCGCCGGAGCGCCCGTCCCGGCCCATGGTGCGGCGCGAATAACTTGAGGAACCCATTGGAACCCGGAGATTTGGAATGTTAACGGAAGAACACATCAAGAACGCGTTGCGAACCGTCAAGTATCCCGGCTATTCGCGGGATATCGTCTCGTTTGGCCTGATCAAACAAATCGCTGCCAGCAACGGCGCGGTCAGTGTCAGCTTGCAGTTGACCTCGGGCAAACCGGAACTCGCGCAACAAATCAAAGCCGACTGTGAACGCGTTCTGAAATCGCTTCCCGAGGTCAACCATGTGCAGGTGGAAGTCAGATTGCCGTCGGGCGCGCAGACCGCTCCGGCGGCGCAAAGCCCCTGGTCCGGCCAAAGCCGGGTGCCCGGAATCCAGCGCGTGGTGGCCGTAGCCAGTGGCAAAGGCGGCGTGGGCAAATCGACGGCATCGGTCAATCTGGCGTGCGGGCTGAAGCACCTGGGCGCAGAGGTCGGCTTGCTGGATTGCGACATTTACGGCCCCAGCATTCCCTTGATGATGGGAATTAACGAGCGCCCGACGATCAGCGATGACGAAAAACTGGTTCCGCCTGCCAATCATGGAGTGAAGCTGATGAGCATGGGCTTTTTGCTGGATGGCGACTCGCCGGTGATTTGGCGCGGCCCCATGATCATGAAGACGATCCAGCAATTCGTGAATTCGGTCGAGTGGGGCCAACTCGATTTTCTGCTGGTCGATTTGCCTCCCGGCACTGGTGATGCCCAACTTTCCCTGTGCCAAACGGTGCCGCTGGACGGAGGTGTCATTGTGACCACGCCTCAGGAAGCGTCGCTCGGCGTGGTCCGCAAAGGCATCGCGATGTTTGAGAAGGTTAACGTGCCCATCCTGGGTATCATCGAGAACATGAGCTACTTTACCACCCCCACCGGAGAACGAGTCGAGATTTTCGGTCACGGCGGCGGGCGCGCCGAAGCAGAACGCCAGCGGTGCAGCTTTCTGGGAGAAATTCCTTTGTTTACCGAGATTCGAATTGCGGGCGATCTTGGAGTGCCGATTGTGGTCTCGGCTCCGGAGAGCCAGGCTGGGCAGGCGTTCATCGAGATAGCGGAAACGCTGCGACAAAAGCTCCAATAACCCGCGGTCAACCTGTCCAGATTATGAATTCATCCCCTCAGGAATCTTCGGGAAAGCCCCCCGAGCCTCCTTCCGCAGCGGTCCAAAACCGTCCGAGTGACCCGGTGACTGAACTGCAGATTTGGGAGGCCCTGCGCAACTGCTATGATCCGGAAATACCGCTGAACATTGTTGATCTGGGTTTGGTTTATGATGTGCTGCTGGAAGGCGACCGGGTCGATGTGAAACTCACGCTCACGGCGCCGGGCTGTCACCTGGGCGGCCAGATTGCGGCCGATGTCCAGGCGAAACTGCTTTCGTTGGAGAACGTTGAGGAAGCCAATGTGGAATTGGTGTGGGATCCGCCCTGGCATCAAAGCATGATCTCGGCAGAAGGGCGCAAAAAGTTGGGATTGGATCCTGCTTGAATTTCGTTGTCATCAGATGGCCAGGTGTTACAGTCTGGCGGCAGCGATGAAAAATGAAGGCCTATGTCTAGTGATGTGACCAATGGCAACGATTTACTGAAGAATTCCTCTCTCTACCGGGAATTCCAGGCGGAACGCGAGGAAATCTTGAAGCATAAATGGATCGAGTCTGAAAAGGCGGGTTACGACATCGGATTCGAGAAAGCTTTGACCGACTGGATTATCAAGCACCGCTCGAAATGGCGGAAAAGCCGGCAGGCCGCGAGTCAATAAGCACCGCCGTTCCTTTAAAGGCGATCCGGCGAGGTCGCAAAGGAAACCATGAGAAGAATTGAACATCGGATGACAGGGTTGGTTCGCAAGGCGAGCCGGCTCTTTTTTTATGCCTGAATCGAAAGTTCTTTTGGACGCTGTGGCCGTCCAGCGGGTCCTGGCGCGCATGGCCCACGAGATTGCGGAGCGCAACGACAACAGCTCCCAAGTCGTCCTGGTTGGAATCCAGCGCGGTGGCATCTATCTGGCGCAGCGGCTGGCCGATCTGTTGCAGGGTGTTTGGGGCCATCCGGTCCCCGTCGGCCATATCGACGTTTGCATGCACCGTGATGATCTCGATCAGCATTTGGCGCCTCCGGTCCATCCCACGGCGATTCCTTGCGACGTCACGGGCAAGACGGTGGTGTTGGTGGACGATGTCCTGTTCCGGGGGAGAACCACGCGCGCGGCCTTGGATGCTTTGAACGATCTGGGACGCCCGCGCGCGGTGCAATTGGCCGTGCTGATTGATCGCGGACATCGCGAGTTGCCCATCAAGGCGGATTTTGTGGGAAGAAATGTTCCGACTTCCTTAAGAGAACGGATCAATGTTCAATTGCAGGAGGAAGGCGGAGAGGACGGCGTTTTTTTGGAGCACCTGTGATCTGGAACCGAAAACATCTTCTTGATATTCAATCCCTCAGCGCTGAGGAAATCTTCACCGTGCTGGACACCGCGCGCGCCTTCAAGGCCGTGGGAGAGCGCGTGATCAAAAAAGTGCCCGCCTTGCGCGGCAAAACCGTGGTCAATCTCTTTATCGAGCCTTCCACCCGGACGCGGATCAGCTTTGAACTGGCTGCGCAACGGTTGAGTGCGGACGTGATCAATTTTACGGCGGAAGCCTCTTCCCTGAAAAAGGGGGAGACGTTAAAGGACACCGCCAGGAATTTGGAGGCGCTCAATGCCGACATCATTATCATCCGGCACAGCGCGACCGGGGCGCCTCATTTCCTGTCGCGCTTTCTCAATGCCAGCGTCGTGAACGCGGGTGACGGCGCTCATGAACACCCCACCCAGGCCTTGCTCGACCTGTTCACCATTCGCGAGAAAAAGGGAGCCATTGCCGGTCTTAACGTCACGATCCTGGGTGATATTCTTTATAGCCGGGTGGCTCGCTCGAACATTTGGGCCTTGTTGAAATTGGATGCCAAGGTCACTCTCTGTGGTCCCACCACGTTGGTTCCGCGTGAGTTTGAACAGATGGGATGCCGCATCACTCACGACGTGATGGAGGCCATCCGCCACGCCGACATCATCAATCTGCTGCGCATTCAGCACGAGCGGCAGCGCAAGACGATGTTTCCCAGCATTGGCGAGTATGCCAGCCTCTTTGGATTGAATCAGGCCCGCCTTGCTTTCACCCGGCCGGACGTTGTGATCATGCATCCCGGACCGATCAACCGGGGTGTGGAGATCGACAGTGACGTGGCGGATGGCGAGCGTTCGGTAATACTGGAACAGGTGACAAACGGGCTGGCCGTGAGAATGGCCGTTCTTTTCCTGATTAACGGTGGAAAAGGACCGCAGGAAATAGCGGGTTAAATGCCACAGGCTAAAGTTCTGTCCAGGAGACTTCGTTCCAGGAAGCAACGTTAAACCGTGTCGCGCCACCCGACCGGCCAAGTCTCTCGTCGTAGTGGAAATTGAAATGGCCATTCATCGAGACCGTCTTGGTGACTGTGGCGCCCACACAATCATAAACATCGTTGCCGCCTCCGCCGAGATGGAAGTCGGCGTTGGGCGCATAAATTGTTCCGGTAAAGGCCGCGTTCCCAGTCATTTGCACACTGGTATTGCCGGGCAATCCGTAATAGGAGAACTTGGTGGCGTCGGCATTCTGGTTCATGACACCATTGCCTGCGAGTTGCGCACTGGCGCCGCCCACGTAGAGTTTCAAGCTGGCGCCAGGAAGAATGATGATCTGGCCCTGGCCGGTAATGGAAACATCACCGGTTACGTAGAGGACAGCGTTTCCTTTCACCAACATCTTGGCTTGGCCGCTCATACTGAGGGAGGTCAACTGATAATTCTCGCTGTCAAGAACGTAATTGTAGGTTTCAGTGGAAGTGGTGGAATTGGTCGTTGTGGTGTTGTAGGTGTAGGTGATTGTCTGGTAAGTGTAACCCGTTATGCGGTTATAATCATACCAAGTGCCACGACCTGACGGCGGCCCTGATGTCACCGTTCTGGTGACCACGCTGCCCACATAAGTGCCTGCAGCCGGGAATGTTCTGCTGCTCGTGGCGCTGGTGTTCGTTGTGACTGTGCCGCCGTAGGCAAACGGATATTCTGTTGACGTGTAATTGCTTAGATTTGTGGTTACTCCGCTGGCCGGAGGAGGGGAAGGATAAGTGGTCGTGGTGATGGCGCTGCTGGTGAAGGAGAAGTTTGTGGTGGTGACTGTCCCGCTCTGGGGGGTAAACGCCCCGCCAGCAAATGGCGGCTGAACGTCGGGGAATGATTGATTCATGTCATTGTTATAATGACCAGGTTGAATTCCGGTGTTGTTCCCATCTACCCAGCCCAAATCCCCAACTTGGCCAGCGGCTGCACCGGTCGGTCCCGTGCCGACATAACCGTAATTCTTCCCATTGCCCCCATTGACACTGCCATTCACAGAACCGACAAACCCGTTATCTTTGCGTTTCGCAGAATCGTATCTGCCATTGGAGCTATAACTGGGGTCTTCTGAATCGAAGCTGTCGATTTGGCAAATGCCGCTCATGTTGATATCCCCTTTTGCGACCATGCCTTTCATGCCGCTCCCAAATTTGGTTGTGGTCACGCGAACAGCCCGCCTGACTTCAGTAGTCCTTAACGGCACCTTGGCATAACCGGTGGAGGTAATCACGGGGGGATCGCCAGAGGAAACAGTCACCCAATAGTGGGTGTCTCCAAAATTACGTTCCATGACATATTCGCCATTAACCAATGTCCACCCGTTCACACCGCGGTCACCATCGCCCACGACGTTGAGATGGGTCAACGCCTCCTCAATGCCCGCTTCGCAAGCGGGCATGGCTGAATTCCAGGTTTGCGAACGCATGACCGCCAGATTCTGAGCTTCCACCAGTTTAAGGTAACTCGCCAATGTAAATCCAATTGTTCCAGATGTGACGAGAGCGAGGAGGAGGATGCTCCCTTGTTCGTTTGAAAGGCGTATTCTCATTTGATTATTGCTTACGGATTACAATTTTTGCAGATTGCACGCTTTCCGTATTCACCATCTTGCCCAGAATGCTGCGTGAGCAGAGCCAGGTGACTTGCACGATCTTGGCTGCATTATTTGTCAAAGTGGCGGGATACTGGTCGTAGCTGCCATTGATGGGATTCCGTTGGAAGATTTCGAAGTTCAGGTAATCGCATTCGGTCAGCAGAGTTCTGGTCTCACCTTTGTAGATTTGCGCCAATTCCTTCGTCGCTTCGCTATAACGGAACGTAAGCGTGTTCGTGTGTTCATAGCTGAAAGAAATCTCGTGCGCCGAAAAATCCGTGACTCCATCAGCCTGGCGTATCATTTGCGAAATGCGATCCAGCGCGTTGCGGCTATGTTTGTCCAGGTCCACATAGTTGGATATGGCGGCAAAGCTCCGGGCAGTGTAGAAACTCAGCGAGGCCGTGGCGAGCAAGGCCATGGAACTGATCCCCATCGCCACCATCACTTCAACTAGAGTCATCCCCGAACGTCTTGACCGATCAGTAAATGTAGTTTTGCATTCCATATTCTGAGACGAGCGTTTGCATCTGGCGCTGCCGAGGAACACTGCCATTCGTCCACGTCAGCGTGACGATGACGAGCTTCATGTGGTGGCTGTAACCTGGTGCCACGGGTGCGTTGGTGATTGCGACCGTCCCATAGTAAATCAGGCCGCTGTCCTCGGGGGAGGTGCTGTCGGTATTGCTGCGTGTGCTTTCTCCTCCCACGGGTAGCGGAGGATAAAAAGAAGCAGTGAAAGTAGGAGCGATGAATCCGTTCGAGTTGATTTGGTCCCAAGTATAAAGGCGGATCGTTTCCATTTTCTCCAAAACGATTTGGTTGGCGCGCAAGTTTTCTCTGGCCAAATTCACCACGGCGAAACCGGAAGTAATGCCGCCGTAGAGTGAGAGAAACAAAACGCCCACAATCGAAATTGCGACCAAGACCTCGGTGATCGAGAAGGCTGCATGAGCCGTCTTAAAGCCCGGTTTGCCTTGAGCGCTCGTTTTCATGTCAGCAACCGGTACAAGGACAGATTACTCGGCCATCAAATCTCGTTCCAGGAGGTGATCGTGTAGCCTCTTTTCGGCCCCAATCTTCCCAGGTTTTCGTCATAATGGAAGTTATAGTGTCCGTTCAGTCTGACGGAATCCGTCACGCTGGCGCCGACAAAATCATAGTTATTGTTGCCTCCCCCACCCAAGGTCAAGGAGGCCGACGGCGCATAAATAGTCCCGGTGAATGCGGCATTACCTGACATTGAAACGCTGGTGTTGCTGGGCAGCCCATAATACATGAAATCCATGGCATTGCCGGCGTTGTTCATGACGCCACTGCCGCCGAGGCTGGCGCTTGGACCTGCTACATAGAGCTTCAAGCTGGCCCCGGGCGCAATTTCAATGCGGGATTGTCCCGTCAAGCTGACATCCCCCGTCACGTAGAGGACGGCATGGCCCGTCACCAACATCTTGTTATTGCCACTCAGGCTAAGACTCGTTAATTGGTAGTTGCCATTTCCGACCAAGTAATTGTAACTCACGCCGCCAACGTCGCCTCCGACAGGAGTGAATGCCCCGCCAGTGAAGGGAGGCTTCACATCGGGAAATGAAACGTTCATGTCATCGGAGGACCACCCAGGTTCGATTCCCTTTTGGTTGGCATTGTGCCACGGTTTGCTGCCCACCGAACCATTGGGGCCAATCCGGACGGTTCCTCCTGGACCCGTTGAGGCTTTGCCATAAATATCCGCGTTCCAGACATTAAGCGAATCGACCACCGCTAAATTCGTCGCCACATCGCCATTATCTTTGGCTTCGTCCTTGTCGTACCGGCCGTTGGTGCTGTAGTTCGGGTCCATGGAATCGAAGCTGTCGGTTTTGATGTTGTTGCCGCTCAGATCGATCGTGCCCTTGGCCACCATGCCTTTGGCGAACAGCGCATCGTTGGTGGTGCCGACCCGCACGGCGCGGGCTCGAGAAATGAAGTTGGTGCCCATGGGTTCGCGCACAAAGGCCTGGGAAACAATCTGCGGAGGAGTGGTCGCCGAGATGGTGACGATAAACTTGTCATCGCCCAGATACCGTTCCTTTTTGTACCCCCCATCAATCGGGACCCAATCGTTCGCCGAAAGATTTGTCGCATTGTAGTAGAGGTGAGTCAAAGCTTCTTCGAGCCCTGCTTCCAGAATCGGTATGGCCGAGTTCCACTGTTGGGACCGCATCGTGGACAGGTTCTGGCTTCTGACCAACTCAAGATAGCTGGCCAGGGTAATGCCAATCAACGTGACAGTGACCAACATGACCAAGAGAGCGCTGCCTCGTGTCGTGCCTCGTTGGCAGGTGATTTTGGTTTGCATAAGATTATTGTTTGCGAATAACGATTTTGGCCGATTGAACACTCTCGGTATTTTGCAGTGTCGTTCCGAAAATGCTGCGGGAACAAATCCACTTTACTTGGATCAACTTGCACGTGGCCGGGGTAGCCGCCGGATATTGATCGTAAGTTCCACTCTTGGGATTGCGTTGAAACATGGAGAATTCCAGGAAGCCGCATTCCTTCAGCAAAGGGGTTGGGTCCGGTTGCCCATCCCTGTAACGCGTCAAGGTCTTTGCAGCAGCATCCCAGATGAAGCTCAGCTTGGATCCGTCGTAATCCTCAAAAGTGAGACGGGTGGACGAACCTTCCAAAAGCCGGCTGGTCTGGCGAATTTGCTGCGACATGGTGTCCAACGCTTTGCGGCTATCCTGATCCAACTCAACATAATTCGCCAGAGCAGCGACACTGCGGCCCGTATAGAATGAAAGTGACGCGACCGCAGTCAGAACAATCGAACCGGCCGCCGTTGCGACCAGGAGTTCCGTCAAGGTCATGCCCCACAGCCGCCGCTTAGTAGATGTAGTTTTGAAGACCATAGTGGGAGACCAACGTTCTCATTTCTCGTTTGCGCAAGACGCCGACAGAACTCCATTCCACCTTGATGGTAATGAGTTTGAGATCGTTGCTGTATGATTCTGTTATCGGAGCAGTGGCCAGAGATACCGTGCCGGTGTAAATCAAACCAGTATCAGTTTGATTCGTCACACTGGGATAGAAGGTGTCCGTAAAACGGGTTGGAATGAAGCCAGGCGTGTTGATTTGGTCCCAGGTATAAAGCCGAATTGTCTCCATTTTCTCCTGAAGAATCTGAGTGGCTCTCAAATTCTCCCGCGACAATTGCACGACCGCAAAACCGGCCGAGAAACCCGAGTAAAGAGCCACAAACATGACGCCAACAATCGACATCGCCACCAGAATCTCGATAATCGAGAAGGCAGGAGAACTTCTTTGAGCGCCGTTTTTGGTATCAACGATAGTCATGACTCAAGCTGAAGCATCAATTAGGCTTCGCGGTCCTTGAAGGTAGCAAACTATTGGCCTTATTAAAACAAAGATAGCTGAACTCAGACGATTGTAATACATCCCACATGACCGATGTCGTTGGCAAATAATGAGTTAAACCAGATGGGACTTGCAGCGCCAAACGCCGGATTTTATGGCCCTATAGTAATAGAGCTAATTGGCTCTAATGCCAATTCCATGGGCCGAAAATCGTGTTAAGTTGAAGTTCATATAGGTGCAGTCTGGCAGGTGCTTGCCGCCCAATTGGAGTGTGAGAATGATGGTCTTTCCGGGCTTATTTATAGGAAAAATGAGGCTTTTTGTCAGGAGCATTCGCCTGACGCGACCCTCTTGAGAGAGCTTCCCTGGCCAAGAAAGAAAATGAACGAGAGGTCAGAATTTGGGACGCGCCTCTACGGATTTTGGAGTTCACGGGATACTTTGTCCTGTTGGACCGGCAAAAATTTCTATTTTATTTCGAGGCTCGCTGTATAAATTCCACCCCTCAATGTCAGACATCTCAGAGTCCATAACCGGTTTTTTCACAAGAAAGACTAAAGCCAGTCCGCCGCCTCGTCCGGTTCTCAGCAATGCCCTGCGATTTCCTTACGGCCAGTTCCAGTTTCGTTTTCAATTGGCGAAGGGAGCAGCGTATGAAATCCAAACCACGAGGGATCTTCAGAACTGGGATCCTTTGTCGAGCCACAAAGCCGAAAGTGCCGAGACCGAATTCCTGGATGCGGCTGCGGAGAAATTCAACGTCCGGTTTTACCGTGTCGTTTCGGAGACTGTTGTTTCTGCCAATGTTATTGGGTACGTTTCCATCAGCCTTTCGCCCGGTTTCTCATTGATCTCCAACCCGCTGAACGCTCCGAACAATACTGTGGAAAAGCTGTTTCCAAACCTGCCGGAGGGAACCACTTTGCATAAATTCGACACGATGTTGTTTCGATTAAATGAGAACACAATCACCAGGGGCAAATGGTCCAAGCCTTTTGAAACATTGGCTCCCGGCGAAGGCGCGATCGTTCTGAATCCAACGCCGGATCCCAAGAAGCTTGATTTCGTCGGCGAAGTTTTGCAGGGCGATCTTTCATTGACTCTTCCAGCGGGCTTTTCGATTCGTAGTTCCATGCTTCCTTTATCCGGTCCCCTGCATCCTGACTTGCAGTTTCCCATTGCGGAGGGCGATGCCGTGCATTTGTTTGACCGGGAAGCACAGAAGTATGTCATCTATTCTTACCAAGCCGGACAATGGACTCCGGACGTTCCCGTTATACGTGTCGCAGAATCCTTTTGGGTGGGCAAAACCTCACCGGGAACTTGGATTAGAAACGTCGTCTTAAACAGCGGAGCATGACTTGGCACAGCCCTCTTGCAGACCTCGGGATAAGGGCCTATCTAAACCAATCCTTCATCGGCAAAAGCCCGGCTGCCGCGCTATCGCAGCGTATTTTGAACGAAAAAGGCCGCCGCTTGAGAGCGCCGGCTGATCCGAAGCTTATCCAAAATGTTGCTGAGGTAATTCTTGACCGTCTTGTCACTGAGGCCCAGCGCGCCGGCAATTTCCTTGTTTGTTTTCCCTTCGGCCACATGGGCCAAAACGCGGCGTTCCTGGGCTGATAACGAATCCATCTTATCTTTGGCCACGGGCTCTCCGAGGTTTTTCACCCGGTTCATCACACGACCGGTAACGGCTGGGTCCAGGATTGACTGGCCAGACACAACTTTCTCGATGGCTCTCACCAAACCTTCGCCATCAACTTCCTTGAGCAAATAGCCGTCCGCCCCGGCTGCGATGGACTCGAAGACGGTTTCATCATCGGCAAAAGAAGTGAGGATGACCACGCGGGATTCGACGGGCAGCTTTTGAATCTCCCGGCAGACCGCGAAGCCGTTTCCATCCGGCAATCGCACATCCAACAGAACCACGTCGGGTGCCAGACGTTTCGTTTCCGCAAGAGCCGCCGCCACGGTGCCCGCTTCGCCGACGACTTCGACATGGGGAAACCTGCCCAGCAGCGTTCGCAAGCCGATTCGAACCACTTCATGGTCATCCACGATCAGCAAGCGAATCGGTTTCATGTCAGAACGGTTTGATGCCCGCTTTTCAGCGGGATATCAAGCACGATTCGCGTGCCCTTTCCGATTTCGGAAATGACCGAGAAACCGGCTCCCAATTCCTGCGCGCGGGCCGCCATATTTCGCAACCCGTAACCGTGAGGTTCGGTCGAGTCGCTGTTGAAGCCCTTTCCGTCATCCTGCACCTCGAAACGGATGTGCTCGTTGTGCATCTGCAAGGAGAGGATGGTTTTCGGTGCGTTGGCGTGGCGGACGCTGTTGCTGATTGCTTCCCGGGCCACGTGCAACAAATTGGTGGCTTGTTTTGGGATCAGGCTTCCGCTGCTTGAGGAATCAATCTGCAAGATGAACCGGGAGCAATGGGGCTCCCCCAAAGTCAAAACCAGGGATTTCAGGGCGGTTTTGAATTCCTGTCCTTTGAGAAGGTCCGATTCCAACCCGAGTATGAAACTGCGCACGTCTCGGATAACGGCGTTCAAATCGGCCAGGACCTTTTGCAGGCGGGTTTCGACTTCGGCAGGTTCCTTTTTCATCAACCGCCGGCAATCATCCAGATTCAGGCCCACAGCATAGATCGATTGAATGATTCCATCATGCAGATCGCGCCCAATTTGTTCGCGTTCCTCGATGGATTTGCGCAACTGTCGCTCACTCTCTTTCAAGGCGGCCTCGGCGTGCTTTCGCGCGGTGATATCCCGCGCCATGCCTTGAATGCCTAATAATTGACCCTCCTCAAACTGAAGCCGCGTGTTGACTTCCAGAACCAGGCGGCGCCCGTCTTTGGCCAGGACCTCGACGTCGTAGTTGGTGCGCGGCGCCCCGGCGGTGAGTTTGCGATGCAATTGTTCGTTGACCACTTGTCTGTATTCCGGAGCCAGCACATCAGCGATGTTCATCCTCAGCATCTCCGCATGATTGTATCCCAGCAGTTGCTCCGCCGCCTTGTTTATAGAGGTCAATTGGCCTGCCAAGTCGTGGGTGTAGAGGATATCATTGGCATTCTCGAACAAATCCCGATAGCGTTCTTCCAATGCCGTTTCACGCCGTCGAATGGTCTCGGTTTGCTGCTGAACCCTCCTTCGCAGCATGACCATCCAGATCAAACCGGCCATAACGCCCCCTCCGCAGAATCCCAAAACCCAAATCAAGCGGGTCAGCCGCCACCAGGAAGGTCTCTGCAAAACCGCGATATCTTCGGGCGACCTCATCTGCAGGGTGAAACCGATGGGCGCCAGACTTTCGTCCACTTGCACGGAACAGACGCCCGTTATCTTGAGAAGACTGCCGTTCAGGAGCGACAGCTTCTTTCCGTCCAACGCCGAGCTTTGCAGGCGAGCTCGGAAGACTCTTTTATCTGCTTCAAGCACCAGCACCTTCTGGTCAGAAAGTGTCTCATCCGACTCAAGCAATCGGGCTTCCAACTGCACCAGTTCGTTGTCAAATTGCCCCGACAGAGCTTGCGTGACGGCGATGCTCACAGGTGGAGGAGGCGGCTTTGATCCGATAACCTTGAATTCAGAATCTTCCAGAAGCGGCGTGTAACCGCCGGCCGACGGAAATCCAATCACGTCCACCGTATCTCCCACTTTGACCGGCGTCGCTTGTTCTGTTCGAACTTTCACCCCGCCCGATTCGTCCTTGATATAAAGAGCCTTGCCCCGCCATTGCAGCGTGACAGTACCTTGCACTCGGACACGCCGGTCTGAAGGTTGTTGATATGAATATGCCATCAGACTGCGAATGGAGCGAACGGGCGACGAAAACGGGTCGGACACAGGCGGGTCCTCCACCACCACTTGTGCCAAGCTCGGAACCAGCAAGTGAAATCCCGTTAACTGCCCTTTGGCATTGACGACCGATCCAACTACACCCCGGACTCGCACTTTGGCATCGATAAACTGGTTCTCGACTCCCTTCACATATTGCAGAACGCGAACCTTCAAACGACTCAACCCGTTGGCCAATTCAAACAGCAGATGTCCCCAATCCTCCGACGCTCGGTGAATCGTGCCTTTCACCTCCACCCATTGGCAGTCCAGCCTGCCCGAGACCAATTCTTCAATCGAAACGCGCCTGGGATTGGGCAATTCTCCCTTGCCGATAACCTTCAGTTCTCCCAGATTCACGATGGGTGAGTAACGGCCAGGTGCAGTGACCCCCCTCAATTCCACCAAATCGCCAGTCCTCACGCGCAGCGCCAGATTCGTGTCATAGACAAAAATTCCAGCACTGCGGTCTTGCACGAAGCAAAGCTGGGCCCGCTGATCAAAACAGGTGATAACGCCGGTGAGATCGACCGGGTGCGACCGTCTTGCCTCCTCAGGAGAAAGACTCAATACTTGCGCAGCTTGCGTGATTTTCGCCGGCAACGGATTCGTCGCCGACAAGTCCTGCGCTCCCACCCGCATGGATCCCGCGCAGGTGCAGTACAAGGCCAGGAGCAGCGCAAGCAGCTTGAGCGCGCAATTAGAAAGCGTTCTTTCGTTGCGGATCTTAATCCGTTTTGAACGGGAGGCTCTGCTTGGCTGATCGAACGATCGCCTTTGCAGGCGTGAATGGTCTGCCATAAGTGCTAAACCGGCATTGAGCGCCACGACATCGTGGAAAAAACATAGTGAAAGAATATACAGTTCCGGGCTTCTTAGCAACTTTCAGCCGTGCCAATCCGAGATATTGAATCTAACCCGGACAGGCCCCAAGATGGCAGTGAAAGACCCGATCGCCTTTACAGAGGCAGCAGAAGTCGCAATCTCAAATCTTTGTCGATAACGGCGCAATGTCAAACTGGCCGTCGATTCGAGCGTGGCGAAAAGACAAAAGTACTTGATTGAGAACCTGATCGTAATCTCTGACCTTGGCTTTGGGCGCAATCTGGTTGAATTCCAAGAGACCGCCGGGGAAGGGAATGAATGCGACGCGCGCAGCTAAAACCGCTTTGCTGCCTTCATGAATCCACTCGACTTCGAAAGCCGAGCCGCTCAAGTCGCCGGCCGAAGCGGCAAACTCATCAACGATTTTTGCGGCGTTATGGCGGGCCAAAAGTCTCTGTCGCAGTTCCTCAGGTTGAATATCTGGTGCCTTTCCTCCGACGACCTCGGTGACCTGCACGGTTACCGAGCCGATCTTATCGTCGGCAATCAGAGTAACGGTCTTTTTGGCAGCGTCCGATTGGAGTTGGAATCCCTCCGGCACACGGAAGGTGAATTTGTTGGTTTCCGCCGCCAGGAACACACGCTTCACCTCGGTGCTCGCCCCTTGCTCCGTGGCCGTAACCAGCTTAAAGGTCGATGGTTTGGCTGGTGAATTCGTTGAAGGTGCTTTCACAGCCGGCGGCTCCGCCCCCAGCAAAAAGATTGGCCACAAAATCAGCATTAATTCCGACCAGCGCACCAGATGCCTTAGAGTGTTCATATAGAAAAACTTGGCCGTTCTTGGCGAACGAATTGATTGTTTATCTCGGAGACCGCCGACTAGTTCCCTGCATAATCAGTCGTGTTGGGTGGCGGGGTGACCCATTGCCCGCGAATTAGCACGTCCAGCTCAGGAGTCCCAGGCGGCTGCTTGGTGATATCCAAGTAGTTCATGTCGAAGTTGAAAGCACGGGTCGGCGCGTAATAATAATTCCCTGGATTCTGAAATGGAGCAGTGGCTTTGGTGCTGAAAAACAGATTCACGATGGAGCCGTTTAACGTCAATATCCTCGCGCCGTTTCCCCAGTCTTCCAGCAAGCGTGGGAGGTTGACAACTCCACCACTCATTGGGCTGGTGCCGCCGGAGCCGCCAGACGGGACGATCCCGGTCAGGAGCGCTGCATTTACGGTCGTATTAACTGCGTCTCTGGAAGTAAATGAACCTCCGCTTAGGGAATCATCCCAAGCGCTGGACAGCAAGGTTAAGGCATCGGAAACCAATGAGGCGGGCTTGGCATTTGACGTGTTGGTCGTGCCCAAATAAGCCGCGGTCGGCTGGTTGAAATGGCCTTTCACGTACAACGGGTTGGGTGTGGAAACCGTCAGCCCCCGGGAAGGCAACGTCTGTCCATTGATCAAGCGAACTCCGGCCAATTGGCTGCTCGTGGTGGAACGTTGGTCGGCCACATAAATCAAATTGGGAGAGTTGCCATCGCCAAGCACGCTATCTACGGTCGTGTTGGTCGCACTCCAAGTAATAAATTTCCCCACGTCAAGCTCCGTGGTCTTGATGGTTTTTCCCTCGCGCTGATCTGTAAACGTCTTGTTTGTGGTCACGAAATAGGAAGCATTTGTCCACGGGATGCTGGTGCTTGAGGAACTGAAAGCAGGGGTCTTGGCTGAAACCGTCACGGTTGAATTGCTGACGAGGATCAAAAGTTCCGCTTTGTTATAGTAGCGCTGTTTGCCCATCGGCGACGTGATGGGCTCCGAGGCCGGCGGAATTTCGATCACAGCATGGACGGCCGCCGGAGTGTTATTGGTCCCGATGGGCAAGGTCAAGGTCGCCGTGTTGGTCTCCTTTCTGCCGTAGAAAGTAATCGTGCCCGTATATTGGCTCATCGTATGGCCCATCCAGTCCTTTTTTTGGTTGATGCCGACCGAAGTAATGTCTTGAAAGAAAGTCAATGGCGCCGACGAACCGGTATAGACCGAGCCGTTGCCATGGACCCGGCCTCGGACGGTCAATGGCGCCGCCCACGTGAACTCCAAAAGGCTGCCATAGAAAATCGCAAACTGAAACACGGGTATGGACGCCACCTGCACATCCTGTTGCACTGCCGCGGTGATTTCCTGCGGGGAATTCAGCCGCCGCGCGTTGGAGATAATCCGATAGGTAGAAACGAAACCATTGAGCCCGGCGTATTGGGAATTCAGCGGCTGGTACGATTGTGAGATGGTGCGTTCGACATAGGTCTTGCCTTCTCCGCCCTGCGCATTGTTGAATTCAAATTCGCTCCAGATGGGATTCTCCGCCGGCGTAGGTGCCAGGTTCCTGTAAAGATCAAGGCCGTTGTAAAGAACGGACTCCCCCCCAGTGTGGTAGTCAGTGATCATCCGGGCGAGCGCCTTTTCAGTGGCCGCTTCCGCGGCGTACAACGTCGTGTAATACTGGTTGCTTCGCTCCGTGAAACGCGCGTTGCTGGCCGTCCAGTCCAGCGAACTGTTCAACACCAAAAGGCTGATGCCGGAAAAAAACAGCACCAGCATCAAGGCATAGCCTTTTTCGTTTGCTCTCGGGCTGGATTTGCCGCACCGCAGTTGCATATTCATTTTTTACTCCAAGACTCGGCGGGTTATTTTGGTTCGGAGTTGATAAAAATCATAGTAATTGCCAGGGCCGATGTGGATAACCGGATATCGAATCTGATAAAATTGAAGGGTCAAGCCGATGACGCGATTGTTCTGGTTCTCCGTGAGAATGGTCCCGGCAAAATTCTCGGAAGTGAAAATCACAGTATTCGTGATAAACTGCGCGACAGCCATTACCGTATAGGCCCCATTCGTTGCTCGCTTCAAGCTCCGTTCATTGGTGTCGAAAAAATACCGGACGAAATAGTTTGTGTTCGTCGTGGCGCAAATCTGGATGGCTGTTCCTTGCTGCAAACTCCCATCCGGGATTTCCGAAAAAGAGCTCAGATTGCCGTTGCCAATTCTGACGGTTTTGGCGGAGCGGATTTCGCCGATGAGTCTTTGGATGGCCACTCTGGCCTGGTCACTCGCCCCCAGTTTTGCCTTGGTAATCTCGAACATCCTCAAGCCGAAGAGATGGCTGGTCAACACCCCTGCCAGAACAACCATCAAAATCGCCATCGTCACCATGATTTCTGTCAGCGTAAATGCTCGCTCGACCCACCCTCTTGGGCGTGAATGTCTTACCGGCTTGTGCACAAGACTTTTCATGAATGGATCATTGGTCAGCCGTGCGATAGATAACCACCGTGTTCGTGAAGAGGCGTCGGGACATGAAACTCCATGTACAATCCGCCTGGATCATTTTCAAGGGCGGATTTGTGGAAAGGGTCGTCACTGTCACCTTGTTGGTGGCATAAACGATATTGGTTCCGGAAACCGGAATGTCCAGTACTTCAACCGTTTGAGGAAAATTGGTGCTGACCAGCTCATCAACCACCGGGTAGGCCATCGGATCCCATTTGGCAGCACGGCTTTGCTCCAGGCGCTGCATCGCCAGTGATTGAGCCGCCAACATGTAGGATGACAACTCCGCCCGCTGCGCCGCCAGCACGTACCCATACACAATCCCGCCAATGGTCATGGCCGCAATCCCGGTCGAAATCACGACCTCAACCAGTGTAAAAGCAAGAACTCGCCGGGCGGCTTTTTTGTAGTTTAGTCCACAGATTCGCATGGCTAAAAGGCTCAATAGTTCATAGTTTAAATAGGGCCATTCAGATATGGCCTATCAGCCTATAGCAAGTCCTTGACCATGTCAAAACTGTTTTTTTGGCCTCACTTTGGGCGCTCGGGAAGATCCGTTGGCGCACCCGCCCAATGATATCAGGGTTGGGGTCCCGATTCTTAACGGCACTTACAGGTGCTTCGCCAATTCAGCCTGGCTGGCGGCAAAAACTTCCTTGTGCAACGAATGACCCTGAGCATCCATGGTCACTACAGCCGGAAATGCCTCAACTTCGAATTCCCAGATGGCCTCGGGCGAGCCAAACTCCTTCAGAAAATAGACATCACGCACTTTTTTGATACACTCTGCCAACACTTGGGCAGCGCCTCCCACAGCGTGAAAATAGACGCACCCGTACTCTTTGCAGGCTGCCAAAGTCCGCTCTGCCATCCCCCCTTTTCCGATCACACCGCGGACTCCAAAGTCTCTAATAATCTGCCATTGATACGGTTCCTCACGAATGGAAGTCGTGGGACCGGCGGCTGTGACCTTCCATTCTCCCCGTTCGTCTTTGAGGACCACGGGTCCGCAATGGTAAATGATTCCATCCCGCAGGCTCACTCCAAACGGCAGCTTGCCTCCTTCGTGCAGGTGTTTGTGAACGGCATCACGCCCGGTGAAGAGCACCCCGGTAATTTCAACGGCGTCTCCGACCATTAAGGAACGAATCTTTTCTTCGGTAAAAGGCAGATTCAATTTGATCATAGGCATTCAGTATAACCACTTCTCAATTTGTCCATCCGCATGGAGCGCAATGCCTTGCCGGCGGAAAGCCCAGCACATGTAGCTGACGCTGACGAAGAACGAGGCCGGCAAACGGTTCGCGAAGCCGATCTTCACTCCCAGCAATGTCGTCTTTCCCCCAAAGCCCATCGGCCCAATGCCCAGTTCATTGGACGTCCTCAAAATAGCCTCCTCCAGCCGGCCCAATTCAGTTTGTGGATTGCTGTCCGACAACAGGCGAAGAAACTGCCGCTTGGAAAACTCATAGCTGGTGGCCCGGTCCCCGCCGATGCACACACCCAGGATGCCCGGTCCGCATCCTTTCCCCTGCGCTTGGAGCACTGCATCGAGAATGACCTTTCGGCATCCGTCCAAATCGCGATTGGCTTTCAACGTTTCGTTGGGCAGCGAATACTGGGCTCCCACGTTTTCGCACCCGCCCCCTTTCAAGATCAACCGCACCTGAACTTCCGGTGAGCGATGCTGATGAAAATGAACGGTCGGTGAGCCAGGGCCAACGTTTGTGCCATCATTGACTCCGGTGATGGGATCCACAGAATTCTGCCGCAAATAACCCTTTTTCGTGGCGTCACGCACTGCCGCCCGCGCTGTCTCCTCAAAGGCCGCCTGATCCAGGCCCACCGGACCATCGACATAGAAAAGGATGCTGCCCGTGTCCTGGCATATCGGTTGCGATTTCCGCTTGGCCAACTCGATATTCCTCTCAATGATCTGCAGAGCCGATTCAGCAATGGTGCCTTTCTTCTCATTCTCCAGCGCCTGCACAAGGGCTTGCTGCACATCATCGGGAATCTCCGCCGAAGTGCGTCGAACTAATTCCAGCAGTGCGTCATAAAGCGCGTTCATCATCAAATGACAATAAGATCGGCCCTCAGTGTGTCAATGGATGAAAGGGGCTATTTTCCCATCGCCACGCGCGGACAAATCGCCTAAATCTTGCGGCAACATGAGCAGTCGTGTGACTCCGAAACTATCGAAAGTGCCCTTTATCCTGGCCGACCTCCTCTTGACCGGCCTGGCTGGTTTCACTCTCTACCGAAGCCTTCCCCCCGGCAGCGCATGGCAAATGGTCTTGTGCGGCCTTTGTCTGGCGGCCGGGGCTTGGGGCGCTTGGCTGAGCGTCCTTCCCTTCTGGCTCGAGTATCGCGCCGCATGGAAAGCCCTGGAACTGGATGCGCTCGTATCAACCTTGGCCCAAATCCAAAACATCGATCTGATCAGCCGCCAGATTCAGGAAGCCACCGCCCAATGGCAGATGGTCCAGGAAACCTCCGCCCGCACCGCCGGCGTGGCCAAAGACATCGCCGAGCGCATGGACGCCGAAGCCAAGGATTTTTTGAAGTTTTTGGAAAAAGCCAATGACAAGGAAAAGGCCCATTTGAAGTTGGAAGTGGAGAAGCTCCGGCGTGCCGATGCCGAATGGCTCCAGGTGACCGTCCACATCCTGGATCACATTTATGCTCTTAACCAGGCAGCCGCGCGCTCCGGCCAGCCCAACTTGGTTGCCCAGTTGGTTCAGTTTCAAAATGCCGCGCGCGACACGGCCCGCCGCATGGGTCTCGTCGCTCTTGTGCCGCCCGCCGGAGAACTGTTTGACGCCGTCCGGCACCAGTTGACCGATCCTCAGCCCGATGTTCCAGCAGGGGCCAGGATCGCAGAAATTCTGGCTTCCGGTTACAGTTACCAGGGCCAGCCCGTGCGGCGGGCCTTGGTCACGCTGCTGACTGAAGCCGCTCCCAATGAATCAGCGCTCCCCCCCGAACCTTCCGCCGCGGAACCAGAAGCGGGAATTGGGGGCTCTCCACCGAATTCGTCGGATGCCTCCGCTCAGTCGCCTTAAGAGCGGTTGCCGCTCGAAGACCTCGGTTTTCTCAGGCCGTGACTCTGGAACAGGAGCGCAGGTGTCCAACCTGCGCGTTGGCGAGAGACCTGTTATTGCGGCCCGTTCGCTTGCTTTTCCAATCGGCGAAGCAATTCACTCAAAGGTGCAGGACACTCTATGCGGGATGTTTTCGACAAACTCGGTCGTTGCCTATCGCTCACTGACCGATCAGGCATGGACGCCCGCGCTCCCGCAGGAGCGCTTTCGGCCAAGGCGGAGCCCTGCTATTCTTTCGGTCCCGTGACGCGAAAAGCCGTCAAATCGCCTTCCTTCGGGGAAATGACGGTCTTTTCCGCCTGCACGATTTTGAAGACCTGTTGATAGACTTCGGGGCTGATCAGAATCTCGCCGTCACGGGCGCTGTGGCAGTACCGTGAAGCCCGGTTGACGGCCACGCCAATGACCGTGAATTCGAGCCGCTCCGGCGCGCCAATGAAACCATGCAGCACTTCTCCGCAATGCACTCCGATGCCCACTTCGCAAGTCACCTCCCCTCGCGCCGCCCGTTCCCGGTTGACTTCGACCATCGCCGCTTGCATGGCCAAAGCAGCGCGCACGGCCTTTTCTTGTTGCCGCGCGTCCGGCTCCGGGCTGCCAAAAACCGCCAGAACGGCGTCGCCCATGAATTTGTCGATGGTGCCGTCGAACTGAAAGATCACTTGCACGAGCGCCGCAAAATAGTCATTCAGCATGTCCACCACCTCGCCGGTTTCCATGGCCGCCGTCCGGCTCGTGAAATTGCGAATATCACAAAACAGAATGGTGACTTGAGATTTGTCGCCGCCCGGCTGCAGCCGGCCGCGGCGGGCCCGTTCCAGGAGCACCGCGCGGATTTTGGGCGAAAAATTGGTCAGCAAACGCTCCAACAGTCTGCTGTTCTGGCGCAAATCGTCCTGCAACTGATGATTCGTCACCGCCACCGCTGCGTACTGGGCCACCGCCATGAAAAACCGCAAATCATCCTCGGCAAAAACCGCCCCCACCTCCGGCGTGTCCACGCAAATCACGCCGAGCGCTTTGTCCTGCCAGCACAGAGGCGCATACATGCCAGTCTCAATGTGATGCTGCTTGACGCTCCGGCTGATGTCTCCTTCCACTTGGCGGCGCCAGATGAAGCCCCGCCTTTCAGCCAGGGCCCGGCGGGCCAGCGTTTCGCTGACCGCCGGTTCCTCCGCCGAAACGTAAGCTTTTAACAGCAACGAGTCCGGCTGGTGGCCACAGAACAGGAGCGCGCCCCGTTTCGCTCCCGGAATGACTTCCACCACGCGCTTCATGATCAGTTGCAGCAACGCCTCCAACTCGGTCTCGGCCCCGAATTGCATGGGCAACTCAAAAAGCAGCGCCAACCTCCGCTCCCCTTCCGAAGTCAGCTTTCTTCCCGCCACGACCGTCGCCGCGCCCGTATCGATGGCTTTCAGAATGTGAACCTCCGCTGCCGCTTCGCGCTCGGCGGATTTTGGGGCGAGAGGCCCTCGCGGCGGCTGCGCCGGAACGTCCACCCATAAAGTCGTTCCGCCGAGCAGGACGGCATCACCCGGAAACAACCGCCATTCTCCTTCGTGCTTGATCTCCCGCCCATTCACTTTCGTGCCAAATCTGCTGCCGATGTCTTTGATCCAGTACGCGCCATGCTTCAAATAAAGCAAAGCATGCTGGCGGGAGACGTAAATGTCCGGCGAAAGGTCCAAGTCCGGCACTTCAATCCCATTGGGCCGGCCGATGAGGATCGTTTCTTTATTGATCCCCACCGCCGTTTCTTTGCCTTGATAGGAACAGGTGACGCGCATGGCTTTTCGACGGCCTCTCAGAGCTTGTGTTCATCGTGATCTTAAACAAACAGGGAAAAGCCCGTCAATGCTTCCCAGCCGTTTTATACAATGAACAAGGTTGGGTAGAAGCCTTGGTCAGCGGAGGAATTCCAGGCTGGAGGGCGTGAAAAGCCAATGGCCGTCGGCGTGCTTTCGCGCAGCGGCCGAAAGCAGGGTGACCTTGGCGGCGTGTCCGGGCTGGCACCAGTTCATTGTTGCGCGCTCCACCATCGGCCCCGGCTCCAAATAGTAAGGGACTCGCCACGGTCCGTACTCCGCGTTGATGACGAGCTGGCAGTTGGTGCTTTGCTTAAGCATGCACTTCAGGCAGGCGGTTTCCCCTTGGATGACGAAAGGCACCCGACCGACCGCCTCGAGGCGTGTGGCCGCATAGACGGGGCGCCCAGCCGCGTTCGTCTGCACCGGCGTGGACGGCAGCCAGCCGTTGACCCGTCGGGGAGTCTCACACATGTTCAGACCGATTTGGGCACAACTTTCGACCACGACCGGATCCTGCCTCAACAGGTAGAGGGCCGGCGCCGCCGGTGTGCCCGCTTGGATCGCCGACTGGCAGTCGGGGGTCAGCTTCAGCAGGCACGCCGCGCACTTGAGCTCACCGCTCACCGTGATGGTTTTGGCGGTTGGCGAGGCCGAGCCAGCCGCGCCGGTCGTGGAGGGAACCGATGGCTGCAACTTGGCAACGAAGATATCTGAATCTCCGCTGCTCGTGAGTTGCAGGGAATCAAAGCGGCTCGCCCCAGAGAAGGAACCGGTCAGACAGACTTCGCCGTCGCGCGACAGGCATACGCCGCCGCCCACGTCGCGGCCCGGCCCGCCGGCTTGCTTGACCCACTCCAACCGCCCAGCTGGATCGAGCTTGGCCAACACAACGTCCAAATCACCGGCACTCGTCAATTCCGTCTCGCCAAAGACCGCTGTGCTTTGGAAGCTAGCAATCATGTAGCAGTGGCCGTCAGTGTCAACCGCAGCGCCGAGTTGATGAAGGAAGAACGAACCAAGGGCTTGGTATTGCCATTGGCGGCGGCCGCTGCCGTCGCGCCTGGCCACGAGGAGTTTCCCAACTCGCGCGGTGTTCCAATCAAGTGCCGAGGAAACCAAAGTGTAGCTGCTCCCGTCTGGGGCTACGGCGATGGCTTTGCCTTCATTCCCTTCGGTAGCTTCATGCTTCTGAAGCCATTGGACTGCTCCGTCGTTGGAATACTTGACGAGGAACGCGCTGGGCGCGGCCCCTCGTGGCAGGGTCAGCGCACCGAACTTCACGCCCTCGCTCCAAAACACGCCGCTCACATAGCAGTTGCCAGCTTGGTCCAGACCGATTGCCATGCCGAAATCCCACTCCTCACCGCCTCCTGATCTTGCCCACGCCATCGCGCCCGTGGAGTCGTACTTCGCCGTGAAAGCATCCAGTTTCCCACGACTGGCCGGCCGGACTGAACCAAAGTCAGCGGTCTCGTCGAAAGGCCCCGTCAGGAAGCAAATGCCGGTCTGGTCCACGGCAACACTGTAGCCGGCCTGCCTCCCCCGACCACCAATCCCTCGTAGCCATGCTGCCGTACCAGCCGCATCGTATTTCACGAGGAACGCGTCGGTGTCGGTGCTGGCGGCCAGGCTGTGGCTTCCGAACTTCGCCAGACCTTGAAATCCGCCGGTGATGTAGCAGTTGCCTTCGCTGTCCACTCCAAGACCGCCGATATAGTCCTCCAGCGCCCCTCCACCCGTTTGGACCCACTTCAGGACTCCTGCATCGTCGAACTTGGCGAGGAAGACGTCATTTGAGCCGGCGCTCGAGACGCGGGCGTCGCCGAACGTGGCGTTACCGCTGAATGTGCCCGTCAAGCAAACATTCTCGAACTTGTCAACCGCGACACCTTGGCCGGCATCCGGGCCACGACCTCCGGCTTGTCGGACCCACACGAACCCCGGAGCGCCATTGCCGCTCCGACCAGCGGGAGCCTGCGCCGCGGGCGCGTCCGGCATGTCCTTCCCAACTTCTTCCCAGGCCGCCGCTTCGTTTGCAGGCAGGGGCTTAACCGTGAGGTTCCGATACTGGATCAATCGGCCGGGAGCAAACTGCTGCAAGGCCAGCCGGCCTGACGGATAGGTGTGGGCAGCGTCAACATAGTTCACTGTGGTCCGGCCGTTGACCTTGATGATGATCCGATTGCCGACTGCCGCGACATGCTGGGTTCCCCAAGTGTCGTCTTCGACGAGTCGCTCGGTGACAGGCACAAAGCCATACAAGCTTCCCGTTTTCTGCGCGGCGCTCTGATCGGAAATGTGAGCTTCGGCGTTGGCGACCTGGGCCTCGTAGCCTTGCGGACGCTGCGTTCCAACTTTCGCGCGGAAAAACATCCCGCCATTGGCGCCGGGACTGATCTTGATCTCGGCCCTGAACTCAAAATTCGTATAGGAACCGGGACTAACCAAGTAACTGGCCGGGCCTGAACTAGCCACGGTACCGTCCGGCTCCACTCGCCAATCGCTTCCCCGGGACGCTGTCCAGGCACTCAATGGCATGCCGTCGAAAAGGGGAATCCATCCGGCGGGCGCCGAGGGCGCGGATTGCGAGCCCAAACCGGCCCTCCGAGCCTGAGTCGGCTGCCGGTGCGTCCACCAATATCGGCCGCCCATCCCCAACAACAGCACTACCAGCAAGGCGCTTCCCGCCCACAACCACGCCGACCGATGCCCAACCGGCCGCAATTCCTCGGCCAGCGCTTCCTCACCGAGTTCTGCGGCTGCGGCACTGCTCTCCCCGAACGCTGGTTGGGCGACACTCCCCGGCGCCGGCTTCGGTCCGATTTCTGGCCCGATCCACTCCGCCACCGCCTGCGCGCTCTGTGGCCTTTGCGCCGGATCTTTCGCCAAACAGGCCATCACCAACGCGGCCACGTCCGGCGGAATCTCATTCGTCAGTTCCAACTCTGCCAGCCGCTCCTCCATCGGCTGCGGTGCCACGTGTAACACCTGATGTCCAATGTCCCCGGTGTAAAACGGCGGCTTGCTCGTCAGCAACTCATACAGCGTCGCTCCCAGCGCGTAAATGTCATCCGTCACTTGCGCCCGCCGCCCTTCCAACTGCTGCGGACTCATGTAAGCCAGCGTCCCGCTTGTGCGTTGCACCGACACCCGGCTCACCGAATCGCTCACCACCGCCGCGATCCCAAAATCGGCCAGCTTCAAACGCCCTTTGCTGTCGAGCATCAGGTTGCTCGGCTTGAGGTCGCGGTGGATGACTTTCTCGCCATGCGCGTAGTCGAGCGCTTCGCACAGTTGCTTGACCAACGGCTGAAGCTGCTCCCAAGACAACACCCGCTGGTCTTGCTGCACCCGCCAGGCGGTCAAGGTCGAGCCCTCCACATATTCCATCGAAATAAAGGCCGGCTCCCCTTCGACTTCGTGGAGGTCGTGAATGCGCACGATGTGCGGATGAGAGAGCTTGCGGCTTTTCAGCGTTTCACGGCGCAGATCATCCAGCGCGCCGAGGTCCGCGCGGATTTCCGGCGGCAGAAACTTCAAGGCGACCGGCTCGCCCAGCCGCTCGTCCTGCGCCAGCCAGACCACGCCCATGCCGCCCTGGCCGAGCTGCCTGATGAGTGTGTAGCGACTGGCCCCGGCGCGCTGGTCCGCTCTTAATGAAGTGAATTCGGACATAATTGAGGTGGAAGGTCTTATGACCTTTTTCTTATTCTTTCTTGCCGGTTTGGAAAACAGGGCGAACGGTTTCCGAATCGGGGTTGGACTGTATTCCCTCCAGCACGATGCGGAATCCGACGCCCGCTGCACGAAAACCAATTGCCTCGCTGCTCCGAAACGAAGGCGAACACCACTCGGGTTTGCCGCTGAACCAAGTTCCCCATCGTACAACCCGCTTGCCACTTTTCCCATCGAAAAAATCTTCACACCAGTCGGCCGCGTTGCCTTCCAGATCAAACAAGCCAAAGCGATTGGGTCTGAAGCTGCCCACCGCTATCGCCACTGCGTTCGACAGGCCTTCGGGTGCCCTGGCTTGGCTAAAGAAATCCCGCCCCCACAGGACCACATGGCCATGCGCTTTCAGGGCTAGGCTATACTCACTGCTTCCCTCCACGCGCACCGCGTCCGTGAGGCCTTCAGGAACCAGGGTGCGCCCGTAACTTTCAGAGCCCCAGGCAACCACCTTCGTCGATACTGGGCCGTTTCCAGCCAACCCGGTCCGCGCCACCATCGAACTCAGAATTAAACTGAGTAGAAGGTGCCATCCCAGTCTCCGGCCGCCGGTAATCAAGCAATTCATTTGCACGGTGGACGAAAGCGAGGCTATTCGCCCGCGCGCTCGTTGTCAACCGGGGCGGGCACACTCCAGCGCCGTGAAATACCGGTATTTCACGGCGCTGATTCATTCCCATGCTGAACGGTTGACTCAGCGGCAAATGGGCTATAACGTGAAACCGGATGGCAGTTTTGCCGTCGTTGGCGGCGGAGCCAACATCCGTCTGTTTTCCGGGACGGGCCAGGATGACGATCCGCCCGGCATTCATTACATCGCGGCGCAATAGCCCGTATCTCGATGGTCGTCAGACGGCGTGGATTCCCATGAACAAGTTCGGACATGATTTTATGAACAGATTGAAGATACCGGAACAGTTGCGCAACGTTTCAAAGTTCGGGTTGATTCTGGGGCTGGGCAGTTTCAATTTAACCGCGCAGGTGGCGCCGGCCAACCTGCCGGCGAACCTCCCTCCTCCTCCTCCTGCGAACGTCCCGCGGCCGGTGCCCGGTTCTCCGCCGATGGCCGTGCCTGTCGATCCCACGGGGGCGATCATGGATGCCAACCCACTGCCTCTTCGAGTCATGGGTGGCGGGGTTTTTGAACTCGCCAACGTGACCCTGGACAAGCGGCGGCGCTCAGTCAGTTTTCCGGCCGTCCTGAACATGGACCAGGGCCTCATGGAGTACTTCCTGGTCACCAGCTACGGCAAAGTTCACGAAAGCATTTTGCGGACGGAGACGATGCCGCACCACATTCATATTGCCATGCTGCTTCTGGACGTTCGGGATGCCAGTAGTGTGACGCCTCCGGAGCGCCCCCAAGGGGCCGTTGCAGCCGGTCAAGCGAACCCCAAAGGCAAGCCATCCACCATTGCGAATCCCGACAAGGAAACGCTTCCGGGCGACCAACTCACCATCGAAGTGAGCTGGTCTATAGATGGCAACGAGACCACGCGGCGGGCCGAGGACCTGGTGCGTAACGCAGAAACGAAGGCCGCCATGAGCAAAGGGAACTGGGTCTATAACGGTTCAGAGGTTGTGGTTGGCACCTTCCAGTCACAGGTTACGGGCTCGCTGGTTTCGCTGATCACCGACCGGCTGGCCCTCATCAATAGCATCGCACCGGGCCACGAAAATGACGACATCTGGGCCGTCAATACGAATGGTCTGCCACCCGTGAACACGCCCGTGCGGGTGACGCTCAGACTCGAAGGCGGCCAGCCAAAGGACTGATGCGCGAATGCTCTCCCTGATTCTCCCTGGAACTGCGGTTGACCACTTAGTCCCCTGAATATACCAATGAATTCAAAGCCATCAAGGCTGCTGGACTGGCCGTGCCCATCCGGCCGGTTGCTCGTTCTCATGATCGGCTTGACCGCGTCGGTCGCTGGCGCCCAGGTATCTGTTTCGAGGAATCTGGCTGCGCCAGATATTTCCTATAAGAACGAGTTGCAGCACTCGATTGACCGCGGCCTGGCTTGGCTGCAGTCGAATCAGAATTCCAACGGTGGGTGGTCGGCCGCGGATTACCCGGCGGTGACGGCGCTGGCGCTGATGACATTCGAAGGGGACCCTCGTGGGCGTTATCACAAAACCAAGCCGGCCTGGCTCGATCGTGGCTACCACCACCTGCTCGATTGCGTCCGACCGGACGGGGGGATTCACAGAACCAACCTGGCCACTTACAACACTTCGATCTGCCTGCTGGCGCTGCAGCTCGCCGACAACCCCGCCTACACCCCAGTCGTTCTGAATGCCCGACGGTTCTTGATCGGCTTGCAGGGTGATTTTGGCGAGAAGGGCAAGCTGGACAGTCCGTTCGATGGCGGGATCGGCTACGGCACCAAGTACGAGCACTCGGACATGGGCAATACATTGCAGGCCCTCGAAGCTCTCTACTACAGCAAACGGTTGGTGCAAGACAAGAATCTGGCGGATGCTGCCGATTTGAACCTGGCGGCGGTGATCCATTTCCTGCAACGGTGCCAAAACCTCCCCAGCCACAACCCGGAAACCTGGACTTCCGACGATCCCCAGAACAAGGGCGGTTTCGTGTATTACCCCGGCCACAGCATGGCGGGCAGCGTGACGAATCCTGCGACGGGCCGGGTGGCGTTGCGCTCCTACGGCAGCATCAGCTACGGCGGCCTCCTCAGCCTCATCTATGCCGACCTCAAACGGGATGATCCGCGGGTCATAGCCGTGATGGAGTGGCTGCGCCGGAATTACAGCCTCGAGGAAAATCCGGGCCTGGGGCAGCAGGGCCTTTACTATTACTACCACACCATGGCCAAGGCCCTCAGCGCCTGTGGCGTCGAGGAAATGGAATTGGCCGACGGTCGCAAGGTCGCCTGGCGAAAGGAACTCAGCCAACGCCTGCTCAACCTGCAGCAGAAAGACGGTTCGTGGAGCAATGAAAACGGGCGCTGGTGGGAGAAAGATCCTGCCCTCGTCACTGCCTACGCCCTGCTGACGATGGAAATCATCTATCCTCGTCTCTAGCGAGGCTCCGGGCTTGCCGATTTAATAAATTTTGAGGGATGTCTGTCATCGAACGTTCGATCCAGGTCGGCTACCGACTGCGGGTTTTCTTCACCCAGAATGCCTTCGACCCGGCGAACCTGGTTTTGCTGACCGTCCTGCGCGACGAACCGCGTGGCCCACGTCGCAAGGCTTTGGTCGTGCTCGATGAATCGCTCGTGCAGGCCCAACCCGCGTTGGCCCGCCGGATCGAGGCGTATTTTGCCGCGCACGACGAGGGTCCTCAACTCGTCTGTGCTCCACTTGTCATCGAAGGCGGCGAGCGCACGAAGAATTCGTATTTCCACGTCTCCGAAATCCAGTCGCAGATTGACCGCTATCACATTGACCGGCACTCCTACGTCGTGGTCATCGGCGGTGGCGCGCTGCTGGACATGACGGGGTTGGCGGCCGCCACGGCCCATCGGGGCGTGCGTTTGGTGCGGTTGCCGAGCACGACTTTGAGCCAGTGCGATTCCGGCGTGGGCGTGAAAAACGGCATCAATGCGTTCGGCAAAAAGAATTTCATCGGCGCGTTCGCCCCGCCGTTCGCCGTCGTCAACGATTTTCAACTGCTCGAATCCCTCACGCCGCGGGACCAACGTGCCGGCTACGTGGAAGCCGTGAAGGTGGCGTTGATCCGCGACGCCGGGTTTTTCGACGAAATCGAAAACTCGGCGGACAAACTGTGCGTATTTGATCCGGCGGCGGTGCAACGGCTGATTATCCGCTGCGCCGAATTGCACGTCGAGCACATCGCCACCTCGGGTGACCCGTTTGAGTTCGGCTCGGCGCGCCCGCTGGATTTTGGCCACTGGTCGGCGCACAAACTGGAGCAGTTGTCCGAATTCAAAATCCGCCACGGCGAGGCGGTGGCCATCGGTATCGCGCTCGACTCGATTTACTCGCGGATGGCGGGCCACCTCGAGGCTGCGTCGGTCGGACGCGTGTTGCAGTTGCTGGAGACGCTGGGCTTTGATCTGTTTGCGAACGAACTTTTGCACGCCGCTTCAAACAATTCGCTGATGGTGCTGGAAGGGTTGGAAGAATTTCGCGAACACTTGGGCGGTGAACTGGCGGTCACGCTGCTGGGGAGCATTGGGCGCGGGTTTGAAGTGCACCAAATGGATTCGGCGAAAGTTGTCGAAGCAATTTACGAATTGAGGGACCGGCACGCACGGCGACCAAAGCGGTAGGGACGCGCTGCCGCGCGTCCTTCGGCAATTGCCGATTTCCAAACGGGCTTGGTATAAGGCGAGCCGCCGCCTTGCTGCTTTTTATCAGCAGCGCCTACATCACACACGGACAGGAGGTCACCTTGGGTGATGCCACCTTTAATGCGACCAGTGACCAGGCGCCTGCCGACTGGCATTTCCCCATGCTGCCCGGTGTCACTAACACGTTTGCAGGTTTCGGTGACAATGACAGCCTCACCAAAACGGAATCCTTTTCCCTCGGCGAAACGGTCGCCGGCGTCAAGGCCGTGAAGCGGCACATCGAGGGCAGCTCTCCGGCGGTGCCCACCGAGGATTGGTGGCTGGCCTCTGCCACGAACGATGACCTGCGGGTGCTGAAACTGGTTCGCGCTGAAGTTGTGGTCTTCGAAGCTTCCGACACCGTTACCCCTCTCTTGCTTTTGCCCGGAACACCCACCAATGGCCAAACGTGGGACCTGTTCGGGGCGACGATGAGCGTCGAATCGTTTGCTCTCTCGTTCACGGGCGCACTTATAAAGATGACGGAAACGTCAGTCTCCGATGTTAAGTGCCACTATTACCGCGGGGGTATCGGGCTCACGCAGACTGAGTCTGGCTCTTCCTCCGGATGGAGACGCGTGCAATGAATCGTTCACCCAAACCAAGCCCTGACCTCTCACCGAAACACAGTTTCACCCAAAACTCCATGTCTCCTATGAAACAAGAACCGAAACACGAATCTCTCCCGAGAACCGTCAATCCGGCAGGCCGGTCCGGACGTCCCCACTTTTCGCTCTGGGCCTTGCTGGTCACGGCCACGTTAGCGCTGGTTGCTTCCGCTCAGGGCGCTGCCCCGACGATCAGCATGATGCCCAGCTACAACCAAAACCAGACTTATGCGAATGCCGCCTTCAACGAATCCATCCAGGTCTGGGGTCGCGTCAGCGGAGGTTCCGGCACCTACACCAGCTACACGATCGACTTCGGCGACGGAACTCCAGTCGCAAGTGGTTTGGTGATCAACGCGGATTTCAACACCGTGTTGAACGTGCAGACACCGACTCCGATTGCATCGCCCAACCGTAATTTCATCAAGGCGGATCACGCCTACACCTCGGGTGGCTCCAAAACGGTCACTCTCACGGTGACAGACAATCTAGGGGCCACCGCCAGTGGGACGGCCGTAATCCGGGTGCTGCTGGCCCCCACCCACGATGAGCGCGTGAATATGGCGATCGAGAAGGGGTTGCTCTACCTGTATCGCACTCAGGTCAAAACTACGGCGGGAGGCGGGGTCCAAGTCAGCCAATGGTCTGCTAACAATGCTGGGGAGTATCAATCTGCCGTTTCCGGGGCGGCCGCGATGGCATTCGCTGAGAATGGCCATCTGGCCAGCAATGATCCCGTAACGGATGTTTACGCGGAGACCGTGAAGCGGTGCATCTACTATGCCGTGTCGCTGGGGCGGAACCTGGCGATTGGCGCGCAAGCAGGCGGAAATCCCGATGCCAATGGCAACGGCCGAGGAATCTATTTCGCCGATCAAATCGTCTATAATCACAGCTTTCAGACCATGGGTGTGGTCAACGCCTTCAAGAACGCTGCCGCGGCACAGGCAACGCCCATTCCGGCCGGCCTATGGGTCGGCGGCGGCATCATGCCAGCCAACTTTAAGGATTTTATTCAAGATGCGCTGGACGAATTGTCTTATTGTCAGGGCGATGCGGGATACAAGGGGTGGCATTACTCGACGACCACCGCCAACTCTGGTAACAATGGTTTTGACGGGTCCACGCACCAATGGCCCAATATCGCCATCCTTACCGCCAAAGAGCGCTAGGGAATTACTCCGCCGGCGTGGGTCGTCGCCAATTCGATGAATGCATACAATCTCGGCACGGCCCAATCGGGAACCTATCTTGGCGGCCTCGGATACAGCCACAACAACCATTGGAATAACTCCGGGAAGACGGGTGGGGCATTAGTGGGTTATTACCTCGGGGGAAAGCTGATCGGTCCTGACGCTGACGCGAACCGTTCGTTCACCTTCGTCAAGAATTTTTGGACAAGTCAAACTCAGACGAGTTCCGGAGCCCAAGGCGGCGGCTGGGTTGGAGATTTTTATGCCATGTTCGCGCTGAAGAAGGGCCTTCAATTAATGGAAGTGACGACCCTCACGACCCCAGGTGGGGAGGTCCACGATTGGTATAAGGAGATGTCAGGGTGGCTGTTGGGCAATAACAGCCTCGTGCCCGCCAGTTTGGGGAACACATGGCGGAATGCCAACAACGCCTTTGGTCAACAGGCCGATGGCTCATGGAGGGCCAACCCAGCTTATCCCTACATGTATTCTGGAGCTCCCATGGGGACAGCCCACGCCATCCTGATTCTCACCAAGGCGGTGACGATTCCCCTGCCAGTGGCAGTCATCGCGCCCGTGGGCGATCAGTCGTCGCGCTTTCCGGCGCCGTTCACGTTGGACGGCAGCGCCTCTTTCCACCAAGATCCCGCGATTCCCATCGTTGAACGGCTCTGGGATTGGGATGCCAGCAATGGAGTTGATTGGAACAGTCCGAATGCCACCGGTCCAACCCCCCTCGTCAATCCGGGGTGGATCGTCAATGGACCCCGCACGGTCACCCTGCGGGTCAAAGACAACCAGAACCCCGCCAATACCGCCACCGCGACGATCATCATCAATGTGACCGCCAACGATATCGCGCCGACCGCCTTGGCCATGCCGCCCTCCCAGGTTCCGCAGATCTACAGCGGCAATCTGGGCGACACCATTGTCCTCGACGGATCCGCCTCCTTTGACGTGGATGGCGATGTGATCGAGAGCTACTCGTGGGACCTCAACGGTGACGGGCAATATGGGACCGCGGCAGACATCGCTTTGGATACCTCAGGCTTCAATGCCGCCGGTTCGACCGCCTCGGTGGTTTACCTCAGCGCTAACAACAGCCAGGTCGGCCTGAGGGTGTGCAGCACGCCCAGGAACGCTGACGGCATCGCTCTTGGACCTCAGAAATGCGGCACGAGCACCAAACCGGTGGACGTTTATGCCTCGCTCACCGACCTCCACGTGTCATCCCTGACCGCCGCGAATTTGAACCCGACCGTTTCGGCGGACATCAGCGCCACGCTGAGCAGCGCCGCGGGAAGTGCGGCCTTCAACAACGTGGTCGTTCGTTTCTACAAGGGCAATCCGCTGACGGGTGGCGTGCAAGTCGGCGCCAGTTACCAGGTGAATATCCCGGCCGGTGGCTCGGTGGTCCTGAACGTTCCTGGTTTTCTCCTCAGCGGCACCTCATTGCTCTGGGCCTTCGTGGACGCCAACAACCTAGTGCCTGAATACAACGAGGCGAACAACACCGCCAACGTCAACGTCGCGAACCAGCCGCCGGTCGCGAGGGCCCAGGACGTAACGGTGTCGGCCAACGGAAACTGCCAGGGAGCGGTGACCGCCGCACAGGTAAACAATGGGTCGAGCGATCCGGATAACGATCCGCTTACCTTTACGCTGAATCCGGCCGGACCCTTCGCACTCGGTGACACCCTGGTAACTCTGACCGTGAGCGACGGGAAAGTTTCCTCCACGGCGACGGCCACCGTCACGGTGAAGGATCTCACCCCGCCTCAGATCGCCTGTCCGGCGGACATCAGCGTCAGCAATGATCCGGGAGTCTGTGGCGCGGTGGTGAATTACACGGCGCCGGCGGGCACGGACAACTGTCCGGGCGCGACACTGTCCGGGCGCGACCACGGTGCAGACGACGGGTTTGCCCAGCGGTTCGATCTTCCCGATTGGGACGACGGTCAACACGTTCGAAGTGACCGACGCCGCCGGCCTCAAGACATCGTGCAGCTTCACCGTGACGGTGCTGGACACTGAAAAACCGGTGGTCAATTGCCCCGCCAACATTGTGGCCAGCAACGATCCGGGGACTTGCTCTCGGGCCAACGTCCTCTTCACGGCCACGGCTTCGGACAACTGTCCGGGCGTTACCATCGCCTACAGCATCGCCCCCGGTTCTACCTTCCCGGTGGGCACGACTCCCGTGACGGTCACGGCCACCGACGCCTCCGGCAATCAGACCACCTGCACCTTCACGGTGACGATCAACCTGACCGAGAATCCGGGCGGGCTGTATCCGATCGCCTTGAACGCGCAGACCCTGGCCGGAGTGGCACCTGGCAGCTTGCTGCCGGACATCTTCAACGGCACCCAGCCGGGCAATTTCGGCTGGCTGACTTGGGCGGGCAGTCCAAATGAGCCCACGGTGTCCAAGAGTCTGACGCCGCCCGGTGACAGCTTCACCTACAAGAACCCGTCCAATGCCGCCGACAACGTGATCTCCATCGGAGATTGGGTGCAAGGCAAACCGGGCGTCTCGAACAGCAACGGCGTGCGCAATGCGCTGGACGTGCTCAAGACCATCGACATCAACGTGCCGATCTGGGATCAGACCACTGGCAACGGCAACAACACCAAGTATCGCGTGGTGGGTTTCGCCAAAGTGCGGATCGTCAGCTATCTGCTGCCGGGTCAGAACCGGATCAGTGCGCGCTACCTTGGATCGGCCTGCGGTCCGTGAGACGAATGTGAGTGGGTTTCGGCTTTGAACCGCCAGACTCCGGCCAAATGATCACCAGCCCCGATGCTGCAAAGCGTCGGGGCTTTCCATTCAGGTGCCTCAGGCATCCGGCAAGCGGTTCGGCCAGGCGGCTGATTGTCATGCGAACCTCCCCCGGAAAAGAGTGTTGTCCACGGAAGAGGGAGACCTATGCTTCCCCGATGGTCGCAATAAAGTCGTGGGGCTTGCTCGCGCTTTGCCTGTCTCAGCTACGGTTTCTGGTTCTATCTCACCTGGCTACCGACTTACATCAAGGAGCAATTCGGGATGGCGGAAGCCGACCGCTACCTGGCCGCTTTGCTGGCTGCTCCTCCGCTGTTCCTGGCTGGGATCAGTTGCTGGCTCACCGGTTGGCTGACCCCTCGGCAGGTCAAGCGGTTTGGTGACGTGGCGCGGGTGAGGCGCAGCTTGGGTGCGACCGGCTGCGCGCTCGCCTGCCTGATACTCCAATTCTCCGGCTGGATGAATACCTGGGGTTGCCTGGGGGGATTGCTTGCGCCTTGGACCATCCCCTATATCCTGCAGGCGGCGGGCAACGACTGGGCCGTGGTCATCCAGGTCATCGCCGGCTGGTACTTCGTCGGCGCCCTTTCCTGGCTGGGCATTGACCCGGTCACGCCGGCGGACCGGACCGAGAGTCCTGCCGAGCAAAAACAAGAACAAGAAAGCGTATGAAGACGACCGCCCAACTGAGCGAGAGTATCGAACGATTCCAGCGGGTCTTCTGGAAGAAGCAATCCGAGGGCCGGCCCCCGATCGGCGTCGTCAACCCGGACATTTACCTGCCGGTGAAGTATCTGCGCCGGCCTTTTCCCCGCCAGCACGTGGAACCGGGGGATGTGCGAACCGACACGGTCATGACCGATTACGAGTTCGCCTTTGCGGAACGACCCGTGAACTGCGACGACTGGATCCCCTTCGCCGCGCCCTGGCGAGCCATTCCCTGGCTGGAAGCCTGGTGCGGCTGTCCCGGTCCGGTTCTCCTCCGGCTCGCTGGCGCCGGACTCCATCTGCGATTCGGTCGAGACGCTGGCGGCTGCCCCGCGGCCCGCTCGAGAAGAATGGTTCACTTGCTTGCGTCAGCAGACCGAACTGCTGGCTGCCAGTGCTCCGCCGGACTGTTGGATCAGTCCGACCCTTGCGCTTCAAGAGGACGCTTTGGGCCTCTGCCATCCCAACCTCTACCGGGACCTCTTCATGAACTACACGGCGGAGGCGGTGCGGCATCTCGGGCCTTGCGCGGTCTTCCATATGCACTCAACCGGTTTCCAGCATTTCCGCCAGGTGCTCCGCATTCCTGGCCTGGCCGGCCTGCAAATGACGGTCGAGGCCAACGGCCCGCCCCTGGCGGACCTCCTGCCGGTATTCCGGGAGATTCTGGAGCAATCGCGCCTGCTTCTCTTTTTGGACCATCGGTTCGAGGAATTGTCTGCCGTGTTGCCGCATCTTGCGCGGGCAGGGCTTTATCTGGCCGTCCCGGAAAGGTGCCTGCAAAGTGAGGCAGCGTTTCTCCAGTTTACCAAAGCCCACTGGCGGGCCGACATGTAGCCAAACATCCCCGCGGCAGACCATGAGCAATTTAATTCGCCTCAAATTCTTCCTCATGATGGGGCTGCAATTCTTCATTTGGGGCTGCTGGCTGCCCTTGATTTACAGCTATCTGCCCAGCCTGGGATTCACGCCGGCCCAGCAGTCCTGGATTCTCAACGCGTTCCCCATCGCCGCCGTGATCGGCCTGTTCTTCGGCAACCAATATGCCGACCGGCACTTTGCGGCGGAGAGATTCTTCGGCTTCAGCCACTTGGTGGCCGGAGCGGCCATGCTCCTGCTGGCGTTCACAAAATCCTTCTGGTCATTTTTCGGGCTGATGTTGCTGCATTGCCTGTTCTACGTGCCGACAGTTTCCATCGTGAACTCCATCATCTTTGCCCACCTGAAAGACCCGCAAAAGGAATATGGTCTGACACGCGTGGGCGCTTGCGTCGGGTGGGTCATGGCCGCCTGGCCGTTCACGTTTATCCTTGTGGATTGGAACAAGGTGCATGCCGCCCACCCGCACGGTTTGGGGAATTGGCTCGGCACGGTGCTTGGCTCCGGCCTGACCGGCGGAGTGCTCCAGCAGGCCACACGCTGGACTTACATCGTGGCCGGCAGCGCTTCGCTCCTGCTGGCGGCCTGGAGTCTCGTGCTGCCGCACACCCCGCCCAAGAAGGTCGAGAGCGGCGCCGACCGCTATGCCTGGCTGGAAGCCTTTAAGCTCCTCAAACAGCCATTTGTGCTCGTGCTCTGGCTCGTGGCCGCGGCGGACTCTTTCGTGCTCTACAGCTATTTCAACTGGACCGGCACTTTTCTGGCCGCCAAAGCCGCCACGGGGGGTGTTGGCATCCCCGGCAACTGGATCATGCCGATCATGAGCGTGGGCCAGATCTCTGAAATGCTCACGATGTTCATTTTGGGGCCTGTCCTCAAGCGACTCGGCTGGCGTCGGACGATGATCATTGGCATCCTGGGCCATTCGGCGCGCTTCTCGGTGTACGCCTTTTTCCCGAATCCGGCGGCTATCGTCCTGGTCCAGTCGCTGCACGGCATCTGCTACGGGTTTTTCTTCGCCACGGTCTATATCTTCGTGGACGAGTATTTCCCGAAAGACGTGCGGGCCTGCGCGCAAGGCCTGTTCAATGCGGTCATTTTAGGGGTGGGTGCGCTGGCGGCCAACTCGCTCTGCCCGTATCTGATGCAAGAGGTCTTCACGCAGGGCGAAATAACCAACTTCCGGGGTTTGTTTCTCGTGCCGCTCGCCATCGCGACGTTGGCCGCCATCGTGCTGGCGCTGTTCTTCCGTCCGCCCACAAAAAGACAAGCCGTGCCGCCGCTTCAAACAATCGCCGCCCACTGACAATCAAACGCAATACAGAACACCGACTGAACACTCCTATGGACAATAACCAACCAGCAGAGACAGCCAAACCGGCCAGCAAAACCGGATACCCTCGTTTACAACTATTGGGACGAGCGCCCAGCCGCCCAAACGGACGACGATCGGGTGAAGTGAATTGTCCTGGCTCGCCCGCAAGAGAAGACGCTCCTGCTGGTGCTCCAAAGCTGGGCCACCAACGATCGGACCGTGAAACTGACCTGGAAGACGCAGGCGCTGGGCTATGCCCCTGGCACTCAAGTGCTGAACGCGGAGGACGGAACCGCGCTGCCCGCGAGTGACGGCTTGCTCCACTTGGTCCACCCCGGCCCGTACGGGACACGGCTACTGAAGAGACAGTGAAATCAATGACAGAAAGATCGAAGACCGGAACATGGAAGACTCAAGCAGCCGGCTCCGCATTCTCATTCTACAGCACCGCTCAGGAAGATCGTGCCCAACGGTTCGCAAGGTGCTAAACGACGTTCGCTGAAAACCGATTTATGAAACCAAATATCAACCTGATCCACTGGTGCGTCCCACACGGATGTTGCGGATGTTCGCCCGGCCTAGCTGGATCAGGATTGCGTGTGCTCCGTGGCGGTACTTATGCCGAACCGCCCGGCTGGTACGATCCGGCAACTCGCCACGGCGAGCGCCCCATCCGCCGACTGCCCTGGAATGGCCTCCGCCTCGCCCGGAGTATTCCCGAAGACGCGGTTATGATCCTCAAGCCGAAGAACGAATGAAAACCGCCCCATTCGCTCGCAGCCTCGGAAAACTCGCGGTCCTGGCCGCGCTCTGGATCGTCATCGCCGCCCAGTTGCTTTCAGCCAATGCATTGGCTGAATCCCCTGGGATCGGCCCTGGTTCTTCGGCTCCGGCCGCGGAGGCATCCTCGGACGTTCGCCAATCCTGGAAGGATGACTATGCGAGCCTGAAGGGGGCCTTGAGCAACCGGGTCAACCGCTACGCCCTGCTCAGAACGGGCGACGACCGCAAGGATGTCGCCCACATCCAATCCCTCTTCTGGGAGAGCGACCGAACGCTGGCGGACGTCGCTCTGCGCCGCACCTCGGTCCTGCTGCAGCACTTGAAGAGCCTGCCCAAGGCGCCCGATCTCGAGGCCTTGGAGAAGCAATTAGCTGCCGTCAGGACCAGGAACTCGGAGGCCGCGGATGACCAAGAGATTTACCTGGCCGTGCGCATGATCGGCCGTGCCGCGGTGCTGGCCAATCCGCTGCTGGATTTTGACGGGTTGATCTTCAATCGTTGGTCCAGCCGATACGGCCATGTGCAGGAAGCCTGGGCGAACTCCGTGCTGCGGGACGGCGGCCTCTACATCATGTCAGGGCTGAAGACAGGCCAGGTCACCGTCCGCCCTCTACTGGAGGACTCGCGCTTCGAGAACGGCCCCCACCAGGGCAAGCGGATTCTTGAAGTGAGCAAGGTGGTCCGGTCCTTCGACCTTTCCTACGACGGAAAGAAGGTGGTTTTTGCCTGGCTCCAGCCATCTCCGCGGGCCTTGAAGATCGTGAGCGTCAACGTGGACGGGTCCGGTCTGCGCCAGTTGACGGACGGCGGTTTCGACGACTTGGACCCGCTCTGGCTTCCCAACGGACGAATCGTTTTCATCTCCACCCGGGTCAAGCTGACGGTCCGCTGCAACTTCGGCCCCGCCACGCCGCAAGCGGTGTTGCACTCGATGAACCCCGACGGCACCGATCAGGTGCAGATCAGCTTCCATGAAACCAACGAGCGGTATCCCAGCGTGGACAACGATGGCCGGCTCATCTACATGCGCTGGGACTACATCGACCGCGACTTCTCCGCCGCGCACAACCTGCGGGTGTGCAAGCCCGATGGTCGCGACCCGCGCTCGCCCCACGGCAATTATCCGGAACCGAATGTCTGCGGCGACGGATGGAGTTCTTGCCCTCGACACGCCCTTCGGGCGCTGGGCCAGTTCCGTCTCTCGCCGGCCCAGTTTCTTCAACCGCGCCGCGGCCTTGACCGTTACCTCCGATAAACCGGCCCGTTGAAAATCTCGTTCGGATACGGGAGCTGGTTTATGAGTTGCCAGGAGCGATTCCATTTCACGAATTGGGCCGTGCCACCAAACGTCCCAATAACGGCTCCTCCCGGCAGATTGGTGATGGTACTGGGTCCATTGGGATTCGAGAGGTTCCACCAGCCGGCGATACCCGCATGACGAATTGACACCCCGTTGCCGGCGTTGCCCGGCGGTGGAACATTTGAAGCGTCGTTAAAGTTATAAGCAGCCAGTTCATTCTGCTCCCACATCTGCCAGTCCGTGGGGAGAAAGTCGGTCAGTTTGTACGTCTTCCCGTCTGGGTTGAGGGAAGGCTTGCCAATGTTATTATAGCCGCCGATTGTGCCGTTCCAACAATAGGAAGTGAGCTTGAGCGGCCGATCCAGCCAGAGTTGCTTTAGCTTCCCTGCGCCGCGTGTCGCCACGTCTTTTGGACACCAACAGACGTGGTAGTCGCTCAGGAACGGTCCAAGCTGGCTGATTTTGAAAAAGGCCAACTGACTGTTAAACTGAGCGGAATTGACGTCCCTGCCCGCAGCCGATTGCGGGGCCGCGGGGCCGCCGGGAATGCGACCGTTGTTCCTGGTTGCGTAAACCCAGCCGTCCGGGCCGGTGAGATCGCCGCCCCACGTTGGGTGGGCCAGGTAATCATTGTTCTCGGTCGCATAGAGATGGCTGGCCAGCAGGATTTGCTTCACGTTGTTCAGGTCAAGCGTCATTTGGGAGCGGTCCTTCGCTCTGCTGAGCGCCGGCAAAAGCAGGCTGGCGAGGATCGCGATGATGGCGATGACGACCAGCAGCTCGATTAAGGTGAATGCCGATCCAGTGAAGGCCAGGGTCCGACCCTGCGGCGGGTGGAACGGTGAATCTCTTTGTGTCTTCATTTTTCTTTTTCCTTCCTTTTGTGCGCCAACACGATCTCCGCCAAAGACGGCGTGCGCCCAGCGCGCACCTCTTCGCCAGTAAGGACAGAGAGCAATTCCCTTTTCATAACGCATGGAAGGATAGCCCGCATGCTTCGGTGCAACAAGACAAATAACGGTGAACAAATAACGGTGAACCAGCCGCCGCCGCGGCCATGAGCATCGGTGGCCGGTTTGCTTTCCACGACGGTGGCGAACGGCCAACACCCACCTTGCGCTGTTGGATTAACAACCCGCCCCGCTCATCTGTGAGGTCCGCAACGTGCGCGCGGCCCAGGGCCCGGACGCGATGGGCAAGTTCCGGAACCAAAACCGCGGCCTGGTGATTGACTGCGAAGGCGGTTACTTCGCCGGCGACGCTTCCGGCGGAGCGGTCTTTGATCACCAGGGCAAGAAGATCAAAGACATCCTGGACGACGGCAGCTCCAAGAAACTGGAAACCTCCCATCTGTCGAACTAGAATCGTCCGGTGGGTTTGCCTCACCCCGCCGGCTTGCCCGGCACGGCCAGGAGGCGATTCTGTACCGGCAGGTACAGCACGCCGTCAGCCGCCGTGGGAGTGATGGGCATGCTCTTGAGCCGGCTTCGTGAAAGCACCTGCAGTTCCTTCCCCGCCCTCAATACCCAAAGGAGGTTGGCCTCCGTGCCAGCATAAACTTTCCCGTCCGCGACAAAAGCCGAAGCGCACCAGGTCTTGGCCCCCAAAGGATGCACCCAATACCGCTGGCCGGTGCCGGCATCAAAACAATGCAGATTGCCCGTGTAGTCGGGAAGATAGAGGAGGCCATCCGCGATGGCCGCGGTCGCCAGCGTGCGCTCAACGAGTTCCGAAGACCACACCTTCCTGCCGGTGGCGGCATCCACGCAGGAAAGACAGCCGCGCCCAACGCCATGAATCGGACTCTGGCCAATGGCCACGTAAATCTTGCCGGCGTGGAATACGGGGGTGCCGATGACTTCGCTCGGACCATCCGGGCTATTTTTGCTGTGCTTGGAATAGGGAACCGGCTGGCCATCGCGCATCCGAAAATCCGGCGGATTGCAGTCGTAGGCCCAGACTTGCTTGAGGATTTGGATTTCCGGACCCGGGCTGGGTGACGGCGGATCGAAGGCGTAAAGGAAGCCGTCGGCGCCGCCGAAAAAGACGAGCGTCCGGCCATTGACGCGGCCAGCCACGGGTGAGGACCAGTTGCAGTGCAACATGCGCCGGCCGATCTTCGCGTCGTCTTGGGCCACCAGCCGGCCGGAATTCTTGTCGAGAGCAATCAAACTCGGCGCGTCGGGTTTGGGGGTTTTGTCGTGGCGGTCGTCAATGCCGTTGGAAGTGCAGGCGTAAAGGAGGTCACCGTCCAATAGCAGGGTGCTGCCGCAAACGTCGTGCAGAATGACCCCCAGTTCCGTGATGAGATTATACTTCCACAGGATGTCGCCGTCGGTCGGCTCCAGTTTGGCGTCCGGGGTGTTGGTTATCCCCATGTCAGCGAGTTCCTCCAGGAACGGACCGTCATTGCCGTTGGCCTGGCCTTCGCGATCCAGGCACAGAATTTCGCCACGGCTGCTCACCACATAAACCCGGTTGCCTTCCACCACCGGGGCGGAGCAGATGCCGCAATTCCACTGGTCAAAGTGGTAGGGCGGTTTGACTCCCTCGAAGAAGCGCGGGATGGGCAACCGCCAGATCAATTGACCGGTGGCCTGCTCGACGCACAGCACGACGCCTCCACCCGTGGATTTGAAGCCCGCCCGTTCGATGCCGGAATCATTGGCCGCGACAAAGATGCGACCCCGGTCAAGGGTCGGAATGGAATACTGGTGCGTGCCGGTCTTGATTTCCCACAACGGCTCCGTGTTGCCCGGATCGGCCGGCAGGTTCCTGGCGGTGGAGGCCATGTTGGGGCTGGAAGTGCCGCCCCAGCGAAATGACGCGGCTGCCTTTTCCGGCACGGAATCGCCGCGCAGCAGCGACGCGGGGCATATAAACACCCAGGCGAGAATCCCCAGGAATTTTATCGTCGAGTGCGTCCCCGAATCGGCACTGCCATTTGGTTTAAGCGGAGGAGAGGACTTCTTCATACTGATAAATGGCATGAATGCCAGCGGACGCGCAACGAAGTTGCTACGTCCACCTGCGAATGAATACATATCGAGACCGTTCTAACTCTCAAACCTGCGGAGAGCAAATCGCAAGCAAGGCTCAAAGTCAACCCCGCTGCCAGCAGCTCAAGCGGGCCAGGGATGCCCCGGCGGATTTCCGGCGCAAGGTGTACACGCTGCAGGCCGGCCAATGCGTCACTCACGACCGCGACCTCCGTGGCCGAAGGCAAAGAACGATTTCGCAAACGCCCGCGCCACGAGCTTCTATCGCTATCAACTGCCCGCGTTCACCGACCTTTACGGCGTGGACTTCGAGACGCTTACGGACGAGCAGGCGCGCGATTTGAACCGCCGCATCTTTGCCCATTACCAAAGCGAAGACTGGACCTACGAGGTGGTCACCGAGCGCGCCAACATCGAACTGATGTTCAACGACCCCTATTGGGACCGCCTGACGCGCACCAATTATTACCCCTTTGCCGTTCCCGTGTTGAAGGTGACGCGCCTGTTGCGCGGCTTTCATCCGTCGGAGTTTCCCGGAGACGTGGATTCCCCTTTTCGCTACGCGCGAGAAGAAAAGCTTCCGACCGCCACGCTGGATGATTACCTGGCCGTCATCGAGCGTTGGCTGAAGGCCGGACGGACGGACGGCGCCGTGTGCCTCAAGACCACGACGGCCTATGAGCGAACCCTCGAATTCGGCCGGGTGCCGAAGGAGCGGGCGGCCCGGGTCTATGGTCGTTCGATGGCGCAGCTCTCCGACGCGGAGGTGAAGGAGTTCGAGGACTTCATCATGTGGCACATCACCGAGCTGAGCGCCCGGCTCGAGGTCATGCCCAGCAACCGCCTGATGTGGGGGGCCGACGCCCATCATGCCGAGGGGACGTACGCCGCCACCGAGGTGACCCGCCGTTGCCTGGCCGAGGCGCTGGCGGAGAAAGTCGAGCGAGGCGAACTGCGCGAGGACGACGCGCTGCGCATCGGCCGGCAGGTTCTGCGGGAGAACGCGCTCGAGCTATTTCCCCGGTTGAAGGACCGCCTGTGGAAGCACAAAGGAAAATTGCAGCCGCCGGCGAAATGACTTCCGCGCGGTCCATCTCCTGCTCGAAGGGCGGGACAAATCTTCGACGTCATTGGCAGCGCCCCCGCCGCACCTGCACCGCAGCGGCGTTTGCGAGGTGTTTTGCTTTCACACCGCGCACGCATCCCGCCCTCGGGTCGCAGGTTGGTTCTTGCGTCGTTGGAACACCGAATCGCCCCCGTGCTTGAGGCTCGGATTAGCGGTCAACAATTCGGTCTGTGCTTATGGGAACCCTGCCAGGAATGCAAACCAGCGTTGCGCCGGGTTGCACCGAGGTCTTGACGGCGGGAATGCGCTACGCTTTCCTGTGGCGCGTTGAATCCCGCATCGCATCGCACGAACACGCCGAGTCCGGTTTCCGGCGAACGGCTGGTGCTGTGGGTCGTGTGGCTCACCTACGGCTCATTTTACTTCTGCCGCAACAACCTGGGCGTGGCCATGCCCGGCATCAGCGCGGAGTTCGGTTTCACCAAAGCCCAGATGGGCACGGTGCTGATGGCCCTGAAACTGGCCTACGGCGTCGGCCAATTCGTGAACGGCCAACTGGCAGAGCGCTTTCCGCCGCGCCGGCTGCTGGCGCTGGGCTTGCTGGCGTCCGCGGGACTCAACATCTTGTTTGGCTGGGCCACGGCGCTGTATTTCATGACGTTCATCTGGGCGTGCAATGGCTACGTGCAGGCGCTCGGCTGGGCGCCATGCGTGCGCGTGACCGCGAATTGGTTTCCGGCTGCTCGCCGCGGCCGCGCCATGGGCATCATCGGAACCGGATACCAACTATGCGGCGCGCTGACGTTTGTGGTGGCGGGTTGGGCGGCAGACCGGTTTGGCTGGCGCGGGGCGCTGTTCGTGCCGTCGGCAGTGCTGGTGGCAAGCGCGGTTCACATGTGGTGTTTGCTGGAGGAATCGCCCAGAGCAAACGCGACCTCGCCTATCCAGCATCCAGCATCCAGCATCCAGCATCCTGCTTCAGTGGGCCAAAACCTCGCGGTGACACTCAGCAATCCCGGACTTTGGTTTGTGGCGCTCACGCTCGGGTTGCTGGATTCCTGCCGCTACGGATACACGGATTGGGGCGTGACACATCTGACGGAGATTCACAAGACGAGCGTCAGTTCCGCCGCTTTCAAGTACGCGGTGTTGCCGTTTGGCGGCATCGCAGGTGCCTACCTCGCGGGCTGGGCGACAGACCGGTTCTTCGGCGGCAGACGCGTGCCCGTCATTGCCACGCTGCTGGGCATGCTGGCCTTGCTGACGTTTGCCTATGAGACCTTGATCGGGTGGGGGCTTGCCGCCAGCATCGTGACGCTGTTCCTGGTCGGCTTCTGCATCTTCGGTCCGCAAGTGCTGCTGGTGGGCACGCTGCCGGCGGACCTGGCGCGGCGCGGCACGGCCGCGGCGGCGGCAGGGTTCGTCAATTTCATGGGCTACATGGGCGCGGCGGCGGGCAACCAACTGACGGGGCAACTTGCGCAGAATCAGGGCTGGCCGGTCGCCGTGCGGTTTTGGGCCGGCTGTGCTCTGGCCAGCGCGTTGATCATTGCCTGCCTGTGGCAGGTCGAACGTCGGCGAAACAACACTGGCAAGTGACGAGTGACGAGTGACGAGTGGCGAGTGCCGGGAGGAAACACGTCCTCGCTACTCTACCGATACCAGCCAAACTCGTCGTAGGCTTCGATCAGCGCCAGGACATTCTCCACCGGTGTGTCGCCTTGGATATTGTGCGACGTGCTGATGAGGTAGCCGCCGCCGGGTGCCAGCGCTTCGATGCGCTCGCGCACTTCGGCGCGCACATCCGCCGGCGTGCCGAACGGCAGCGCGCGCTGGAGGCTGATGGCGCCTTGGAAACAAATCCGGTCGCCAAACTCCGCCTTGATCCTGGGAAAATCCATATCCGCCACGCTGGGCTGCAACGCTTGCAGAATGTCCAGCCCACACTCGACGAATTTTGGCAGCAACCGGTAGATCGAGCCGCACGTGTGATGCATCACCGGCACACCGAAGGCGTGGGCGATCTTGAGGTAGCCCTCGAAACCCGCGCGCAGCCGCTGCTCCCAAAGCTCAACCGAGCAGAGCAGTCCCCGCTGCTGGCCGAAGTCATCCCCCGTCACCAGGATGTCAATCAGGCCGCGGGCCGACTCGAGGATGCGGGTCATGTATTCGTTGTAGAACCGGGTCAGCCGGTCGGTGATCGCCTGGAAGATCTCCGGCTCGAGGAGCAGATCCACCAGCGCCTGGTCAATGCCGCGCAGGTACATCGCCGGTTTGAGCTGTGCGAACCGGTTGAGCCGGTCGCCCATGAACGCCACCACCCGGCCCCGCTCGCGCGCGGTCTTCGCTTGCTCGTAAACCGGCGCGTAATCAAACCAGTCCGGGCTGGGCCAGAACTCGTAGCGGTCCAACTGCCCGCGTTGGGTGACGCCCGCGAGCGGAAAGCGCGTCACCGACTTGTAGCTTTGCACCCGGTCGCCCGTGCCGACGATCTGCTTGATGCGCGGCACGCCCCAGAGGTCGTTCTCAGAGCCATCGGGGTGAACCAGCAGCGTTGGCCCGGTGTAGCGCGGTCCCTCGAGGTAGCGAACATCAATGTCGAAATGATCAAGGACGGCCGCGGCCTCGGGGAGGTTCAGCCGGCGGCAGAGCTTGCCGTAGGTTTCCGGCGTGGCCCAGAAATCCCGAGGCACACGGTCTGGTTCCTGGTGTTTGAGCGCCAGGAAAACGCGTTCACGTGAGTCCATGTTGCTTCGGCCTCAATTCATGCACAAATTCTGTTCGCGGGCAAACCCCCTCTTGCCTGCGTTAGGGCTCGCACCGGTGGGGTGTTGGAAAGCTCAGGCCAAGGCGAAGTCCAAGTGCCCGTTCTCGGACGGCGTGGTTCGCGGCAAAACAATCCACAAGAATTGGCAGGGTAATCAAAAGGTTGCTCGCGGGCCTGAGCGCTGGTTGACTTTGGCCCGATGAATTGGAAACGTTTGCTCGCCGACCGCCGCGACGACAAGGAACCCTCGACGAAAGCCGGCTACATCTGCCAGTGTAAACCGGTAAAGGTCCGCTGCCTCCGCGTGACCATGACTGGCAACTCCGCCCACACCGGCCGCCACCTCGTCGAGGTGATGGCCTTTGAGAAATAGACACGCATGACCCGACGCGAAAGATTAATGGCAACGCTCCGCGGCGAGCCGGTTGACCGGCCCGCCGTAAGCTTCTACGAAATCGGCGGCTTCCCGATCGATCCGGCCGATCCCGATCCCTACAACATCTACAACGCGCCCGACTGGCAACCGCTGTTGCAGCTCGCGGAGGAACACACCGACCTCATCCGCATGCTGAGCCCGGTCCGGGCGCGGTCGATTGACCCGACCGGCTCGGCTGTCGGCGCGTGCTGGCAGGAGTTCTTCCGGGAAGAAAGAAGCGACGACGGCAACACGCGGACCACGCGCACGGTGCTGACAGTTGCCGGGCGGACGATGACGCAGGTCACCAAACGCGACCGCGAGATCAACACCGTCTGGGCAGTCGAGCATCTGCTCAAGGATGCCGCCGATGTCGAGGCGTATCTCACCATCCCGGACGAGGCGTTCGCAGAACGCATCGATACCGGGCCGCTCGAAGCCGAGGAAGCCGCGCTCGGCGACCGGGGCATCGTGATGGTGGACACCGAAGACCCACTCTGCGCCGCGGCGGCATTGTTCAGCATGGAGGATTACACCGTGCTGGCGTTCACCGTGCCGGCGTTGTTTCACCGGCTGCTCGAAAAGATGGCACGCCGCATCCACCCGCGCACGGCCGAGGTCAGTCGGCGTTTTCCCGGCCGGCTCTGGCGCATCTACGGCCCGGAATACGCCTCCGAACCGTATCTGCCGCCGCGGTTGTTCGACGAATACGTCGTCCGCTACGTCGCGCAAATGATCCGCGACATCCAGGCACACGGCGGCTACGCGCGCCTTCATTGTCATGGACGGATCCGGAACATTCTCGACCTGATGGCCGGCATGGGCGCGGACGGACTGGACCCGATCGAGCCGCCGCCGCAAGGCGACATGGAATTGCGCGAAGTGCGGGAACGGCATGGCCGGCAACTCGTGCTCTTCGGCAACCTCGAAATTGCCGACCTCGAGAGGTTGCCCACGGCGCGGTTTGCCGAGAAGGTGAAGCGCGCGCTCGACGAAGGCACGGCCGGCACGGGCCGCGGTTTCGTGCTGATGCCTTCTTCCTCGCCGTACGGGCGCGAACTGTCCGCGTTGACGATGCGCAACTACGAAACCATCGTCGCGCTGGCGTCAGCCGGACAGCGTTGAATGCTTGCCTCTGCCGTTCGTATGATGAACAACAACTCGAGGATGTGCGCCCTCCGAAAGGAAGAACAATGAACCTGTGGCAGCTAGGGAAGGTCGCCTTGTCATTGCTTCAGCAGCCTCCGGGCTTCCTCCATCAGTTCGTGCTCGAAAGCGCTGGCGTAGGCGTCGAGCGTGGCCGCCTTGAAACAGAGTTTGCGGCCAAGTCGCCGCCATGCGGATACCGCGGTGAAGACTTCGCGCAGGATGGTCTTGGCGGCGGCGGACTTTAGCCCGAAGCGTGCGGCCACTTCCAGCGTCCCGGCGATGCTGGGTTCGGCGTGATGCTCGCTGATCGGAGTCTTGCCCACACGGGCGCGGTCAATCTCAGGCACCGGGTTGAGATCATACGCGGGCGAGAGCGCCCAGCGCCCGGCGGCGCGCATGAGAAAGCCGTGATTGCGGAGGTGGTCGTCGTAGTTGCTGGCCAGAAGCGAGAAAACGAGCCGCCGCCACAGTTCGCGCAAATCGCCCGCGACGTCGTGGCCGAACTGGCGGATGCCGTCGGCCAAGAGCGTGTAGGCGCCAGGGTCGCCTTGGGGAAGTCCCAACAGACTGGCGCCCGAGACGAAGGGAATGCAGGCCTGACCCGCGCGATCAAACCGGGTGATGACGGCGATGCTGTGCTGGCCCACGGACACCAACCGGTGTTCGACCGCGCGGAGGCCGGCTTCCGCCGCGAGCGTGAGGGCGAGGATTTCTCCGGCCGCAATGTCCCGGGTGTCGTCGGGTTTGGGGAACTTGGCCAAGGCCAGCCGTCCGTCGGGCAACGCGACGGCGGATTTGGGGCGAGCGCCGCCCAGCGGTGAGCCGGCGCCAAGGAGAAAGCGGAGGTCAGCAGCGGTGTCGGTCTCGGAGTGAATCGCATCGGCAGCCCGCAGGAGTGCCTGGAGCCGGATCAGCGGCGGCAGCTTGCCGGTGCTGGCGGCCAGAAACGGGCTGGCGGCATCCTGCCGGAAACGCAGCGCTCCCAGGCGCGAGGAATCATCCAGCGCGAGCACGTAGTCAATGGCTCGATAGGGTTTCTGGGTGAGCACCTTCTTGCGGACGGCGCGCTCGATGAGGGTTTGTCCCCAGCGATCCGGCCCGCAATCCTGGATGGACCCAAACAGCACCGCGCTGTGCTGGACACCGGGTCGGAGCAGCAGCGCGGTGGGATCAATGGGGAAAGCGTCGGGACGATTCAGCCAGTCCGGCGCATACTCAAAGGAAACCGCCGGGCCACGCTCCGCGGCGTGCAGCCTGCCTACGAGCTGAGGTTGCCCCTGCCACTCAATGTGAACTTCCCAACTCATGCGCGAGGACGACGAATGCGTTGAGGCAGGCGACGCTCGTCCAGGCTCAGGGCGAGATCGTCGCTCGCGGGCGCGGCGAGATTGGACAGCCGGTCCTGCAACTGAAGCACAAAGGCCGCCGTGGCCAGGGTGCCCAGTGAAACCGTGGGGTCGCCGCGCTCCAACCGCCAGAGCGTGTCGCGGCTGACAAACAGCCGGCCCGCCATGTCGGCCGTGGAAATGCCGCGTTTGCGCCGGGCCAAGGCGAGGTCGCGGCCCAGCTTGCGGAGCGCGTGGGCGGCGGGCAAGGGGATGGCAGGAGTCGTTGACATGGGCACAGTGTCCGATATGGCAGACGTTATGTCAACGAGTGTCTGCCATAGCGGTCGTTATTTATTGATGCCGGCTGCGCGGTGCCGATTGGTGATCCAGGTTTCGGTCAGGCGCGCGTGCTGGGCAGCGTTGGTGATGGGGATGGCCTTCGGGTTGAGCGTGGGGAGCGGCGTCTGGTCATTGGCCGGCACCAGCACTCATCAATAGACGTGACAAACAGGCCATCGCCCTGCCGGGAGAACAGGTCGGCTTGGCTTCGAATGAAGCGCGATTTACCAAGTCGAAGTCCCAGCCAAACTTGTCGAGCATTTCGTCCTGCCACTGGCAGGTCAGGCCGCCAGGCGTAAACCCGATGCGGCAGCACGTCAACGACGCTGGAATTAACAGCAAACAATGTGCGGGTTTTGTGCGAGTCGCGGCTCGTCGGCTGCCACCAAGAAGACTGCGCTCTGCCACGCTGTGTCCTTCCCTTGCCAAACAAAAGAATATGAATTCCGGCGATGGAATCGGGTCAATTGAAATGAATGTGGCCAGCATGGCCAGACCATCACTGTGAACCTTCGCATTAACTACAGGCGCCTTATGAAAAAATCCCATCGTGCTTTTATCCTCATCACCCAGTTGATGCTCCTTTGCGTGGGCCTCACCACCATCCGGTCCGCGGAGCGCTTGGACCGCGGCGTGGTGACCCTTCCGACTACCGACGGCCAAACCTATGTCGGCTGGCGGCTGCTGGCTTCCGACCCGCCCAATGTCGCGTTCGATGTCTTTCGCGCCGATGTTCCCGAGGGCGCGCGGCAAAAGCTCAACCCCAAACCGATTCAGGATTCCTGCAATTTTGTCGATAAGACCGCCGGGAGCAAAAGTTGGTTTTACAGTGTCCAACCCGTCGTGGCCGGGGCCAAATTGCCGGAGTCGAAACCAGCCCAAGCCGATCCTTCCGCCAACGCCAAAGGCTATCTGAAAATCAAGCTGCAAGGGGCCTATCGCGCACAAAAAGTCGGCCTCGCCGACCTCGATGGCGATGGCGCGCTCGATTACCTCGTCAAGCAGCCCGACTTCAATACCGATCCCTACCAGCAACCCGGCTATTGGAAGAAAAGCGAAGACACTTACAAGCTCGAAGCCTACCGCCACGACGGCCAATTCCTCTGGCGCTACGACATGGGCTGGGCCATCGAGGAAGGGATTTGGTATTCGCCCATCGTCGTGTACGACCTCGACGGCGACGGCAAAGCCGAGGTCTTCTGCAAAGCCGGCGAAGGCGACCCGCGCGAGCCAGCCGGCCACGTCAAGAGCGGCCCCGAATACCTGGTCATGCTCGACGGTCTCACCGGCCAGGTCGTGAAGAAGCTGCCGTGGCCGAGCCGCGACGGCTTCGACGACTACAATTACTATTCCCGCAACTTGCTCGGCATCGCTTACCTCGACGGCCGGCGGCCGCATTTGATCGTCGAGCGCGGCACTTACAGAATCATCAAGGTCCAAGCCTACGACCCGGGTCTGAACTTGAAATGGTATTGGGAGGCGTCCGGCGACCACGCCAAATACCGCGGCCAGGGCATGCATGGCCTGCACGCCGCCGACGTGGATGAGGATGGCCGCGACGAAGTCGTCCTCGGCTCGGCAGTCCTTGACGACAATGGCCAACCGCTCTGGAGCACCGGCAAGGGCCATCCGGACGTCTGCTACGTGGCGGACGTCGATCCGAGCCGGCCGGGACTGGAAGTCTTTTACGGCCTCGAGACCCGCCAGCGCAGCAACGCCGTTTGCCTGGTTGAAGCCCGGACCGGCCAAGTCATCTGGGGCAATCCGGAGCCAACCATCCACGTGCACAGCCAGGGCATGGTGGGCGACATTGATCCCGCGCATCCGGGTCTGGAGTGCTACGCGGGCGAGGCCAAAGGCGGCACCAACTACTGGCTTTACACCGCCGGCGGGAAACGGCTTTCCGACCAAAGCCTCGGTGAACTGGCCCCAAAGGCCGTTTACTGGCTCGATGGCCCGACGAAGGTCTATATCGTCGGCAACAAAATCCTCAAATACCCGCGCGAGCAACTCGGCGCTGTCGAGGGCCGCATCGTCGCCATTGCCGATTGCTTGGGTGACTGGCGCGAAGAAGTCCTCACGGCTCTCGACGGCGAAATCCGCATTTACATGACCACGATCCCCGCCATGACCCGGCGCGTCTGCCTGATGCAAGACCGCCTTTATCGCACCGATGTGGCGATGCAGACGATGGGCTACTTCTATCCGCCACAGTTGGGCGGGAAGCTGGTCGAGATAGAAAGGAGACAGTAACGTGCTTCTGCAGTTGCGGATTGGCCGCGCGGCCACAGATCGTGCGCGCTTGGCTGGCGGAGGAGGGCATTGATTGGGGGTAAATCGTGTTTTCGGTTGAAAGCCCGGGCGTGTCGCAACGTCCAATACTTCAGCGAAAGGAAACTTGGGCGCGTCTGCGGACGACGGGCGGTCCGAGCAACGTTTTTTCCTTTCAAAATTGGCAGCGCATTGAAATATTGACTGGAAAAATAGATGAAAAAGAAAAACCGTCATACACGTAAACTGTTATTGATGTCAGCGCTCGGCGCACTCCTGGCCATGCAGAGCATCCCTGGGGCGAGGATAGCCCTCGCTGCGGATGCTCCACCGGCTCCCGCCAAACAGGCGCAGGGCGATCTGGCTCCTCTGCCGCTGCAACTCCCCATGCCGACCCAAAAAGGCACGCCCGACAACTTGCCGACAGGCCCCAACATCGAGAAACTCTCGGACCAGCCGCGTCCTCCTTTCATGGCCCCCAAAGGCGTGAAGAACGTGGCGTTGCAGAAGAAAGTGGTCGGCAGTGACAAGAACCCCATCACCGGCACGCTGGACCAGGTCACCGACGGCCAAAAGGAAGCTTTTGATGATCAAGTCGTGGAGATGCGGAAAGGCCCGCAGTACGTTCAGATCGACCTGGGCGGAGTCAATGCGATCTACGCGATCGTGATCTGGCATGACCATCGTTGGGTCCAGGTTTTCCGCGATGTGGTCGTGCAAACGGCCGATGATCCGGACTTCACCCAGAATGTCCGCGCCCTCTTCAACAACGATATGGACAATTCCTCTGGGCTGGGCGTTGGCACCGAGCGGGAGTACTTTGAAACGAAAGAGGGCAAGCTCATCGATGCCAAAGGCGTCAAAGCCCGCTATCTTCGTTGTTACACCAAGGGCAGCAATATGAGCGCCATCAACTGCTGCCAGGAAATCGAGGTGTACGGCCTGCCGGCGCAATGAGCCGTTGGCTGGCAGCCTGTGCTTCGTGAGTTCTGGAGAATTCAGGAACAACCAGGTCCACGAGGACAAGAGCGTGCGACTTAAGTCCGACAGGCTGCTCAGGTTCGGTTTGTTGCTGGTGGCCGCCGCGGCGCTGGCGTTGCGCGGCCCGCAACTGGACCGGCGGCCCCTGCACAACGATGAGGCCGTCAACGCCGTCAAACTCCAGTCGCTTTGGGAAAAAGGAGGCTATGTTTATGATCCCAACGAATTTCATGGCCCTACTCTCCACTACGCCGCCCTGCCTTTTCTCTGGCTGAGTTCCGACCGGAACTTCGATCACGTCAGCGAAACCACCTTGCGCCTGGCGCCGGTTTGCTGCGGTGTGGCATTGATCCTCCTGCTTTGGCTCATCGGCGACGCTCTGGGGCGGGCGGCAACTCTCTGGGCCGGTCTGCTGGCCGCCTTTTCGCCGGCCATGGTCTTCTACAGCCGTTATTTTATCCACGAGATGCTGCTGGTTTCCTTTACCATGGTGGTCCTCGTGGCGGCCTGGCGGTACACGCGGACGCGGCATCCCGGCTGGGCTGTGCTGGCAGGAGCAGGACTGGGTTTGATGCATGCCACGAAGGAGACCTTTGTCATTGCGGTGGGGGCAATGGGTTTGGCTGCTTTGTTGACGGCGGCCTGGAATCGTTGGCGCGATCAGAAGACCTGGACGATTCAGTCGTACTGGAATTTCAACCATGCGCTGGCAGCTTTGCTGGCGGCAGCAGCAGTATCCATCGTCTTGTTCACGTCGTTTTTCACCAATCCAAGCGGACCGTTGGACTCGGTGCGCAGCTATCTTCCCTGGCTAAGCCGGGCGGGCGGAAATTCGCCGCACATCCATCCGTGGTATTTTTATCTCGAACGACTCGCCTATTTTCATCAAGGCAAAGGCCCGATTGGGAGCGAGGGGCTGATTCTGGCTTTGGCAGGAGTCGGCTTGATCGCAGCTTTTGTCCGCAAAGAACTGGCTGACGCCAACGTTACCTGGGTCCGATTTATTGCCTTTTACACCCTCATCATGACCGGAGCCTACAGTGTCATTTCCTATAAGACTCCGTGGTGCCTGCTTGGTTTCCTGCATGGCATGATCCTGTTGGCGGGGGTGGGCACAGTGGTGCTGGTCCGAATGTGCGCCTCGCGAACGTCAAGAATAGGGGTCAGAGCCGTCCTGTTGGTGGCGGCGGGCCAATTGGCCTGGCAGGCCTGGCGCGGCAGTTACCTTTACTGCGCTGATGGGCGGAACCCTTATGTGTATGCCCAGACTGTGCCTGACATCCTGCAACTGGTCCAAAAGGTAGAAGCCCTCTCCAAAATCCATCCACAAGGACATCAGATGTTGCTCCAAGTCATGGCTCCGGAAAGCGAATATTGGCCGTTGCCCTGGTATCTGCGCCAGTTCAAACGGGTCGGCTGGTGGGACCGCGTGCCGGTGGACCCTTACGCGCCGGCCATGATCGTCGGATCAAAGTTCAATGCTGCGCTGGACGACAAATCGAATAAAGCCTGGCTCATGGTCGGCTTGTTTGAACTGCGGCCCCAGGTTTTTTTCGAGCTTTACGTTCAGTTTGACCTGTGGCGGCAGTACGTGGAGAGTTTGCCGCGGGAGAGAGAATGAAGCACGGCCCTGCGAGCGAATGGGAATCCGGAGAAACTCTGGCAGAATTGGGCGCACGGTCTGCACCGGGTGACCTGTGACGGCGATCTCACCGCCGACATGCAACGTTTTTGCCGCTTCAAAGGAATCAAACTGGTCAACGAAGCTTAGGCTGCCATGGGGGCCAGCCCTCACTTTCGACCTCTCTGCCGGAAGAGACCGTTACCCCTTGGTCGTCCGTGCAGCTTTGGGCCGGCCGCTGAGACTGGCAATCTGCGCGGGATCCACAAAATGAAAACCGCCGTCGGGCATGACGACTAGGATTTCCGCGTGGGTGGGAAACAAGAATAGATGGTCCGGTGTTGCCACCGGCAGCGCGCGGCCATCGGTCAAATGGATTTTGAACGGCCGGAACGGTGTCACCTCTCGCATCTCGCGGATGGTTTTCAGCGTCATACCTGACTGAAGGTAGCCGCCGGCCCGTGGGAAGCAAGCTTGGCCTCGCTCGAATACAGGCCGCTTCGCGAGGACGCTATGATCCCGGCAGCGTGAAGCGATGCACCAGCAGTTTGGACTGGCCTCTACGGAACGAAACTGCGCCCGTGAATTGCTGGGTCCGTCCTCTAATGAAGATGCGGAGCGTAAACTGCGTCGGGTCCTGGCCGCCGTGATTGGCGTAATGATTCACAAACACTTTATACTCGCCCGCCGGCGCGCCTTGTCTCGGCCAATAAATGTTTTCGACCGGCCGGGTCGTCCGGCCCGACCCGGCATTCATGTCGATGTCCAGCTCGCCCCCGGAGTTGGAGCGCCGATGTTGATAATAGATTTCCTCGCCGCGGGGATCGACGCAATGCAGGTCCAGATCGTTGACATTATTCCACATCAACGAAATCTGCACGTCTCCCGACTTGGCGCCGGCTTTGATGAGACGGCGGCTGAAATCGTCGCTGAGCAGGCCCACATTCGTCTCCAACCTCGAGTTTTCCGCCCTGGGCGCCGCCGCCACGTTGGTGGAGGTCGAGTTATCCGGCGGCAGGTCGGGGTTGGGCTGGACAGGCGCGGTCGCCGCATTGGGGTCATCCGCTATTGGCAACAGCGGGTTCTCGGCGGTGGCGGGCAAATTCGTGTTGCCGACTGCAGCGGCCGGCTCGTTCGTCCCGGCGATCCCTGGCCGCGCGGGTCCTGACGAAGGCCGCAGAGCATTGACGAAATTCTTGAGCCAGCCAATCGACCTTTCGGGCAAGGCCGGAGAGGACGCGCCGCCGGGCTGCGCACCGGGATGCTGCGGATTGATCGGAGAATTCTGCTGGCGGCCTGACCGGCGCCGGCTGTCGGAGGAAGGACCACCATCACTCTCCGTCGCGCCCCCTTCACGTTCGCCGGATGCCTCGGCTCCCTGGGCCGGTTGCCCGTCGGCGCCGGCCTGGCCGGCGTTCCCCGCGTTGCCATTGGTGGCGCCGGAAGCCTGGGTGTTGGCCCTGCCTTGTTGCGAGCCGGCCTGCCCCGCTCTGGCCGCCGCCGCAGCCTCGGCGGCCGCGGCGATCTTGCGTCCAAAGACCGCCTTCTTGACTTCCTGGCCAGTCCCGGAGCCGGTGGGACGGATCAGGAAAAACAGCAGGGCAAGGAGAGCGGCGAGCACGCACAGCACCATGATGGAATCGGCGTAGCGCCGCTGCTGAACCAGGGACGGATCGCCCGATCCAGAGGCAGCGGCTCCGGCCAAGTCTGCGCCGGGGCCGGGCAAGACAATAGGGGCGCCACAGGTGGGACAGGGCACGCTCTGTCCTTCCCATCCTTCCGTCACCTCTATTCTCTGGCCGCAGCGCGAGCAAAAGAATTTCATGTCAAATAGGCGGAGGCGCCTCACCGCCGCCGGTCTTGAGTTTTGTGCTTTTCTCCCAGGGAACCCAGCTCAGTTCAAAGCCGTGCCGGATGGCCACCTCCTTGACCCGATTGAACGCGGCAAAGGAGTCTTCGTACACCTGGAAAATGAAATAATGCTCCCGGCTGGGGACGTCGGTAAAAAACTGGTTCAGCGCCGCTGCATCGGATTGCGGCTCCAGGCCAAGGCCGGGATTCGGTTCGGCAAATTCCTCTCCTTCCCCGGCGGTTCTCCAGGTGATGGTGGATTCGTTCTTCTCCTTCTGGCCGCGACGGAAGAGATGCACGGGATAGACTCGTCCGTAGCGCACGATGACATTCCAGGGACGTTTGCCGGTCTGATGCTCGCGCGGCAGGCGCAATTTCTGGACCTGCCGTTCCTGCTCCTGAGCCAGTTGCGTTTCAGAATCGCGCACCTCCTTTTTCAGTTCGCGGACTTTCTCCTGGAGTACTTCGTTCTTGTTGCGTTCCTCGGCCTGTTCCCGGCTCACGGTTTCCAGCGTCGCTTTCAGCATTTTCAGCTTTTGCACGGCATTGGTTTGAGTGGCGGCGGAAAGCTCGGCCAGCTTTTCGCCCGTGGAAGCGGTTTGCTGCTCCAGCAATTCCTGCTGCTGCCTCAATTCCTGGCGTTGCTCGACCAGCTTGAGCCGACGGGCGGTCTCCGGCCGGCTCGCCTGGGCGGCCAAGTCGGCTTGAAAGGCCTGCGCGCCGGCCAGGGCTTCTTCGGCTTTGGCCAGGCGGCGCTCGGTGATCTCGGCGCTTTCCGTGGCGGCGCGGGACGTTTCCTGGCTGAGGGTGGCCTCGCGCGAGATCAACGCCACCAACAAGGCGATAAGGATGATGCCGCCGAAGGTGTTGCACATGGTGTCCAACAGCATTTCGAGGCTGTCCGGTTGATGAAAACGGCGCCGGCTCATAACTCGCGCGGGCGGGTGAAGTGGATTTGCTTGTCCTCTTCCACGGCGTCGTAACCGACATCAAAGCCGGCATTCCGCGCGGTGTTGCGGCAGCGTTTAAAAAGACCGATGCCGGAGGGGCGGACGTAAAAAACGAGATAATCTTTGGCGGGCTGCAATCCATTGAGCAAATCGGTGAAGAGGCGGTCGCCCTCGCGGGCCGGCATTTCTTTCCTCGCTTCGGGCTTGTCAAACCGCTCGCAAACGATCCTGGTGCCGGAAACGGTCACCAAAACCGGCTCCTTGCCCGAAACTTCCCCTTCCGGAACCAGCCACAGTTGGGGCGCGCCCTGTTTGGCTTTTTCCACCCGGGCTTCGACCTGTTGGTTCTTTTTTTCCAATTCCTTGATCTCGGCCTGAACGGCCTGGTTCGTCTGGCACAAGGCTTGCACGTCCTTCTTGATTTCCTCGGCATGCTGGCCCAGGTCGGCCAAACCCAAGGTGGTTTCCTTCTCGCGCTCGGCTTGCTGTTGCCGGGTGAACCGGGATTGAGCTTGCGCGAGGCTGGAGGAGGCGCGTGTGATCTGCTGCTGCAGGGCTTCGATATCGGCTTGGAGGCGATTCGTGTCGGGGGAGGCCGCGGCGGTGGCCAGATTCCGTTGCCGCGATTCATTTTGCGAATTGAGCCGGCCGACCTGCTCCAGGCTCTGAGCAAGTTTCCGCTGCAACGGTGTCGGCTCCGTGGCCGACGTTTCAGACAGCAAGGCGGAACTGTTCAGGTAAAGCGTCAGAATCAGCGTCACCAGGATCAGGATGCCCGTGACCGACGTGATGATGTCCTGGAAGGCGAAGAAGCTGATTCTCAGACCGCTGTTTGCGCGCAGTTTGCTGGGCATAACCGGTTCAATGCCATTCAGGCTTTCTGATTTGATTTGGCCGCCGGACTGGCCGGGCCGGAGGAGGCTTCCGCAGCTTCCGCGGCCCGATTCACCAAGCGGAGCCTGGAGATGACGTAGGAATGGCAGTAATCATTGCATTCATCCATAAAATCGCTCTCTTTTTGTTGCAGGAAATTGACGTATAACTGAATGACCAGCGCGGCCACCAGGGCCACCAGCGTCGTTTCAAAGGCCGTCGCCAAACCGCTGGTCACTCCCTGCAAATTCGCCTTGATGGCGGAGAGGTCGCCGCTGGATTGGAGGGTCTTGGTGAAGGTGCCGATGGCGATGCTCAAGCCTTGGACGGTGCCGATGAACCCCAGCACCGGAATGGCCCAGACCATGCCGTTGATCAACGTGTAACTCGAGGCGATCTGGTTTTCGTCGTTTTCCGCCTGGCTCTTCAGGATCGTCGATACGTCGCTCAGCCCGCCGATGTTGTGCAGGTTGGACAGCGCGCGCTCGATGCGGTTCAGGAGAATGAAGTGCCGCGGATGATCCACCAAACTGTAAATACGTTCCAACACCGTCCTGGCGGTGGCCTCATTCAAAACAAAATCCGGCTGCTGCGGCACGGCCGCCAGGTCAAGCGCCTTGGCTTGGAACGTGATTTTGCGGCTCTTCAGACAAAGAATCACCACCGCCCAAAAGAAAAAAAGCATGGCCGGCACCGTGGTCCAAGTGTTGCCCGACCGGATGAAAACGATGGCAAAAGGATGAAACCAAGGCGACGGATTCAACACATAAACCAGCAGCAGAAAAAAGCCCGCCGTCAGCAACAAGGCCAGCAGCAAGCTCAAAACCTTGTTCACGCTCGTGTAGCGGCCTCCTTTGAAAAAACCAAATCGGTTCTCGATGTCCTCCTCGATCCAGCTCAAGAACACCGTCTCCGGCAGCGACCCTGCCGGGAGGGCTTTCCCATCCGCCCCAACCCGCGTGACGCGGGTGCTACCCTCCGGAAGCGACCCCGCCGAGAGGGGTTTTCCGGCCTGGGCCAGCTCACCGGCGGATTTTTCGATTTTTGCATTCAAGTCCATAAACTTGGGGGGCTTTTCCATATCACGATTGGCTGGCCTTTCACGTCATGAGGACGCCTTTCCTGTCGGTGTGCACCAGGATGATTTCGCAGAAGGCCCACAACCAGGTGAGGATCCAGCCAAATCCCAGCCAACTCGCGCCCAGGGTCAATGCCAATTGCGCGACACCCTTGGCCAGATAACCGGCGTAAAAATTGTGCGCGCCCAGAAAACCGAGAAACAATCCCAGCAAGGCGAACACCATGCGTTTCCTGGATCGCCCGGCCGGGCGGTCCATCGCGTCGCCCCCAGGCGGGAGCGGCTGCGGACGGATCTCGGGTGAGACCTTGACAGGCGAAGCGGAAGCTGCCGCCGGCTTGGACGGAGTTGGTCCGCCGGCGTCGCGGCGTTCGATCTGCTCAATCTGCTGCCGAAGCAATCTGTTTTGCTTTTCCAGTTCCTGCAGCGCCGCCTGATTTTCCCGGGCGCGGCGGTCTTCGTCGGCCTGAGCTTGGGCCTGCTCTTCGCGCCGGTGCGTTTCCTGCGCCTCGCGCTGCTGGCTGAGGGCCGCCAGAAACTCCTCCAGCGTCACCCACCGGCCGTCGCTCTGGATTTCGTGCCAGAGACCGATCTCGTGCGCGTCCAGCTTTTGCTCGATGACACTCAGCGGGTAAGGGCCGGTCTCGCGGCCCCGCCAGCGCAGCGGATAGACGGTGGGCTTACTCATGCTTTCTATTCCACCGGGTAGCACCCGCGTCTCGCGGGTCTCCACCGGGTAGCACCCGCGTCTCGCGGGTGTGGGCGCAACGGATAGACAATGGGTTTACTCATGGGTTTCGGCAAAAAGCGGCGGCAAAAATCGCGCCACCGCCTCGTCGCGGACAGAGAGCGAAAGCGATCCGGCCGCCTGCTCCACGAGCTCGCGGCGGTCGGCGCGGAAGGCGAAGAGCGGCGTCCACGGCAGCGGCTCTTGCGCCGGCTCGAACCGGCCCTCGGGTCCAGCGGCCTTGAAGAGCAGCGCCGGTTCCTTGCGCGGGCGGCTCCAGCCCCACAGTCCGCCGGGGCTGGCCGGCGGCTGGGCCGGAGAAACTTTGGCTTGGCCATCGACAAATCCGGCGAAAGCAACGCCCGCTTCGGCGGCACGCCGAACCAGCTTGTTGAAAAACGTCGCCTGTTTCACGTACGAGACGGTTCGCGCCTGGGCGAAATGCTCCTCCAAAGGTTTGCCGTAAAAGCTGATGCGCTCGGGCACCATCCAATCACCGCTGCGCAGGCGATCGGCGGCCAAGCTCAACAGCCGCTGGCGATGCGCGGTCATGGCCGGCGCCCATTGGCCGCCCCAGTCCAGGGCCTGCAAATCGAGCATCTCGAAGATGCGGAGGGCCAGGTAGGCGCGGAACAGAGGGCTGGCCTCCCGCTCCTGGTTCAAGCGGTCGAGAATCTCCAGGAAACCGAGCCGGTACTTGCCGGAGGTGGCATCGATCAACTCCTTCATGCCGACGCGCTCGAAGGCCTCGGCTTCCTTGGAACGGCCCAGTTTCTCAATCTCATAATCGCTGGGCCGAAACTCGCTCCGGGTGAAATTCGTCGCGCTGGGCGACTCTTGCGGATCGTAAATCAACCCCAGCTTTTTGCCGATCCGGTTTGTGGTTATGTCGCCCCAGGCGAAGACGAGGTGCGAACGGAGCGGATGCTCGGGCGGCAGCGATTTTTGCGAGAGTTTGCAGAGCGCGATGTTCTGGATGTTGGCGTCGTCCCGCAGCGCGATGAATCTGCTGCGTTCCGCCGGCATGACCTCTGCCGGATACAACGCCAGCGCGGGGTTGGCTTGAAAGGCAGCCCATGCTTCCGGCTTGCCCGGCAGCAACACCGCCGCCAGAAAGTTGGTGGTCGTAATGTTCAAGGACGTGATTTCGCCGGCTGCCCGCACCTGGGCCGGCTCGGCAAACTCGGATTTTTGGCAGGTTTTGAGGGCTTCGAGATACGCGGCCAGCGAGGCGGGTTGGCGGAAGGTGGCGGTGATTTCGTCCCACTTGGCGACCTCCCCGGCGAAGGCGGCCACGCGGAGTTTGAGAGCATCGAACTGGAGCGCCAATTCGGACGGCACTTTCAACTGCGCCAGCGGGGTGCCGGCCAAAGTCTCCAGCGTTTGCAGGGCAGGACTGAGTTTGGCCAAACCTTCCCGAACACGCTCCGGTCCATGCGCGTAATCCAGGCCGGTCCTGGCCAGCGTTTCCGCTTCCCGCAGCCGTGTCTGGAACTCCGCGCTGCGCGTCTGGCGCGCTTTTTCCAAGTGGCCCTCCCAGCGGTTCTGGAAGGCCAGCAGGTCCGCTTGCGCCGGCGGTTTGAAATCCGGCGCCAAGCCCGTCCCATAGCGGCGGGCGGCGTCAAATTGGGCTTGGATTTGTTCGGGTGACAGACCGGTGAAACCTTGATCGGCGTGACCGGCCAGTTGGCTCATCGTCCGGGCGAAGCCTTGTTTTTGCTCCGCTTCGCGCTGGATGAAGCTTTCGGCTGAGCTGAGCGCGGCCCGGAGGGCGGGGGCATCGAGCAAGCGCGTCTCGTTACTGCGGACTTGAGCGACGAATTTTTCCAGAGCCACAACTTGACGCCGGGCTTCCATGGTTTGCATTTCGTCGGCCAGGTCCCGGGCCCGGCGGTGGGAGAGATAAAACCAGCTCAGGAGCAGGGCGGCGATCACGAAGGCGACAGTGGCAATGGCCAGAGCGTTTCGCTTCACCTTCACTCGGCGGGCCATTTGCGAGCGGAGCAGATGGATGTTTTTTTGCAGGCGGGCCGCCAGATCTTCACGCACTTTCCGATCGAACTGCTCGACCTCGCGCCACTTCTTCACCAGCGTTTCCAGGTCGCCGCGCAGTTCGCTCAGGCCGGGGTGAACCGCGGTCAACTGCTTGGCTTCGTTGGCCTCCAGCAACTGTCCCAACTCGCTCAGCGCGCGCTGGAAATTCTGTTCCTCCTCGAACGCGCTACGCCGGCCCGCGGCCCAGGCCTCCACCTCCGCCGCTGCCTGCGCGCTGTCGGCGTCGAATTGCAGCCCATGTTCCGCGCGCAGACCCTGGACATCTCCGAGCAGCGCCAGCGCCTCCGCCCAGAGGTCCCCGGCGCGGCACTTCTGCGCCTGCTCGAGCAAAACCTGGCAGCGAATCGCTTGCGCCTCTTTCCAAAGGCCGCCTTGCGGCGCGGCGGTGAACCGCAATGATTCGATCTCCTGAATCCGTTCCAGCACCGTCCTTGGGTCGCGGGCCTGGACGGCTTCGGCCAACCGCGACAATTTTAAGTTCAGGATTTTCTCCTCCAACCGCTCCAACTCGCGCGGCGCGTTGGCATCGGCGGGATTCAACCGGACAATCAAACGCAGGACGGAAAGGGCCTGCTCATCGTTGTTCTTCAGGACGGCCTGGCGATAAGCCCGGTAGAGCGGATGCTGCGTGGTGATGCCCTTGGCGTAAGCGGCGTTGAGCAGGCGGATGGCTTTGGCATCAAACGCCTCGGGGGCGGGATAGCCGTGGGCCTGGCAATAACCGCGCCATTCGTGCCACTGGCGGAATCCCAGCACGGTGATCACATCCAGCAGCGGCGGCGGGGCTTCGGCCAATTGGAGCGCTTGGTGGTCATCGCCGGCCTGGAGCATGGCGGCGCACTGTTCCAGGCGGTGACTGGCCGCGCGGCAGAGGTCGGCATATTCCTGGGCCAGCTTGGGGGCTTGCGCCTCCTGGGCCGGCTCCTGGAGGAGCTGGGTGATTTTGCGCACCAAACGTTCGGCTTCGGTCAGGTTCATGGCGCAGTTGTTTTGGCAAAGCCGGTGAAACGAATCAACTCGAACTGGCGTGCCGGGGAGACGACGAAAAGGCTGAGGTGTGAAATTCCCGCCAGGTCCTCGGGCAGTTCTTGCAGCACGGCGGCGAGCCTTTGCACTTCCCGGTCCACTTCGGCTTTGATCGTTTCATTGGCCAAAAGATCATCTTCGTACTTTAGTTTCTGCCATTTGGACAAGAAATAATCAGACGGAATTTCCAGGAACGCTTTCGGAGATTTTTCCGGAAGGAGAAGGGAATGGATGTCCAGCAACCCATTGGCGAGGTTCTTGGGGCTGTCGAGTTGCTGGGCGACTGCGTCCGGATCGAAGGCTTTCGCCGCTTTGCCTTTCTCGAGGAGTTTGCGCAAATACCCGATAAAAAGCTGATTGGTCTGGCTGGAGTTCTTCGGCGAAACCAGAGAGGGCTGCTGGCAGTAACTGCCAAAACTGTGCAAAGGGTCATTGGGCCGAAGACCGACCAGGCGGCCCAAGGGAAGATCGCGATCGGAGATTTGAATCTGATCGCGCGCCTCTCTCAGAGCCTGGCTGCTGTTTTCCAGCTTGGTCCGTCCCGCTTCCAGCCGTTGCAGCTCATTGGTCAGATGACGGTGGTGGTCCGCGAAATTCAGGTCGAGACTCGCAGTCGGCCGGTACTTGGCAGGCCAGTGCGCAAACAGGTCCCGATTGGTATTTGCCTCGGCCGGGATGACAAACGGCCGCAACTGAAATTGGAAGGGCGTGACCGCCGGCTTGATTTTTTCCAGGCGTTGGCGCAGGGCCGGCTGCAGGGAGATGGACCGATTGGTCGGCGAAAGGCGCAGAAATGAGGGGTCCAGTTGAATCGGTTCCACCGGGGAACGGCCGCTGGTGAAACTCACAAACGCCAGTCTGAAGGCGGGAAAAGCCCCTTGCTTGGCCGCCGCCGGTCTGAGAACAATGGAAAGGAACGCCGAGGAACGCAGGGCATCGGTCACGAGGAGAATCGGCTGCCCACTCCCACGTGAAAAATCAAACTTGAGCTGCAAGCTCGTTTTCTCTGAGGCGCTTAATGTCTTGCCGAAAAGGTCTGCTGACAAGGCCATCTTTCCGGGTTGTTCCGCGAGCGAAAGTCCCAGCTTGTCGGTTTGCACGTAACATTCCACTGCTTCGCCGGAGATTGGGTCGTTGGGTTCGAGCAGCTTTTGCACGAGCTTGTCCAGGCCGGCAATCCGGGCCAGTTCAAAGGCATCCGCCGCCTGCCCGCCGGCCAAAATCAGAGAAGTCGGAATGTCAGGCAACACGGTGTCCAGTTTGGCTTCGAGCTGTTCCAGCAGGGCCGGCGAATCAGGCGGCATCTCCGCCACGGTGGCCGTGGCCGTTGAACCTTGTGTGGGCGGCAGTGGCCCGGCGCTCGGAGAAGGTGCGGGAGCCGGGTGCTGAGTCATCGCCGCCGTTGGCTTGCCACCGGCATCAATCTGCTCATCCGCCTCTCGAAGCCAAACCCTGAGCCAGCCCGGCCAGAGAAGCCCGCTGGCCAGCAGCAGAACGATGCTCGCCAGGCAGGCCCAGGCCACTTTTGCACGCGCCAGCCTGGCCAGAAGTGAAACCGGCTCCTCCGCCGCTGAGGTTGAAGATTCAAGGTCCGCCGCCGGGGCCAGGCCAGCCACGACTATAGGCGCCTTGGGCATCACATCCTTTCTTAACAGCAGCGTAGTTTTACCCGTGGCCAGTCCCGGATCCGGAACAAGGTCCCGTTGATTCGAAAGGGCTGAAGGCCCTTCCGCGACGGCAGCACGGGAAGATTTGCCATGGCGCGCCAGATGGGCCAGATCGTTTTCAGGAGCGCGAAGGGAGGCGAGATCGAAGACCGTCGCGCCGCTGCGCAAGGCGGCTTCGTAAGCCGGTGTGCCCGCCCGGCAACCGCGCCAGCGAAAATCAGCCGGATTATCTTCCCCCTGCAAAACGGAGGTAAACGTGTATTGCCAGGCCTTCAAGGGGGACCGGCCTTCGGGATTGAGCAATTGCAGGGATTCGGAAATCAACTGGAGCCATTGCTCCTCGCCGCCACGCTGGCAGAGCAAATAACAGCCGGCGGCATATTGGCCTTCGAGCAAGGCCGCAGCGCTGCCCGCATCGCCGGTCATTTGCTGCCAGGCCTTCGCCGGCAACGGCACGGCCATCGGCACTTGCGCCAGGCTGCCGGACTCGGTGTCGGCCAGGAAGCGCGGTTCTTCCTTCCACTCCGCGCGCCAGCCCTTCCAGCAACGCAAAAGGACCGCCGGGGACGGCATGGCGGCCAATTCGTAGGGCTGAAAGACCAGGTGGTGCGCCAGGTGGTTGGTGCGATTGGTGAAGTCCAGCCCCGCGTCCTGGATGCGAGTCAGGACGTGGTATTTGGCGCCCCGAATGTCAACGATCCGATAAGCGGCGATGACGGGGTTGGCCGTGGTCGAGCCCGCTCCGGCCTGGGCAAGATGGTGATAAGAACTTAATTGTTCGAGGCGTGTGACCAAGGCTTCGCGCAACTCCGCGCTGCGGGCGACGGTGCCAAAGCCGGATTGCCCGGCGGCCAGGCCTCGCGGCGAACTGGTATAGATCAATTGCCAAGGCATACGTCAGTCGGACTCAGGAAGCCGGAACCAATCCCGGCGTCACCTGCGACAAAATCCAGAGCGACGGAATCTCCACCAAAATGGGCTTAAGTTTCCTGGGATCAGGCACGTAATCACCCGGACCGATCTTGACTGGCGGATGCCCGAAAGCGCTGACCGGAAAGAACATCACCGACTCGCTGATGCCTTCGGCGTTGGCCACGACGGCGGGGCAAACCTCCAGCATCAGGCGGCGCACGCGCTCGGAATTGTGCCGGACGGCCTCCAGGTTCAGGCGGTCTGTTTCCAGGGGATCGCGGAACGGCTGCTCGCCCAGCAGGTGCATCCAGGCATCGCACTTGCCGATCATCACCGCCAGCGGCGTGGCGATCTTTTGTCCCATGTCCAGTTTGAGCAGCTTTTTGATGCGCACCTTCAACTCGGACAAAATCACGTCCTGCTGGTCGAGAATCGGTTTCTCGAATTGCGGGTCGGGCTGTCCGGCGATGCGCCGGCGAAATTCGGGGTTGTTGAACGGATCGAACAAGAAGAAAATGCCGGCGGAACTGGCCACGTGCTGCGCCCCGGGCGAGTCGGCGGAATCGCGTCCCGGTTGAAAATGTTCTCCCGCGTTATCGTAAAAAATGGCGGAGCAACGCTGGGCCGGATCGCGAATGGACGCCATGAAGAAGACGAACGGCTTGGGCAGGGCCACGGTGCGCCCGTAGCGGGGCAGCCGCTCGTACATGATGCCTTCCAATTGTGTCTTCACCAGCCGCGCCTCTTCCGGGGATTGAGCGCTGAACAACGATTTCTTCATGTCGTTCAGCATGGCGTTGCCCGCCGGGTCCGCGTCCTGGAACAGCACCGAGAAATGCTTGTACAGACTGGCCGGAAGAATCTTGATGAGCACGCTCAGGTAATAGGATTTGCCGGCGCTCTGATCGCCCACAATCGAAAGAATATGATGCTGCACATCGACGAACCCCGGCGGCAAGGCGCGGCGGCAATGCGGGCAGGCCATGTCGGTGCAAGGGAGGCCAAAGGCATCCAGCGCCTGCCCGCGGTTGTTGAAGCGCGTGGCGTGAAAGCGTTGCGGCGCGTCTTCGCCGAGGACGGGATCGCCGCGGAGCGAATCGTGCACCGCCACGTGCATGATGTCGCCCTCGTCGAATTTCAGCCAGCAGACCGGACAGGTCAGCGCGCCCTGGCCGGTCGGAGCCTCGATCTTCAGGTCGTAATCCAGGAGCAGGGACGCGGCCTGATTACTGTCGAGCGCGGCGAGCGGCACTCCGGCCGCATAACTCTCTTCCATTTTGGACCCCGCCACCTCCAGAACTTGATGGAGATAAAAACCCATGGTCAAACCCTTCGGCAAAGCAATGGTTTGCGGATCGCGCTGCCGTTGCCGGGCCATGCGGCAAAGGTCCTGGAGGGGCAAAGGCCCTTCCACGGCGTTGCCCGCCGCATCAAAGAGCGTCCACTCATTCAGATCGAGCGTCCGGCGCCAATCCTCCAGGTCCCGACCGCCGCGAATCGCCAGGAGGCACGAGCCGATCTTCAGAGAAAAATCGGTGTCGGCCTTCAACTCCGAAAAATCGGCGGCCACGCCGTTCAGGAACATCTGGGCGAGCTCATCCTTCTTGACCAGGCAAATCCCGAAGCCTTTGACATGGCTGATGGCGCAGTGTTTCTCCAAGACGCCTTCGCCGTCCAGCTTCAGGTCAACGCCATCGCCGGACCCCATTTCAAACGGGAGCTTCTCGACAGTGATGAACTCCCCGGTCAGGCAGTTGAAAACGGCCCAGCGTGTTTTGCGAAACAGATTAATCATTCGGTCCCATGGCTTTCGGCGAAATAGATTGATCTAATGATAATTGGGAGGCGTCGAAAGAAAAGTGAAAATTGCATTCTTGTCCCTTGAGGCGGTTTGCTTTACGCTCTGGAACGCTATGCTTTGGGTTCGTCCTTGACCGTCAAACCTGAAACGAAATCTTCAGGCGGCAGCCAACGGCCATGCCAAACGAAAACAGTTTTCTCGATCCCAGCCGGTCCGGTTCCGCCCCCCAGGCAGCCGGCCAGCGGGCGGGCGGCGGCCGTTACACGCTCCTCAAACTGCTCGGCCAGGGCGGCATGGGCGTGGTCTGGCTGGCGCAGGATGAGCGATTGCAGCAGCCGGCGGCCTTGAAGTTCCTGCCGCCGGAGATCCGGGCCGACGCCGTCGCTTTGGACGATCTGCGCCGGGAAACCAAGAAGAGCCTCAAACTGACTCACTCGAACATCCTCCGCATCTACGATCTGTTCGAGGCCGAGAGCGCATGAGAGGCCGGGTTGGCCGGAAGTTGGACCACCGTGACCGAAGCTTTTCTGCTTTTAGAGAAAGCCAGGATTTGTTAAATGTTCCTTTGAAAGGATAATCTGATGACCGAATCGGGACCAGTGCAGCCGGGCCAGCGCGTTGGGGCGGGCCGCTTTGTTCTGAACAAGCCGCTGGGCCGCGGTGGCATGGGCGAGGTGTGGCTCGCCCAGGACAATCGGTTGAACGAACCGGTGGCCTTGAAGTTTCTTCCGCCAGAGGTTCGCGCCGACCCGGCGGCGATTGACGACCTGCGGCGGGAAACCGCGCGCAGCCACCGGCTGGCGCATCCCAACATCGTCCGCATTTACGACCTCCACGAGCACGAGGGCGAGCCGGCTTTCATCTCGATGGAATACGTGGATGGCCCGACGCTGAGCGCGTTACGTCTGCAACAGCCAAACCGGGTGTACGCATGGGAGTTCCTTCAGCCGTTGGTCAAGCAACTCTGCGACGCTTTGGACTACGCACATGCCGAAAAGGTGATTCACCGCGATTTGAAGCCCGGTAACATTCTGCTCGCTCGACCCACAACCCTCGGCTCTCCTTTGAAGGTGAAGCTGGCGGACTTTGGGATCGCGGCGGTGGTGAGTGATTCGGTCAGCCGGGTGTCGGTGCAACGAACCAGCGGGACGCTGGCCTACATGAGTCCGCAGCAGTTGGAAGGGCGGCGGGCGCAGGTAACCGACGACATTTATGCGCTGGGAGCGACGCTGTATGAGTTGCTGTCGAGCAAGCCGCCGTTTTACAGCGGGGACATTACCCATCAAGTGCTGCACGTGGCGCCGGTGCCGCTGAAAGAGCGACTGGCGGATTTGGAGTTGGCCAACGAAATCCCGCCCGACGTGGCGGCGCTGGTGATGGCGTGTCTGGCCAAAGACCCGGAGCAACGCCCGCAGAGTGCGCGGGCGGTGGCGGAGTGGGTCGGTTTCGGGGCCACTCCGAAGCCGGCGGCCGAACGTACGGCGATGGACCTCTCCAGCGACTCGCAGCCCGCGGAAGAGGCTCAGGCAGAAGCGGCCGCTGCGCGGGAAGAGCGGGAGCCATCCGGCTTTTGGAAAAGGCTGATTTTGTGGGAAGGTGTGATTGCCGCGGTGCTTCTCTTGGCATTGGGCGGCTGGTATTGGGTGACAAACCGCCCAACGAAACAATCAGCGTCGGTGAGAACCAACGATGCCCCTGGCCAAACACGGACAGGCCCCACACCCGAGAAACTGGAGCCAGGTCAGCGGTGGACCAACAGCCTGGGCATGGTCTTTGTCCCGGTGCCAGGCACGGAGGTTTTATTCTGCTTGTGGGAAACCCGCGTGCAGGATTTTGAGGCCTTTGTCAAAGCAACTGGATATGATGCGGGCCACCAAATGTTTGGGCACCAGAAGGATGGATGGAAGGAGCGCGAAGGCTACGATTGGCGGAATCCCGGCTTCGCACAAGGTCCTGACCATCCGGTCGTTGGCGTCAATTGGGAAGAAGCGCAGGCCTTTTGTCGGTGGCTGACCAAAAAGGAACAGGACGCGGGCAAGTTGGATCACAAGCATCAATATCGCTTGCCCAGCGACGCGGAGTGGAGTCGGGCTGTGGGTGAAGCCAAATATCCCTGGGGCGACGCTTGGCCTCCACCGGCTGGAGCGGGCAACTACGGCAGCCAAGGGACGAACGACGGTAACCTGCCGAGGGGTATAACCGTGATTGCCCGGTACGGGGACGGGTACGCTCGAACCTCCCCGGTTGGCAGCTTCAGCCCCAACCGGCACGGCCTATTTGATCTTGGCGGCAATGCCTGGGAATGGTGTCTCGATTTGTACACGAGATGGATGAACGATAAGTCGGTGCTTGCGGCCTTTCCGGAGTTGAGTGCCGATGGTAAAGGGCAGACTTATCGTACCTATCGTGGAGGCGGCTGGAACGACTCCCACCCGCAAGTGCTCCTCTCCGCCAACCGGATGGGAGATGGGTTCGCCGAGCCTCTGAAAAGATATGACAACATAGGCTTCCGTGTGGTATGGAGCGGTTTGGAAGAACTTCCCCCATTGCACGAGCGGCAAACCGTGCCTGCCTCGGCTGCCACCCGCACACAAGCGTTGCGCGACGCCTTGGTCCTCCACTTCAACTTCGACTCGCCACCGGCTAATGGCGTGGTGCCCGATCTTAGTCCTCTTGGCAATCATGGTCGGGCGAACGGGGTGCGCTGGACCGCCGATGGCCGGCGTGGCGGCGCCTACGAATTCTCTGGCACGAACGGCGTGGTATGGGTGTCCAACCACCCCTCGCTCAATCCCGAGCACATCACGCTCGCCGCTTGGATCAAGAGCGACCGACGGGAGGGTGAGTGGCGCCGCATTTTCGACAAAGATTACCGCCAAGGATACGCCTTGTGCCTCGCCGCTGACTGGGAATACGTCAAGAGTGCGGGCAAACTTCACTGGCAGATCGGGGCTGACCGCGGTGAAATGGTGATCGTCTCTGACGATGTGGTAGCCGACGGGAGCTGGCACCATGTGACGGCCACCTACGACGGCGTGGAATTGCACACCTATGTCGATGGCGAACTGGAACAGGAAAAGGGCGTTCATCAATGGAGCGGCCGACTCCCAGAAAGCGATTCCGATCTGAGAATCGGCTCGCAATATCAGGAGGCCGGCGCTTCGTTCATCGGCGCGATTGACGAACCGATGATCTTTAACCGGGCGCTCTCGGAGGAAGAGGTCAAAACGCTTTGCGAATCCCAGAAATAGAAACGAAGGCGGCGGGCCGGTCGTAACCAAAGTCGCCGCGCCATTTTCCAGGCCACGGGCGGATGAGAGGCCGGGCTGGCCGGAAGTTGGACCACCGTAGCCGGAGTTTTTCTGCTTTTAGAGAAAGCCAGGATTTGTTAAATGTTCCGTTGAAATGATAATCAGATGATCAAGTCAGGACCAGTGCAGCCGGGCCAGCGCATTGGTGCGGGCCGCTTTGTTCTGAACAAGCCGCTGGGCCGCGGTGGCATGGGCGAGGTGTGGCTCGCCCAGGACAATCGGTTGAACGAACCGGTGGCCTTGAAGTTTCTTCCGCCAGAGGTTCGCGCCGACCCGGCGGCGATTGACGACCTGCGGCGGGAAACCGCGCGCAGCCACCGGCTGGCGCATCCCAACATCGTCCGCATTTACGACCTGCACGAGCACGAGGGCGAACCGGCCTTCATTTCGATGGAATATGTCGAGGGCCCGACCTTGACCGCTTGGCGCGTGCAGCAAGACAAGCGGCTGTTGCCTTGGGAGCAGCTTCAGCCGTTGGTCAAGCACCTGTGCGAAGCGCTGGACTACGCGCATGGCGAGAAAGTCATCCACCGCGACCTCAAGCCGAGCAACCTGATGCTCGACAGCAAAGGGCGTTTGAAGCTGGCCGATTTTGGGATCGCGGCGGTGGTGTGCGATTCGGTGAGCCGGGTGTCGGCGCAACGCACGAGCGGGACGCTGGCCTACATGAGTCCGCAGCAATTGGAAGGGCGGCGGGCACAGGCAACCGATGACATTTATGCGCTGGGAGCGACGCTGTATGAGCTTCTGACGAGCAAGCCACCGTTTTACACCGGGGACATTGGACATCAGGTGTTGCAAGTGGCGCCGGTGTCGCTGGAAGAGCGGTTGGCGGATCTGGAGTTAACGAATGACATTCCGCCGGACGTGGCCGCGCTGGTCATGGCGTGCTTGGGCAAAGACGCGGCGCAACGACCACAAAGCGCACGCGCGGTGGCGGAGTGGATCGGGCTGAAGGTGGAAAGCGAGCCGCGTGGCGAGAGCCTCGCGTCAGAATTGGCGTCGGGACCAGCCGAGGTAGACGCGGTGGCAGTTGAGCCAAGGCATGAACTCATCGAGGCGAGGTTGAGCCAACGCTGGCGCTACTGGGAGTGGGCGGTCGGCGTCATGCTGGTTTTGCTGGTCGGCAGCCTGGCCGCGTGGAAGCTCTTCCTGACGCCGGGCCGCTCGCTCACGAAACCAGCAGGTGGACAAGTCAGTTCCGCGCCGCCGGCAGACCACCTACCGGCTGTGGAATGGGTCCGCCAGATCGGCGGTCCGGGCGATGACGGAGGGCACATGGGGCTGGCTGCAGACGCCGCCGGCAACGCCTACGTTTGTGGCCATTTCAGCGACGGGGCGTCGTTTGGCTCGACCACCCTCAGCAGCGTTGGTGGCAAGGACGCCTTCCTCTGCAAATACAACGCTTCCGGGGCATTGCAGTGGGTCCGCACGGCAGGCGGGAGCGGCGAAGATTCGGCGCGCGCCGTGGCAATGGATGAGAGTGGCGACTGCCTCGTGACTGGCCGATTCACAGGAATGGCGCAATTCGGAGATCGCCAACTGAAAGCCGCCGGCAAGGAGGCGATCTTCCTTGCCCGCTTTGACCGCGACGGGAACATCCGCTGGGTTGACGCTTTGGGTGGAAATGGACCGCGTCAGAATGTCGGTATCGCCATCGCTGTGAACCAATCGGGGGACTGTTATGTGGCGGGTTGCTTCTCGGGCGTGATCACTGACGGCACTACAAGGCTCGTCGCCGGCGGGCAAGACGAGGGCATCTTGCTCGCGAAGTATGATCGCCAAGGCAAGCGACAGTGGTTGCGGAACCCTGCGGATGGTTTTGCCACCGGAGTGGTGTTCGACCGTGCTGGCGGTTTGTTCTTGGCGGGTCGTTTCCCCGGCCAGACCTCATTCGGACAGCACCCGGTCGTCAGCACTGGCGGAGTGGATTTTTTCATCGCCAGGTGCAGCGTGAATGGAGATGTGCGTTGGGTGCGGACGGGCGGAGGCAGCGGTTTCGACGCAGCGGTGGCGATAGCGGCTTCCCCGCAAGGAGAGTGTTATGTTTCTGGCATCTTCCAGGCGATCGCGGAATTCGGTGGCCAAGCCGTGGTGGCAGCGGATGAATATGACACCCTTCTGGCGAAGTACGGTTCTGACGGAACACTGATCTCGCTGAAGAAGATTAAGGAGGGCAGGGGCACCGTGCCGTGGGGCACGCCTGGCGTGGTCTGTGACGATGCCGGGAATGTGTGTGTGGCCGGTCAGTTCTCTGGCGTGGCGTCAGTCGCGGGGACACCTATCTCAAGCGGCGGCGCCAATGGGGTCTTCCTGGCGCAGTATGACAAAACGGGCGTCCTGGGCTGGGTCAGGCAAGGGAGCGGAACTGAAGCGATTGAATGCAACGGCTTGGCGCTGGGGGCTGGTGGAAGCCTCTACTTCGCCGGTGTGTTCAAAGGGACCGCCGTCTTCGACGCGATGCGCCTGACGAGCCGCGGGGACTCCGACGCCTTCCTTGTTCGCTTCTCGCCGGCCAGCGCCCCGGTTGCCGTCCCGCCAGCTAAGGTCAAGAGTGAGGCGACGCCTGCTTCGGGTGCCGCGGAGAAAGCGACTGGTACATCGTCTGCGGCAAGCGAAAAGGCAGGGCCAGGTTCCGTGCAGCCCTCGGACCAACTTCCGGCAATCCGCCGAGCGCGTGAGTCTGGCCAAGTAAAGACGACCGACGGTTGGATCGTTCTCTTTGACGGCAAATCCACCGAGGCTTGGCGCGGCTTCAATCGCCAGTCCTTTCCGGGCGAAGGCTGGGTGGTCGAGGACGGCGCGTTGAAGACCACAGCAAGTGCGCCTATTCAGGATCTTCAGAGGCTTAAGAATGAGGTTGGGTGGGACTTGGTCTCGAAGGAGCGCTTCAAGGACTTCGTCTTGGAGTTTGAATGGCGCGTCTCCGCCAAGGGCGACAGCGGAGTTTTCTACAACGTCGTGGACGAATCAAAACTCCTGCCTTCGAGCGGCGGCGCCGAAATGCAGATCGGCGATGACGGTCATCCACAGGCCCAGAATCGCAAACTGGCAGCCGGCGCCGCGGCGCATTTGTTCGCGCCGGGCCCGAATCGGCTGCTGCGTCCCGTGGGACAGTACAACCAGGCGCGCATCGTTATGCAGGGGGGACAAGTGGAGCACTGGCTCAATGGTCAGAAGATTGTGGAGTATGCGTGGGGCGGCCAGCCCATGCGCGAAGCCTACGCCAAACTGAGCGATTCCATGCGCCAGTTTCTCACACCGAAGATGGACGGTTACGGCGGCCACATCGCCCTGCAACATGCGTATGCCGGCGAGGTGGGGTATCGGAACATCCGCATTCGACGATTGTAGCCAGCGAAGCCACCGAGGGTGCCCGCCCCGTGACCTAGCTGGATTTCGCACCTGCGCCGCAGCGTTGCTGTGGCCGTGAGGCCATGGATCTCTCGTTGAACAAGGGCTGCGTTGGGATGGGTTTCGAATCATAGCCGCCGGGCTTTTCGCAGTCTTCGGACCTTTCCTCCCAGCGGAAGTCTTGGCTTCATCGCTCTGCCGACGAGCCGGAGCGGCAACCCCTCTCCTCAAAAAAGTTGTCGCAAGGCTCTCTTTTGCCCTTGTATTTGATAAGCCTTTATACTATTCAGTTCTACAGGCCGGAAAAACCGCCCTCGCAAACGTAGGTCCATACCCAAACATCCCACCTTAATCCGCCGCTCCCTCCAGGCCCGCCAAAAGGAACTCCAGGCCCAATGCCCTGTCCTGGCCGCCAGCCTCGTCACCATCCGCCGCGCTTGCGGCAACCCCAACTGCCGCTGCGCGCACGGCCCAAAGCACCTGGGCCACTATCTGACCTGGAAGGTCAAAGCCAAAACCCACACCACCTACGTCCCGGTGGATCTACTCCCCCAAGTCAAACAATGGACCCAAGAACATCGCCGCCTCAAACAGCTCGTCCACCAACTCACCCAACTGACCCTGGCGCTGATCCGGACCCACGTGACTGCCAAGCGGCGTCGGTCCGGAAGGTCATAGGCCTGGTCCGGATCTTTCTCAAAACCGTCCGCCACTTCTTCCCGGAACAGCCCGGCTGGCTGGACCAACTGCCCGACACTCGCTTCAAACCCATGGTCGTGTATCACCGGCGCTTTCTGTGCGGGTGGGGCTTGCTCCTGTTCGGCCTGAGCTTGGGCAGCTTGTATGGCTGTGGCCGCACCTTTGCTCTCTGCCAGGAGTATGACTGGGGCTTCGTGGTCACCTTCAAGGAGGGCCGCACGCCCGAACTCTGGCGGGAGTTTCAGGCTCTGTTGAAACTGCGCCCGCAACAAAAACTGACCACGACCCTGCCCGACAAAACCCGCCGCGTGTATCGCTGGGTGGAGTCGTTGCCGTAGGTCGATAGCGAAAAACGTTCCTGGACCCTGGGCGCCATCCTGTGTGAAGAAACCGCTCCCACCGGCGAAAAAACTACCTTTGCCTGGCTGACCAATTGGGCGGTCGGTCGGGATTCGGTCATCGCCATTGCCGACCAAGTCGGACGGCTACGCACCAAAATCGAAAACGAAGGCTTCAACGTTCAAAAAAACAGCGGCTTGAACCTGGAGCACGTCTTCAGCCAAAACTGGGACCACGCCAAGGCCTATTATTACCTGCTGCAGATCGGCCATCTGCTGCTGCAACTGTTGCACCACAACAGCCTGCACCGGGCCTTGGCTAAAGCGGATGGCCACCGCAGCGTCCTGGCCCTCTGGGGCGCGCTCAAGAAAATCCCCCAGCGCTTATTGGAAGCGCTCCGTTACTACCTGCTGGCCGAAACCGATTTCGACGTGCAGGCCGCAGCTCGTTGCCACATCGGCTTAGACAGTTCTTGAACCGTCGGCTGCAGGTGGGCCCAGGTTCAAGCCGCTGACCGCGCCCTCTCGATCTCGTCCGATCGAGCCCCCCTCAGCTTTGCCCGATTTTCCCAAACTTGGCCTCGCGCCTCGGCCAATTCGTTCCTGGAAACGTGCAAGGACCGGTATTTCACGGCGCCGATAGGAGGCGCTTGCCATTGAAGACGCCGCCATTCAGGATCAACTGGCAAAACTTCGCTGTGTCGCTGGCCGTGGAGAACAAGCCGCCAGCCGGCATCGGGTAACGGCTGTGACGGTCCGAAAGCGGATAGCGCAACTGCGTCACGGTAGTTTCCTCGAGATCGGTCTTCTCCTTGTTGGGCTTGCAGGATTTCGCCAGCCGCTTCACCTGGCTGGCGCTCGGCCGGAACGTCGTGTCCTTCATGCCCAGCGGCTTGAACAGGCGCTCGTCCATGAATTCCTCGTAGGGCATCCCACTGACGACTTCGATGATGCGGCCCGCGGTGTTGATGCCGGCGTTGCTGTATTGGTATTTGCTGCCCGGCGGGAACTGGAGTGGCACCAGCGGGTAACTGCGCACCGCGTCGCGCAGCGGCAGACCATCCAGTGTCGGCTGTTCCATCGGGGACGAGAAGGGCAGTCCGCTGGTGTGGCTGAGCACCTCGCGCACGGTGATGGGATGGGCCGGCTTGCGCAGCAGCCTAGGTTCGGCGTCGCGCTCGACCGCGAGCATCTGGCCTTTGAATTCGGGCAGGTATTTCTCGACGGGATCGTCCAGGCTGACCTTGCCTCCGTCCACCAGCATCATCAGCGCGGTGGCGGTCATCGGTTTGGACTGCGAAGCGATCCAGAAGAGGGCGTCCGGCTTCATCGGTTTCTGGGCCGCCACGTCAGCGAAGCCCACGACTCCGATATCCAGCACCCAGTCTTTGGCGGCGACGAGCGTCACCGCACCCGCCAGGGAGTGGCTGTCCACGAAAGGTTGCAGCGTGGAGGCGATCGTGGAAGACGACTGCGGCGGCTCCGTCTGCATCCAGGCAACGGTTGGGGCCATCGTCATGCATAGGAGCCCAATGAAGATGCGCCGACTGGATACTGGCTTGTAGAAACGTATGGCGTGCATTCGTGCTGTAGGGTGCGTGATTTTGATTTTCTCGATCTTCCCGTCAGTCAACGATCGCTCTTCGGGGTCATGATCTCGGGGTAGCCGGTGCCATTGATGACATGCTTTCATTTGATGACACTGAGATCGGCGTTCAGCCGGATGGTCTCGCCAGCCTGGAGCGATAACTCTGCCGTTTTCGCTCCAGACCGCACCTTGCAGGCGGTCGCGTTGCCATTGCGAATTTCGGCCGATTGCAGCTTGCCGATCCTCCATTGGATGCTGGCCTCGAATCCACCGCGAGCGCGCAGACCCTCGACCGAGCCATCGCTCCAACTCGTCGGCAGGGCGGGCAGCAGGCTGCTTTCCCCGGCATGGCTCTGGAGCAGCGCCTCGGCCACGCCCGCCGTCAGCCCCAAGCTGGCGTCGGATTGGTTAGCGCCGCTGTTGTGCAGGTTGGGAGCCAGCGAATTCCGCAGCAGGGTCTGCAGACAAGCCGCAACTTTATCGCCTCGCTCCAATCGCGCCCCCATGCACATGTCCCAGGCTAAAGGCCAGCCGCCGCGGCTGCGGCGTGCGTCCATCCCCTTTTCGATGGCGGACGCGAGTTCGGGCGTGCTGCGCAGCGTGATCAAACTCGCAGGGTAGAACGTGAAATTGGGCGACCTGTTGTGCCCCTGGTTCCCAGGCGGCCAGTCCTCGATCCACTCCTGAAGATGACCCCGACTATTGATTTGATAGGGAGGAAGCCGCTTCAGAGCGGCTTCGAGTTTGCCCCGAAAAGCCTCGTCCAGGCCCGCACTGTGCTCGCGGCGATACAGTGCGGGAACAGCTCACGAATGACGGCGACATCCATCGTCGGCGACGGCGAGAGGAAGGCCATGTTCCCGTTGCCGTCCAGGCAGCCATGTTCCGGCGACCTGGAGAAGGGCCGGACCGTTCGCGGTGTAACCGCCGCCGTTGTTGGACTGTTGCACCCGGTTATTCATGACGTCGAAGAAGAACACTTCGAAGTCACCCAGCCGGGCCGCGAAGCAGTCGCCGTTCGAAAATGCCGCTTGTCAGAGAATGGCGTCAGGCATACTTTGTCTGACATGAAAACACTCACGATGCGCGACTTGAACCGCAAGACCGCCAGCGTGCTGGACGCACTGGAACGGGGCGAGACCTTTGAACTGCACCGGAACGGCAAAGCTGTTGGCTACCTGACGCAGACGCCACCGCCGCCTGAACGAAAGCCGGATTGGAAGGCTCACTTTCAGTGGCTCAGAAAGCAGAAGCACAAAGGCGGCGGCTTTGTCGAGGAGTTGGAAGAAGACCGTCGCCGCTTGCGAGCGCGTGAAATCGCCATGGGGAACCTGACATGAGGTTTTGCGCTGACTCCAGTTTCCTCGTCCGCCTCTACGACCCGTTGAGGCCACCCGAAGAAGCAGACGCCCTCCGGGACTACCTCGACGATGACCAGAAGGCCGTCACGGTGTCGGAACTCTGCCGTGTCGAAGTGCTCAACGTTCTGTTCCGCAAGCCGGAAACCGGGGCCGCGAAGCAGTTTGAAGACGATTTGGGCGAGGGATTGCGGCTTCGGCTGGAATCCGTGGACTGGCCCGACGCCTTCCAGCAAGCCGAAAGCCTGGCGCGACGTTTTGCGCGCACTCTCCGTCCGGGTGGGCACGATCTTGTGCTGGTGGCGGCAGCGGTGGCGATGGGAGCCACTTGGTTTCTGTCCTTCGACCGGAATTCACGGCAGCGCCCGCTGGCCGGGGCGGCCGGGCTGCGCGTCTGGCCACCGCTGGACAAGGATGAGAAGGGCTTGGTCCGGCACGCCTCTCCACAAGCGAGCGGATGAAACTCCCGAAGTGAACGCCTCGCTTCCGTGGAGTTCCGCCCGGAGGCCCAGCGCTGCACGTGTGTCAGGGCGATGCAGCGGCCGGCTCCGACTTCAGACCCGCGCTGTTTACCGTCATGACGGCATAGGCGTGTTTCTCACTCGGCTTGGCGGATGCGTCCACATAGCGCATCTCCGGCAGGGGTTGACTCGGCGTGTCGTGATAGGTCATGGACTGGAACAACGGTCGTCCGAATTTGCCCACGGCACAGTCTCCAGTTCGGGATGACCGGACTGGGCGGCAAACTCGGCGAGGGCCTTCAGGAACGTCTTCTCCGAACCTCGGCGCGGATCGAACCAGTGTTCGGAGCCGCCCGGCGTAAGGTCGGTCTTCTCATTCAGCACATGGTAAGAGGATCCGAACAGGGCGCAGTCCCATTTCTTTGCCAGGGCCTGCCAATGCAGGTCATACGGGGCGGTGGAACCTTCAATGGACGCGGTGGTGCCGGCGCCGTGCTGATGGACAATGATGCCGCGCAGGCGCGGAGCGCCGTCCGGAAGCCAGAGGGTGTACGTGACGGCGGTTTGGAGTTCGTTGGTAGCCGTAGAGGCGGGATAATCAACCTTCAGGTAGCGGCCGCCGGCGTGAGTTGGTTCCACCGATCCACTGGGTCGGTCCGCTGCCCAGACGGCGCGGATTGTGTCCTCATCGTCCAATCCATCAGGCACGGCCGGGCTGGGCTTGTTGGCGTAGTACCAGCGCATGCCGTCGCGCGGCGATCTCACGGTGCGGCTGCCGGGCATCTGAAGAAAGCCATTAGGATCGGTCCGTTTCACCCAATCCCAGGCGTAACGCAGCCAGTTGCTGCGATACTGCTGGCTCTGGTGCGCGAACCAGGTGATCTCGTCGTAGCCCCAAATCCAGATGCCCCCAGCCTTGGCCTGGCCTGGGGTCTTGCTTACACCCCAGTTGTCAATCTCCACCAGGTAGGGCAGGTGCTCGCACTTCCAACCGCTCGGCGTCGTGCCGCCTTTGCTCCGGCCGTAGATGCCGTCGGAGAAGCCCACTTTCAGGATCGCTTCCTGCGGCGTGTCCGGCATCTCCATGATCCGCAACGGGAACGAATGGAAGTCCATGAGCAGTTGCCCATCGTACACCAAGCCGCCGCTGGGAACATGAGAATCGAGCAGCACCATGTGTCGGCGGGCGTGTTTTGCAGCGTAGGACCGAATCAGGGTGAGCACGTGCGAATAGTGATCCAGGTTCCGGTCGTTGTGGTTCATCAGCTCGGTCTGACCTAAGTGGATCGCTTCGCAGCCCACGTTGATGAAGGACGCTCCCAGGAAGTAGAACCAGAGCTTGGTCTCCGGCCGGCTCACGTCCGGCACCGACTGGCCCGAACGCCGTTGGTTGGGCAGGATGACTGGAAGTCGCCGTTCCATCAACTCTCGTCTCCAGACTGGACGAAGCGAAAGAATGCTTTTCTCGCCAAGGGCGGCGGCATAGGGTCCACCGCATGATGTCAGGAGCGATGACTGCGGTGATGGCTCTCCGCGCGTTGGCGGCGGCGGTTCTGATTTTGGGCGGTTTAGGCAGGGTCCGGGCAGCGACGGTCAGCGCCTCGCTCAATGGACTGAAGATCACCTTCGATCAGGCGAGCGGCGCGATCTTGCGCCTCGAGTACCCCGGACCCGGCGTGCTGCTCGAGGCCGATCTCGGAGAAGCAGGGTTGGTGGATGTCGCATACCCTCTTCCGGAGTTCGAGCCGTTGCGCCTGACCGCCCGAGGCAGTTCCGGCGCGCAAATCGAGCAGATGCCCGATCGGGTAACCGTGCGGATCGCGGCCCTGGGCGCGACCCGGCCGGGATTCGCGATCGGGGGGCAAGTCGCGGCCGAAATCACGCTGCGGACCAGCGCTGACGCACGTTCCGTCATTCTCTCCTGCGAGATCACCAACGGCACCCAGCGCCCGATCCCGCAGGTGATTTTCCCCGACCTGCGCGGGCTGGTGGATGTCGCCGGCCCCGACCAGACGATTCTGAAAACGTGCGGATTCGGCTCGGCGCCGTTCCGGGAACTGGCCGTGCCGGAGACGGACGTGTGGTATGCGGTGGACAACTCGACCGTGGAGCACAAGTCGGGCGGCATGTTCCACAGCATGTGGGCACGCTGGATGGACCTGGGCGGTTTGAAGGGCGGCTTCAGCCTCTTCCCGCGCCGCTGGGGCTGGGACCCGCACACCACCACGGTGCTGCAACTGCGGCAGGCCCCCAAGCGGCTCCGGCTGCTGTGCGTTCATCCGGGAGCGATTGCGCCGGGCGCCAAGTGGTCCAGCGGCGAGTGGGTGCTGACTCCGCACCGGAGCGGATGGGCCAAAGGGATCGAGCCCTTCCGCGCGTGGGTCCAAGCCCATGCCCGACGCCAGTACTCCATGCCGCGCCACATTCGTGAAGCGCTTGGCTACCGCACCGTGTGGATGTGCCAGAACCAGCCGGCCGATCCGACTGATGCCGTGTGGCGGTTCACCGATCTGCCCGAGCTGGCGCGCGAGGCCCGCGACCACGGCTTGACGGAGATGGTCATGTGGGCTTGGCACCGGGCGTTCGACGCCTCGCTGCCTTCGCCCTTCCCGCACCTCGGCACAGAGCAGGATCTGCGGGAAGCCGCGCGCCGGTGCAAGGAGGCAGGGGTGAACCTCGCACCGTTCATCAGCGTGCTGCAGGCCAATCCGCAGACCGCAGACCGCTACGGGCTCAAGGTTCCGAACAACAACGGCTGGACCTACCATACCGAGATGATCCCGCGCTGGAACCCGCCGTATGCCACGGGCATGTCGTGCGTCCAGGTGGGACCCGCCAACGCGAAGTGGCAGGACGAGGTCGCCGACGCATGCCGCAGATGGGCTGACAAGGGGCTGCCATCGGTGAGTTGGGACCAGTATTGGTCCGCGCAAGACAAGCCAACCATGCAAGACTTGACCCGGCGCATCCGGGACTACGCGCGGAAGGTGGACCCGCAGTCCAGCTTCAGCGGCGAGTCGCTGTGGAACGTCGAGGTGGACTGCGAATGGTTGGACTACACTTGGAACTGGGGGGCCTACGCCGATCGACAGGCCTTTGTGAACGCCTTCCCGGCGCCCAGGCCCAACGTGAACATCAACCGCTCCGAGGCCGACGCGCGCTTCGCGTTCATGGACAACCTGATGTTGAACGTGTGGCCCTCGAAGCCCGACAACATCAACGGCTCGGCCCGCATCGCCGACGCTCCCGGGCTGTCGCGTACGCTCAAGACCTGCGCCGCGCTGCGTCAGCAGTTCTTGTCCTACTTCACGAACGGCGTCCTCATTGGCAACTGCCTGCTGACGGATGCTGCACCAGACGTTCGTCTGTCGGCGTACGTGCTGCCGGACCGTCTCTTGGCGATTGTATTGAACCAGGGTGCCGAGGGCGTGCGGACCTTCCGTTACGATCTGGCGCCGTGGATCCCAGCGCCATCCGCAGTCCGAATGCGCCGCACGGGCGAGGACGGGAAAAGCGCGCCAGCGCGGGCGGCGTCGGCTGCGGGGACGATCACCACGCCGAAGCTGAAGCACCTCGAGATGGCGGTATATGAGTTTACGGCGAAGTAGCGCCTATGCGTCTGCCCTTTCTAAAGCCTGTTTTGAAATTCCGTGGGGTCCCACGCAATTTTAGAACAGGCTCTAACCGGGCTTTTCGGTCTGGCAGCAGACGGTGATAGTGCTGTTGCCGCTGCTAGTGCCGTGCCGCGCGATGTAGGTGAGGTTAAGCATCGGTCCCGCCGACCAGTCCTTCTTCCATCCGCTGGTGAAACGTTCCTTGACCAACCGGCACTCGAACGTTTTTCCCGCATCCAGATCGGCGACGGAGGGCAGCACGGAGAATGGCGCCACCGTGGCCTTGCCCTGCGCGTCATGGGGAATCGGCGCTGGGCCAAACACGTCCCACTCGACTGAGTGGGCGCGGGCCCCGTCGGGGAGGGTCGTGTCCTCTGCCGCTGGGATTCGTGCGCCACGCGGTTTCACGGTAGCTGTATTCTGCTGAATCATGGTTCGGTTGTTCGACGCCATTCAATTGATAGATTGCTTTTTTGACGCTCCGCGGTTCAGCTCAGCTTGTCACGATTTTCATAGACCTTGAGGATGGCATCGGCGATGTCGTCCATGTCCGCCTGGGTGCCCAGCAGCGGACCCGAGGCCCAGATCATGGCCATCTCCTCGCACACCCGGTCACATTTCGGACAGCTCATCTCGTCCCGAAATTGCTGTAGGCGCCGGGCCGAAAACGTCTTTTGGTAGGCCTTGGTCTTTACGATGTGATCGATCCAAGGCTCGCGGTGCAATCCGCGCTCGATGTAGGGGCTCAGGCTGACGCCTTCGGCCGCGACCGCCTTGAGAAAACGGCCGCGATCCACGTTGTTGAAGTGCTCCTTTTTGTAGCTCATGGCGTAGAGGTAGAACGAGCCACTGGCGGTGCCTTCGTAGAGTTTCTGGGGCGCAATCCCCGGGCATTCTTTGAGCCTCGAAGTCAGGTGGGCCGCGTTTTGATTGCGGCGCAGGAAGCGTTCCTGGGCGCCGGCCAACTGGGCCAGCAGGACGGCCGCTTCGAACTCGTTCATTCGGTACTTCGGGCCAATCAATTCCGTGCGGCCCCGGCGGGAAGTTCCGTGGTTGTGGACCGTGTAGCACTTGTCCATGAGTTCTTCGTCGTTCCCAATGATGGCCCCGCCTTCGCCACAGGCGATCGTCTTGCTGGTCTGGAAGCTGAAGCATCCCAGAGGCGCGATCGTGCCGAGCTTCTTCCCCTGGTACTCGGACAGATGCGCCTGGGCGGCATCTTCGATCACGGCCAGATTGTGCTTCTTGGCAATGGCCATGATCCGTTCCAGGTGACAGGGCTGGCCCATCATGTGGACCGGCATGATGGCCCGGGTGTTCTCCGTCATCCGTTTTTCGACGTCGTCCGGGTCGAGTTGATACGAGGCGGGGTCCAGGTCAGCCAAGACGGGCAAGGCCCGGGCGGACAGAATGGCCGCGATGGTTCCCGGATCGGTGTACGGCGAAGTGATGACTTCGTCGCCCGCGCCGATTCCCAGGGCTTCCACGCAGGTGTGCAGGGCCTGGGTGCCCGAGCCGGTGGCCACGCAAAACTTGGCCCCCATCAGCTTCGCAAACTCCTTCTCAAAAGTGGGCACGGTGCCGGAGGCGGACTGGATGCGGCACCAGATGCCACTCTTGGTGGTCTTCACGACCGCGTCCACGATCTGGTCGTCGATGTGGGGCCAGGGAGGCCACGCTTTGTTCTTCCGGATGGGGTCGCCGCCCAGGATTGCCAGTTTGCCGGCCTTCCGGGTGACGTCCGCGGAGGCGGGGAGTGTGGTTGAGGCCACCGTCGCCAACGAACTGGCGGAGGCTGCCGCGATGAACTGTCGCCGAGTCAAATCATGTTCTTTCATTTGTTGAGTGGTGGTTGGTTTTTCGCGCTGGTGGAGCAGGGGTTCCCGGCTATGGGTGAGTCTTCATTGCTTTCAGACGGTTCGCCAGGGTGTGCCGGCAGCCCATCTGCAACCGCTGGGCAATCCAGTCCAACGTCATCTGCCTGCCGGCAGGCAGGTCGCCGTCTCCCGCCGCAGTCGCTGCGCGGTTGACGGAGAATTGCTTCCCGTCGGTTTTCACGTTGGGAGCCTGCGCCTGACCGTTTTCAGCGTCAAGCGCCGTTGCGATGAAACCGTTCGGTTCATGGGCGCAAGGCGTGTCCGAAGGGAGAAGCCGGCTTTCCATGAACGGGCCGCGCGCATCATAGGCCTGGGGCCGGAGGTTTTCAGCGTTTGCTGCGGATCATTAACGCCGGCCCCGGCAACAGCACTTCGATGCCGTGATGCTCGGTGTCGGACAAAAGCACAATTTGATTCGTTCCCTTTTTGAGGAGGCTCGGGTCCAACTTCAGAGCGCTGTAAATCACGTCGTGCTTGCCTTCCCCAGCGACGGGAAGCGGATGACCGTTGAGGGTGAAGTAGTCCTTCACCTGGCCCGCGCCGCCGTCCCAGACGACGACGTGCAACTCCGCTCGTTCAATGGCGCCGGGGTCCGCGTCCAACTCGATGGCGCAGGTGTGCGGGCGGTTCGCCCGTGACCAGAACGGATGCGGCAGGTCTTTCGAGGTGTAGAGCGCCACGCGACTGTGTTCCCGTTCGGCGATTTCCAATCCGTGCGTGGGCGGCGCAAGGTAAACGAGGTTGGTCTGGTCCTTGAAGTGGACCACCGCGCGCACCGCCACGTCCTTCTGCGCGGGGAGCATGGAAACGTCCCAGGTGGCGGTGAAAGGCGGTGAACTCGCGGCGCCGACAAAGGCCACCGGCTGACGCATCTTCGTGAAGCCGTGCCAGTCGGCTGTCTGCCCGTCGCCGTTTTCATCGTAGCCGCGGTAGTTTCCCTGGAAATCAACCGACGCGATGGCGGCGAGCTTGTCCACGGGGACGGACAGGGCCAGTTCGATTGTTTCGCCGGCAGGTTGCGCTTTGACCGAGGCTTGGAAGCCGGCCAGCCCGGTCCTCTGCAAGTCGGGATGGTCGCGCTGCAACAGCGCGCGGAGGCAGGCGTTATCCACGATGAAGTGGCCCCAAAACGTTGTGCCCTGGTCGCAAGCGAACTGGAGCGCGTTGTAGCCGTTGAGCAGGTCGGTCAACTTCAGCGGAATGAGCGGGTAGAGGTGCGCGCAGTTCTGCTCTTCCACGCCGACCCTCGGCCACGAATAGGTCCCGCGCCCATTGAGGGTGACGCGCTGGTTCACCGTGCCCGGATGGCCGCCCCACAGTTCGAGATACAACTCCGCGCCGGCCAGCCGCCGCAGGTCTTCCTCCATGAGGATTTGCATCAGGCCACTGGCGCGCGCTTCAACCCTTCCGCCAAAAGTGGGATGCAGCACCACCTCAGGCGCGTTGACGCGGAAACGGCTGTTGTAACGAACGCCCGGATTGCCGTGCTCCGCGCCTTGTTCAGACCAGTGCAGGCGCACGAAACGGCCTTCGTCCACCACCTCTGCGGCGACTACCGCCGTTGCGGCCAAGCACAACGCCCCGGCCCACGAGTGGGGCCAAAGTTCGTTCGTATGATTCGGGATCGCATTCATCGCGGCGCGCGAGCGTTCATTTTGGAGAGTTTATTCTCCTTTCCAGCGCCACTGGCAAGAGAAGCTTTCCGAGGTCCACAGCGCCACCATGAAGATGAAGCAGAACAGGATCAGGAACCGGATGGAACTGAAGTGGTCGGCCAGTTCCTTGCGACAGATGGTCCACATGGCTCAGGTCTCCCTGCAACAACGCATGTAAATCTCTTCCAGGTTCGGCCCGGCGGCGGCGCCGAGCAGCGGGCGGCCGAAGTGGCAGACTGACCCCGATTTGACCCCGATTCGCTTTCCATTTGACAGCGTCAGCTGATCGCAGTATTTGTTTCCCGCGAAACTTAGCAGTTTAGACATATCGCAACTAGCATGAACGCGACAGACGACCGGATTTTTCAGCTCCATGCCGAGGTCTGCAAGTGCATGGCGAACGCGACGCGGCTGAAGGTGCTCGCGGCACTGCAAGCGGGGGAGAAGTCCGTGAACGAACTGGCCGACGCGCTGGGGTTGGCCAAGAGCAACCTCTCGCAGCATCTGGCCGTGCTGCGGCACCGGCGCATTGTGGCGACACGGCGCGAGGGGCTGAACATCTTCTATCGCTGCGCCAATCCGAAGATGCTCAAAGCCTGCGAACTGTTGCGGCAGGTCTTGATGGAGCAACTCGCCGAGGGGCACGAATTGATGAAGGCGGCGAAGAAGTAGCGGCCGAAGGCAATCCTATGCGCGAACGTTTGGTCAATTGGTCGGTGCGGTTTCCGAAGACGGTGCTGGCGGTGGCGCTGCTGGTGACCGCGCTCGTTGCTGCGCAGTTCCCGAAGGCGCGGATTGACACCGACCCGAAACACATGCTGCCGGAAACCTCGGCGGTGCGGCTCTATAACGACCAGGTCGAGCGGCAGTTTGGCCTGCATCCCGATACCATCGTGGTCGGCGTGGTCCATGAGCGGGGGCTGCTGAATCCCGAATCGCTGCGACGGGTCGCGGAGATAACTGACAAGATTCTGGCGCTGCCGGGCGTCATCACGCGCGACGTGCTGGGATTGCGCACCGTGGATGACGTGACCGTGAACGGCGACCAACTCGGTGTGCGCCCGCTGCTGGCGGACGTGCCAACGAACGCTGTCGAAGTGGTGGCGTTGCGCAAGGCGCTGTTTGAAAATCCGCTGCTGGTGGGGCGGTTTATTTCGGCGGACGCGACGAC